>JANWIF010000122.1 GCA_025450035.1 Gemmatimonadaceae bacterium
CTCGAACCCGGCCACGATCATGACCGACCCCGAGTTCGCCGACCGGACGTACATCGAACCGGTGACGGCGGACATCGTGGCGCAAGTGATCGAGCGCGAACGCCCGGATGCCCTACTCCCCACGATGGGCGGCCAGACGGCGCTGAACATCGCGATGGCGCTCTCCGCGCGCGGCGTGCTGGCGCAATACGGGGTCGAGCTCATTGGGGCCGACGCGCGCGCGATCCAGTTGGCCGAAGATCGCGAGTTGTTCGCCGACGCGATGCGCCGCATCGGCCTCAAGGTGGCACGCGGCGGGATTGCTCGCTCGTGGGACGATGCGATCACGCTCATTCCGATCGTGGACTTCCCCGCCATCATCCGGCCATCGTACACCCTTGGCGGCACGGGCGGCGGCGTGGCGTACAACCGCGACGAGTACGAGGAGATCGTGCGGCGCGGCCTCGAGCTGTCGCCCGTTGGGCAGGTGCTCATCGAGCGGAGCGTGTTGGGCTGGAAGGAGTTCGAACTCGAGGTGATGCGTGATCAGGCCGACAACGTGGTGATCGTGTGTTCCATCGAGAACGTGGATCCCATGGGGGTACACACCGGCGACTCGATCACCGTCGCACCGGCCATGACCCTCACCGACCGCGAATATCAGGTGATGCGCGACGCCGCGGTGGCAGTGATTCGCGAGATCGGCGTGGCAGCAGGGGGGTGCAACATTCAATTCGCCATCAATCCCGCCGACGGCGAGATGCTGGTGATCGAGATGAATCCGCGCGTCTCGCGGTCATCGGCGCTGGCGTCGAAGGCCACGGGATTTCCGATTGCGCGCATCGGTGCGAAGCTTGCCGTGGGCTATCGGTTGGACGAGATCACCAACGACATCACCGGCACGACTCCGGCATCGTTCGAACCCGTGCTCGATTACGTGGTGGTGAAGTGCCCGCGGTTCGCGTTCGAAAAATTCGCCGCTGCCGACCCGCGCCTCACGACGCAGATGAAGTCGGTGGGTGAGTCGATGGCTATCGGGCGCACGTTCAAGGAGGCGCTGCAGAAGGGGCTGCGCGCGCTGGAGACGGGTCGCGCGGGATGGGTGACCGGCGCCACATTGCAGGACGATCGGCTCCCCGACGACTCGCTGGCATCGCTCCAGGGCGCACTCCGCCAGCCCACGCCGGAGCGCATCTTCCAGGTCAAACGGGCGCTGGAGCGCGGCCTCACGGTAGCCGACGTCCACGAGCTCACGCGCATCGATCCGTGGTTTCTCGATCAGATGCAGGAACTGGTGGAGGCCGAGCGGAGATACGCGACACGGCCCGGCACGGACGCGGCGGCTCTTCGACACATGAAGCGGTTAGGCTTCTCCGACCGGCAGCTCGGCGTGCTGCGCGACGAGAGCGAAGATGCGGTGCGTGCCCGTCGCTGGCAGCACGGTGTGCGCCCGGTGTACAAGATGGTCGACACGTGCGCCGGCGAGTTTCCATCGGCGACGCCGTACCTGTACGGATGCTACGACGAGGAGAGCGAAGCCCCGCCATCCGGCCGGCCATCCGTGATCATATTGGGCAGCGGTCCCAATCGCATCGGGCAGGGTGTGGAGTTCGACTATTGCTGTGTCCGGGCCGCCATCGCGTTGCGCGAGCGCGGGTACGAGACGATCATGGTCAACTCGAATCCGGAAACCGTGTCCACCGACTTCGACACGTCGGATAAACTGTACTTCGAACCGCTCACGTTCGAGGACGTGCTCGAGATCGTCGAACGTGAGCGGCCGGTGGGCGTCGTGGTACAGTTGGGCGGGCAGACGCCGCTCAAGTTGACCCGCCCCTTGGAAGCGGCCGGCGTACGCATCCTCGGCACCTCGCCCGATGCCATAGACATCGCCGAGGACCGCCGGCGCTTCGAGGCCGTGGCGCGCGCCGTCGGGGTAAATCAACCGCCGAGTGGTACGGCCACCAATGTCGACGACGCGGTGGGAATTGCCCAACGCATTGGCTATCCGGTGCTCGTCCGCCCGTCCTACGTGTTAGGCGGGCGCGCGATGCAGATCGTGTACGACGATGACTCGCTGCGCGACTACTTCGAGCACGCCGTGCGCGCGTCGGAACACCGGCCCGTGCTCATCGACCGGTTCCTCGAGGACGCGTACGAAGCGGATGTCGATGCGATTTCCGACGGTGAACGCGTGGTCGTGGCCGGCGTGATGCAACACATCGAGGACGCCGGCATTCACTCCGGCGACTCGGCATGCGTGCTGCCGCCCTACATCATCGGCGAGGCCGACCTCGCGACGATGCGCGCGCATACCGTCGCGCTGGCGTCGGCCCTCGGCGTCGTGGGGTTGATCAACGTCCAATTCGCGATCAAGGATGGCACGGTATATGTGCTCGAAGTGAATCCGCGTGCCAGTCGCACGATTCCGTTCGTGTCCAAGGCCATCGGGCTCCCCGTCGCGTCACTCGCCGCGCGCGTGATGCTCGGCGAATCGCTGGCCGCCGTGGGATTCACCGAAGAGATCGTGCCGCCGTACGTGTCGGTGAAAGAGGCGGTGTTTCCATTCAACAAGTTCCGTGAGGCCGACCCCATTCTCGGACCTGAGATGCGTTCCACCGGCGAGGTGATGGGGATATCCGATTCGTTCGGCAGCGCCTTTGCCAAGGCACAGCTCGCCGCCGACAATGCGCTGCCCCTCGAAGGCTCCGTGCTCATCACCGTGAACGAGACGGACAAGGCGAACATCGTGCCGGTCGCGCGCCGATTCCAGGAGATGGGGTTTCGTCTGCTCGCCACCACGGGCACGGCGAAATATCTGCGGGCGCGCGGTATTCCCGCGGAGCGCGTGTTCAAGGTGCACGAAGGACGGCCGAACGGTATCGACCTCATCGTGAACGGCCAGGTGCAGCTGTTGATCAACACGCCACTCGGAAAGCATTCCCAGCACGACGACTATTCCATGCGGCAGGCGGCCGTGGCGCATCGGGTCGCGTACACTACGACACTCTCCGCGGCGAACGCGGCGTGCGACGCGATCCTATCGTTGCGGTTCCGTCCGCCACGCGTCCGATCACTGCAGGAGTGGCACGAGTTCGCCAGAGCGGCGATGGTCACGGCCGATTGACTCCGCCTTCGCGCCGCGACACGTTCGTTCTCGATTGACCGCGCGGCACCGGTCGCCATCGCGGCGTCCCGTGTCGGACGGCGCGCCGAGCCCGATCCACATTCCTCGTAACCCACTCACTGCCGTCACATGCCCGTTCCTCTGCTCGACCTGAAAGCGCAACACGCGCACATCCGGAGCGACGTGGTGCCCGCGTTGATGCAGGTGGTCGAAGACCAGCTATTCATCCTCGGTTCGACGGTCGAGCGGCTCGAGGCTGCCGTCGCCGAGTTGTCGCACACGCGGTTCGCCATCGGGTGCGCCAGCGGCACCGATGCGCTGTTGCTCGCGCTCCGGGCGCTGGACATCGGGCGCGGAGACGAAGTGGTGACGACGCCGTTCACGTTCTTCGCGACCGCCGGGACCGTGCACAACGTGGGCGCGACGCCGGTGTTCGCCGACATCGATCCGGCCACGTTCAACCTCTCGACCGCGCATGCCGCGGCCGTCTGCACGCCGCGTACCAGGGCGGTGATCCCGGTCGACCTGTTCGGCCAGATGGCGCGGATGGAGGAGCTCGCGGCCGTTCTGCCGAACTTGCCGATCATCGAAGATGCGGCGCAGACCATTGGCGCGCGGCGCCGCATCGGCGGCGAATGGGTGATGGCGGGCGAGAGCGCGACCATCGGCACGTTGAGCTTCTTTCCCTCCAAGAATCTGGGCGGCTACGGCGACGGCGGCATGATGGTGACGCAAGACGAGGCGCTCGCGACGCGGCTGCGCAGGCTCCGCGTGCACGGCGGCGCGACGCAGTATCTCCACGACGAGGTGGGCTACAACAGCAGGCTCGACGCGCTCCAGGCGGCAGTCCTGTCCGCCAAGCTTCCACACCTCGCCGACTGGAGCCGTCTGCGCCGCGAGCACGCGGCGTACTACGATCGCGCCTTTGCCGACGTGCCCGAGGTGCGCACCCCCACCATCGATGCCGGCAACGAGTCGATTTACAACCAGTACACGCTGCGCGCGGACCGGCGCGATGACCTCCAGTCGCACTTGAAGCGCGACGGGATCGGTTCCGCCGTCTATTATCCGCTGCCACTTCACCTGCAGCCCTGCTTTGCGTATCTCGGATATCGCCAGGGCAGCTGCCCGGAATCCGAGCGCGCCGCGCGCGAGGTGATTTCAATTCCCGTGTTTCCCGAGCTGACACGCGCTCAGCAGGACGAGGTGATCGGCAGCGTGCGCGTTTTCTATGGCCACTGAACCCGCGGCAGGCGGCCGCGGGCCGAGTCGCCTGCAGATCGAGTTTCTAACGCTGGTCTTCCAGCATCGCCGGATGGTGGTATTCACCACGCACCTCGCCCTGGTGGTGGTGAGCTACGCACTGGCGTTCATCCTGCGCTTCGACCGGATGATCCCGGCGGCGTACTGGTCGATGTTCCTGGCGACGCTCGCCCCACTGATCGTTTTCCGGTTGGGCGCATTCGCCTTCTACCGGCTGTACAGCGGGTGGTGGCGGTACGTCGGCATGCGCGACATGTTCGCCCTGATCAAGGCGATCGCCATCAGCAGCGCGATGTTCACGGCGCTGCTCGTGTTCACGGGGCAGGCCTACGAGTTTCCCCGGTCGGTGATCGTGATCGACGCCCTGCTCACGCTGCTGCTCATCGGCGGCGTGCGCTTCCTCCTGCGGGCGCTGCGCGAGAGCCGCCGGCCCAAGACCAGCGTCTCGCGTCCGCGGCGCGTGCTGATCATCGGCGCCGGCGATGCCGGCGAGCTGCTGCTGCGCGAGATGCACAACAACCCGCGCCTGGGGTACGTCCCGGTGGGCTTCGCCGACGACGATTCCCACAAGACCGGCTTCCACATCCACGGCGTCCCTGTGTTAGGCGCGTCGGCCGGGTTGGACGAGGTGCTGCGCACGCATCCGGTCGACGAAATCATCATCGCCATCCCGTCGGCGACGCGCGAGCAGATTCAGGCGATCGTCAACCGGTGTCTGGCGACCAAGGTACCGTTCAAGATCCTCCCAGCCATCGCCGCGCTCTCGGGGCGCGTCCAGATGAGCCAGGTGCGCCCGGTGCTGGTGGAAGATCTTCTGGGGCGCGACCCGGTCGCCCTGGACTCCTCCGCCGTCCGCGGCGAGATCGCGGGGCGTCGGGTGCTCATCACCGGGGCGGGCGGTTCCATCGGTAGCGAGCTGGCGCGCCAGATCGCCACCTTCGACCCGGCCCTCGTAGTGCTCGTGGAGCGCGGCGAGAACGCGCTCTTTCTCATCGAGCAGGAGCTGCACCGCAAGCATCCGGGGCTCGACGTGCGGCCCACGATCTGCGACATCTGCGAGAGCTCAGACATCGACCGGCTGTTCCGCCAGCAGCGGCCGGAGATCGTCTACCACGCGGCCGCGTTCAAGCACGTCCCGATGATGGAGGCGCACGTCGCGCACGCTGTGCACAACAACATCTTCGGCACTCGCAATGTGGTACGAGCCGCAGCCGAGCACGGCGCCACGTTCGTACTCATCTCGACCGACAAAGCGGTGAGCCCCACGAATATCATGGGCGCCACCAAGCGGCTGGCCGAAAAGCTCGTGCTGTCGCTCGCCAGCTCGCGGGCACATCATTGCGTGGCGGTACGGTTCGGCAACGTGTTAGGCAGCAACGGTTCGGTGGTGCCGCTGTTTACCGAACAGATTGCCGATGGCGGACCGGTTACCGTGACGCATCCCGAGGCGACGCGCTACTTCATGACGATTCCGGAGGCTGTGCAGCTGGTGTTGCAGGCCTCGGCGTTAGACGAAGCACGCGACCGGATCGTGATGCTGGAAATGGGCGAACCGGTCAAGATCCTCGACCTCGCCCGCAATCTGATTCGCCTCTCCGGACTCGAGCCGGATGTTGACATCCCGATTGTCTTCACGGGACTCCGCCCCGGTGAAAAATTGCACGAACAGCTGACGTCGGATACGGAGGAAACACTGCCGACGCGCTATGAAAAGATCCGCATCGTGAAGACCGACGCCGCGAAGCCGTTCGACCACCAGCTGGAGCAACTGTGGGATGCGGTCGTCGCCCGCGACGAGCGGGCGATCGTGCGCAAGCTGCAGGAGCTAGTTCCGGAGTTCTCGCCGCAGTCAGCGCTCATCGCCCGTCTGCGTGATCGCTCGGGCGCTGAGACACGACAATTCACCAGGGGGGCCGGATGATCACCGGTCGAATACTGGGAGCCGTCGCGACCCTGCTCATCTCGAGTACCGGTGCGGCCGCCGCGCAGCATCCGCTGATGACGCTGCCGTTGGACGATCCGGCGTACGTCCAGCTCGATGGCCTGGTGCAACTCGGCTGCGGCTCCGCGCGCATCTCCGCGTTTCGGCCATTCATGGTCAAGGACGTGCGCGCGGCGCTTCGGACCGCCAAGGGAGAGCCGGCGTGCACCGGGCGTGTGCTCGACGTGCTCACCGGCCGCTTCCTCGCCGACAGCGTCGCCGCCGACTCGGCGCGCCTAACGGATGCGCACCGCGTGCGCCTCGGCGGCGAAGCATCGCTGCAGGGCACCGCGCTCCACGGCGGCGAGGTCGAACCGTTGTGGGAGGACGTTCGCCCAACGTCGACCGGTACGCCCCCCGCGGTCGGCCTGGCGAAAGTGCGCGTGTCGTTCGACGGCGGACCGAACGTGGCCCTGGTCACCGAGGCCTATGGCGAGACGTCCAGTCGCAACGACCCCACGGTGCGCGCCAATCAGTTCCGGAGCACCTCTGGAGTCCTGGATTTCAGCGAGGCCTATGCCACCGGGAAGTTGGGCCCGGTCGTGATCTCCGTTGGGCGCGGGCGCGAGGCCTGGATCGGTGATGGTCTTGAATCGATGGTGTTGTCGGCCAACGGGCCGGCCCTCGATCGGATCAGCGTCACCGCCCAGTGGACCCACTTCGAGTTCAAGGCGCTCATCGCCGAGCTCAACGATGTGGTGCTCTCACCGGCCGTGGATAGCGTTCCGGATAGCTTGGGCACCAGCCGATGGCACCGGATGCTGGCCGCGCATGCGCTCACCTGGCGACCGTCGCACAAGGTCGAGCTCACCGTCGGGGAAACCGCGCTCATTCCCAAACAAGGCGGCGGCGTCGACCTGAATTTCGCGAACCCGCTCATGGTGTATCAGGTCACGCAGAACGATCGCGGCCGCACCACCAACCCGGCCGGGAACGTCAATCTTACGGCGTTCGGTTCTGTGCGGGCGAACCTCGACCGATTCTCCCTGCAGGGCGACCTGTTGATCGACGACATACAGATCGATGCCGCCGATCGGCGGACCTTTCCGGACCTGCTCGCCTACAATCTGCGCGCGACGTACGCGCTCGCCCTGCCCATGCCCACCAGCATCGGGTTGCAGTATCGCCGCGTGGGCAGCTTTACCTATCTCGAGAGCTTCTACACGAACACGTGGCAGCAATACGACCAGCCCGTTGGCTCGGAGCTGGGGCCCGATGCCGACCAGGGGCGCGCCTTCGTTGATGTCTGGCCTCTGGGAAAGCTGCACGTGTCGGCCGGTCTTTCCCGGTGGCGGCGCGGGAGTCAACGCATCTTCACGCGTCCGCCCCCGGCGCGGGCCGGTCACGCGGGAGATCCGTTCCCCTATGCAACCGGAGACCGCCCGGACGTCCAGAGCGCATGGATGGGGGATGCATCGGTCGAGTGGCTCGATGCGATCATTCCGCTGACGTTGCAGTTCCAGGCTGCCCGTGTTGACAACGTCAACAATCTGCCCACGCCTGCCGCCACGTACGGGCGGTTCCAGTTGGTTGCGACTTACCGGTTTCGGTACCCCTAGGGAGTTCATCTTCCCGTGCATTGCCGGGCCTCCCGAACACCGATAAGTTCAAAGGCTGACGCCGTATCGGCCAACTTCCAGATTCAACCATTCCTGCATCGTGCATATCACTGTCGTGGGGACGGGCTACGTTGGCCTCGTCGTCGGAGCCTGTTTGGCGGAAACGGGGAATGATGTCGTCTGCGCGGACATCGACCACGAGAAAATTGATGGACTGAAGCGCAACGTGATGCCGATTTACGAGCCGGGGCTCGGCGATCTGGTGGAGCGCAACCAACAGCAACGGCGCATCACGTTCACGACCGACGTCGGTGGGGCGATTCGGACATCGGAAGTAGTGTTCATAGCTGTCGGCACGCCGCCGGACGAGGACGGATCGGCCGATCTCCGCCACGTGCTCGAGGTGGCGGCTCTCATCGGCCAACACATGACGCGCGAGATGGTCATCGTGACCAAGTCTACGGTGCCGGTAGGTACCGCGCGCAAAGTGGCTGCCGTCGTGTCGAAGAACGCAACGTTTCCGTTCCACATGTGCAGCAACCCGGAATTCCTCAAGGAAGGGGCAGCCGTTGAGGATTTCATGCGCCCCGACCGTGTGGTGTTGGGCGTGGAGAGCGATTCCGCTCGCTCGGTCATGGCGGAATTGTATGCGCCGTTCGTACGCACGGGGAAACCGATCATCTTCATGGACATCGCGTCGGCCGAGCTCACCAAGTACGCGGCCAACGGGATGCTGGCTACACGCATCTCGTTCATGAACGAAGTCGCCAATCTCTGCGAGCGGGTCGGTGCAAACGTGGACCAGGTGCGGAAAGGCATCGGCAGCGACGCGCGCATCGGGCCGTCGTTCCTTTTTCCCGGGCCCGGCTACGGCGGGTCGTGCTTTCCCAAAGACGTGAAAGCACTGCTGCGCACGGGCAACGAGCATGGCGCGTCGATGCGCGTTCTGGACGCGGTTGAACAGGCGAACGAGCGGCAAAAGCATCGTCTGTTCGAGAAGTTGGCCGCCGTATTGACGGACGGTCTGCGCGGTCGGCGCATTGCGGTGTGGGGACTGGCGTTCAAGCCGCAGACCGACGACATGCGTGACGCGCCTGCCGTGACGCTTATCGACGAGCTGTTGGCTGCGGGGGCGCAGGTGGTGGCGCACGATCCGGTGGCGATGCCTGAGGCACGGCGGCGCCTGGGTGACCGGATCGCCTACGCCGACACCAACTACGATGCCGTCGACGGCGCGGATGCGCTAATCGTGGTCACCGATTGGAATCAGTTCCGTCACCCGGATTTCCAGCGTATCAAGGCCGGGCTCGCTCGCCCGATCGTCATCGACGGTCGCAATTTGTACGACCCTGCACGGATGGCTGCGTTAGGCTTCACCTATCGCTCCATCGGACGGGGAAACGAATGAGGGTACTGATCAGCGGCGCTGCCGGCTTCCTGGGGTCGCACCTGAGCGACCGATTCCTCGCCGACGGACACCGCGTGGTGGGATTGGACAACTTCATCACGGGGCACCCGGACAACATCGCGCACCTGATGGGTCAGCCGCGCTTCGAGTTTGTGCGGCACAACATCTCTACCTATACGTACGTGGCCGGCGCGCTGGACGGCATTCTCCACTTCGCCTCGCCGGCGAGTCCCATCGACTATCTCGAGCATCCGATCCCGACGCTCAAGGTCGGTGCGTTAGGCACGCACAACGCGCTGGGTCTGGCCCTCGCCAAGCATGCCCGGTTCTTCCTCGCGTCCACGTCGGAGGTCTACGGTGATCCGCTGATGCACCCACAGCCGGAGACGTACTGGGGGAATGTGAACCCGGTGGGCCCGCGCGGGGTGTACGACGAGGCGAAGCGGTTCGCCGAAGCGATGACGATGGCGTATCACCGCTATCACGGACTCGATACGCGGCTCGTGCGCATCTTCAACACCTACGGGCCGCGCATGCGGCCGCGCGACGGGCGGGTGGTGTCGAACTTCATCGTCCAGGCACTATCGAACGAACCGATCACCATTTACGGCGATGGGTCGCAAACGCGCAGTTTCTGCTACGTGTCCGACGAGGTCGAGGGCATCTACGCATTGTTTCTCAAAGGAGACGCCGATCCGACCAACATCGGCAATCCGACGGAGTATACAGTCCGGCAGTTGGCCGAGGTCGTGCTGGAGCTCACCGGGAGCTCCGCACCAATCGAGTACCGGCCGCTTCCGGTTGACGACCCCAAGGTGCGCCGCCCCGACATCACGCGTGCGCGGAAGATGTTGGGCTGGGAGCCGAGCGTGGCCCTACGCGACGGCGTGGCCCGAACGATCGAATACTTCCGCTCCCTCGGCCCCGAGCGGTTGGCACCGCGTGGCTGAGCACGTCCTGGTCACCGGCGCCGCCGGTTTCATCGGCTCACACATCGTCGACGCGCTGCTGGCGCGCGGCGACCGCGTCGTGGGCGTGGATAACTTCGACGACTTTTATGATCCCGCTATCAAGCGCGCCAACCTCGGTGCGGCGCGCCGGTCCGACGTGTTTTCGCTGGTCGAATCAGATGTGCGCGACGATGCTGCAATGCGCGATGTGTTGCGGTCTACGCGTCCCGACGTAATCGTACACCTTGCGGCGCGCGCCGGTGTGCGCCCATCGATTGCCGCGCCCGCGCTGTATGCGGACGTCAATGTGCGCGGCACCGCCGTGTTGCTCGAGTCTGCGCGCGACGCGGGTGTGAAGCGCGTAGTGTTCGCATCGAGCTCGTCTGTCTACGGTGATACCAGTGTGGTGCCGTTCCGGGAGAGCGACTCGGCGGTCTGCCCGGTTAGTCCGTACGCGGCTACCAAGCGGGCCGGTGAATTGCTTTGCGAAACGTTTGCGCATCTCGAGCCGCGACTCCGCATCGTCTCGCTTCGTTTCTTTACCGTCTATGGCCCACGTCAACGTCCGGATCTTGCCATTCACAAGTTCGCGCGCTTGATCGACTCCGGACAGCCGATTCCCGTGTTCGGCGATGGCACCACGTCGCGCGACTACACGTACGTGAGTGACACGGTGCAAGGAGTTCTCGCGGCCGTGGACCGTACGCGCGAGGCCGATGTTCAGCACGAACTCTACAATCTCGGCGAGTCGCAAACCACCACGTTGGCCGAGTTGGTCGCGCTGCTCGAAGGCGCCCTGGGGCGCACCGCTAGCATCCAGCGGCTTGCCCCTCAGCCGGGCGACGTGCAGCGAACCTTCGCCGACATCTCACGCGCTCGCGCTGTGCTGGGCTACTCGCCCGGCGTTCCGATTCAAGAAGGCATCCGTCGCTTCGTCGCTTGGCTTCGCGAGACGGCACGGCCGGCGACGCCGGTCGTGCCGTCTCGGTGAACCGACTCCCCGCTTCCGGGTATCACCGCCGTCATGCTCGTGTCTGCCCTACGCCGCACTCTCCCTCTGCTCGCTGTCGCGTGGCTCGCGGCATGTCACCGGCACACCTTCCAGCCGTCGAGTTTCCACTCTACCGATGCGCTCTACAAGGCGTCGCTGCTCGAGTTGAAGGGAAAACACTGGGGGAACGCGGTCAACGGCTTTGAGAAGTTGACCACCGACCTCCCGGCCCGCGATCCGCTGCTGCCCATGGCGTATTACTACCTGGGGCGAGCTCACGAAGGGCAGCGCGAGTACATCCTCGCCGCCCAGTCATTCTCGCGCGTGCCGGAGAGCTTCCCCGAAGACTCGCTCGCCGGTCCGGCCACCTTCGAGACCGGTATTGCCTACGCGAAGCTTTGGCGGAAACCGAGCCTCGACCCCGATTACGGCCAGACGGCGATGAGCACGCTGCAGAGTTTCGTTGCCGCGTATCCAGACTCTCCGCTCAAGCCACGCGCCCAACAGGAGATCGACAAACTCACGGAGTGGCTGGCGATCAAGGACTACGACACCGGGATGTTTTATTTCCGGCGCAAGGCGTACGATCCGGCGATCATTTACTTCAAGGACGTCGCGCGCCTCTATCCGCAAACCCGGCACGCCGAGTTGGCGCTGATCCAGCTCGTCCGCTCGTATCTCGATATCCGCTATACCGAGGAGGTCGCTGAGACGTGCACAACGTTGCACCAGAAGTACCCAAAGGACGGAGCGGTGACGCGGGAATGCGGGACAGCGAAGCCGGCGCCCGTTGACTCCACACCCAAACCCTGACCACGGTGCGGTTGGGGCTCTTCGGCGGCACGTTCGATCCGCCCCACGTTGGGCACGTCCTCGCGGCGAGTGATGCGGTCGAGGCGCTGCGGCTTGACCGATTGGTATTCATTCCGGCGGCACGCCAGCCGTTCAAGCAAGGTGGGGTGATCGCGTCGCCGCAACAGCGGCTGGAGATGCTGCGCCTCACGATCGGCGACGACCTACGGTTCGCCGTGGACGCGATCGAAATCGATCGAGCCGGGTTATCTTACACTGTCGACACGCTGGTCGCCTACGCCGCGCGCGAGCCGCAGGCCCGCCGGTTCTTACTGGTGGGGGAGGACCTGGTCGGACAGATCCCGTCCTGGCGCGACTCGTACCGGGTGGCAGAGCTGGCGGAAATCGTGGTATTGGCGCGTGGAGACGGCGATCCCCCCCCCTCACGTGGTGAGGGGGAAGGGAGCGTGCACGTGCTCCCGTTCACGCGAATCGCCACGCGGCGGGTAGACGTATCATCCACGGAAATACGAGACCGCGTTCGCGCAGGGCGGCCGGTTCGCGGGTTTGTGACCGAGTCCGTCGCCGAGTTCATTCATGCGGCGACGCTGTACCGATAGGGGAGTTCCATGTTGAAGCCATTGCTCACCGCCGTCTTCGGCACGCGCCACGAGCGCGAGATGAAGCGGGTTCAGCCCATCGTGGCGGAGATCAACGCCGAGTACGAGCGGCTGCACGACGTGTCGGAAGCCGAGCTCCGCGGCCAGACGGACAAGCTGCGGGGAATCCTGCGCGATCGCACCGCGGAGCTGGAAGCGAAAGTCGCCGAGCTGAAGGAGCGCAAGAAGCTCACGTCCGACGCCGAGGAGCGCGCGAGCATCGATGACGAGCTGAACGGCCCCGACGGCCGCGGCGGCGTCGAGGCAGAGCTGCATCAGGAGCTCAACGACGTCCTCGACGAGATCCTGCCCGAAGCGTTCGCCACGGTGCGCGAGGCGGCGCGCCGTCTGTTAGGCACCGGGTTCATGGTCACGGGTCGCGAGACGGTCTGGGACATGGTGCACTACGATGTGCAGCTCATCGGCGGCATCGAGCTCCACCTGGGCAAGATCGCGGAGATGGCGACGGGCGAAGGCAAGACGCTGGTCGCCACGTTGCCTCTCTACCTCAACGCGCTCGCCGGTCGCGGCGCCCATCTGGTGACGGTGAACTCGTACCTTGCGCGTCGCGACTCCCAATGGATGGGCCATCTCTATACGTACCTTGGTCTCAACGTCGGCTGTATCGATGACACGGAGCCCAATACACCGGATCGCCGCCAGTCCTACCTCTGCGACGTCACGTACGGCACTAACAACGAGTTCGGCTTCGACTACCTGCGCGACAACATGGTGTTGTCGCTGGACCAGCGGGTGCAGCGGCCGCACTGGTACGCCATCGTCGACGAAGTGGATTCGGTGCTCGTCGATGAAGCGCGCACGCCGCTCATCATCTCCGGTCCGGTGGGTAACGAGAGCGACGGCGCGTACTTCGAGCACAACGCGGCGGTCGCCCGTTTGGTGCGCGTCCAGACCGAAGACGCGAACCGGCTGGTGGCCGAGGCGGAACAGGCGCTCGAGGCGGACGACAAGGGGCTCGCTGCCCAACGGCTGTACCAGGGTCAGTTAGGCGCGCCCAAGAACAAGCGGCTGCTCAAGCTCCTCAATGAGGGCGGAAACAAGCAGCTGGTGCAGAAGATGGAGCTCGACCATATCGCCGACCGCCGGCAGAGCGCCAGCCGCCAGCAGTTCGGCGACATCGAAGAGCGGCTGCTCTACGTGCTCGACGAGAAGAACCACACCGTCCACCTCACGGACCGCGGCGTGGACTTCATGTCGCCCGAGGATCGCGAGGCGTTCATCATGCCCGACATCTCCGAGGCCGTGCACCGCATCGAGCACGATCCCGACCTGTCGCCGCAGGAGAAGCTCGAGGCCCGCGCCGCGCTCGACCGCGAATACGCGCTCAAGAGCGAGAAGCTGAACATCATCCACCAGCTGTTGCGCGCCCACGCGTTGTATGAAAAGGACGTGAACTACGTCGTGCAGGAAGGGCAGGTCCTCATCGTCGATGAGTTCACCGGACGTACCATGCCCGGACGCCGCTGGTCCGAGGGCCTGCACCAGGCGGTCGAGGCCAAGGAGGGAGTTCAGGTGAAAGGCGAGACGCAAACGCTCGCGACGATCACCATCCAGAACTACTTCCGCATGTACGAGAAGCTGGCCGGTATGACGGGCACCGCCGAGACCGAAGAGACGGAGTTCCACGAGATTTACAAACTTGGCGTGTCGGTGATCCCGACCAACAAGCCCGTGATCCGCGACGACCGTCACGATCTGATTTTCAAAACGCGCCGCGAGAAATACAACGCCATCCTCCAGGAAACCGAGCGGTTGCACCAGCTCGGGTTCCCCGTCCTGATCGGCACCGTGAACGTGGAAGTGTCGGAGACCTTGTCGCGCATGTTCCAACGTGCGGGCATCCGCCACAACGTGCTGAACGCCAAGTACCACCAGCGTGAGGCGGAGATCATCGCCGGCGCCGGCCAGCCCGGCGCCGTGACGATCGCGACCAACATGGCCGGCCGCGGCACCGACATCAAACTCGGCGCCGGCGTCACCGACTCCAAGATGTCCACGGTCAAGGATGCGGAGGGCCAGGACGCCGAAGTCATGGAGTTAGGCGGCCTCCACATTGTCGGATCGGAACGACACGAGTCGCGGCGCATCGACCGCCAGCTCCGCGGCCGCGCCGGACGACAAGGCGATCCGGGCGCATCGCAGTTCTTCCTGTCCCTCGAGGATGACCTGATGCGCCTGTTCGGCTCTGAGCGCATTGCCAAACTCATGGACCGTATGGGCGCGCAGGAAGGCGAGGTGCTCACGCACTCGCTCATCACGCGGTCCATCGAGCAAGCGCAGAAGCGCGTCGAGATGCAGAACTTCCAATCGCGCAAACGGCTGCTCGAGTACGACGATGTGATGAACCAACAGCGCGAGGTGATCTACTCGCTTCGGTCGTTCGCGCTCGAGGGTGGCGAAGAACTCAAGGGCGAAGCGTTCAAGATGGTGGAAGGGGCGCTGAATCGCCGGGTCGAGACGAACCTGGAGTCGTACGAGAGTCCCGAGGACTACGACTTCCAGTTGCTGCGGCAGGACGTGCTCATGCACTACCTGCTCATCGTGCCCGAATTCGAGGAGG
This sequence comes from Gemmatimonadaceae bacterium, assembly GCA_025450035.1. Taxonomy (GTDB): domain Bacteria; phylum Gemmatimonadota; class Gemmatimonadetes; order Gemmatimonadales; family Gemmatimonadaceae; genus JADGGM01. Next base: position 15,291 of record JANWIF010000122.1, read on the forward strand.
GGGCGGAGATCAAGCCGCAGACCATCGCCGACGCGCAGGAGGCGGCGCGCGAAGCCGGGCGCAAGGCGTTCGACGGCAAGTTCGTTAGCCTGAACGAGTACGGCATGCAGCTGCTGTCACTGGTCATGCTCAACGTCCTCGACGAGAAGTGGAAGGACCACCTGTATGATCTCGACCAGCTGCGCGCGGCGATCCAGTATCGCTCGTGGGGGCAGACCGACCCGCTGATCGAGTACAAGAAGGAAGCGTACACCATGTTCGTCGACCTGATGAACGACGTGTACCACACCTTCACCGAGCGCTTTCTGCGCGCGCAACTCGTGTTCGACCCGGGGCCGGGCGGCCAATCCGGTGGACCATCCGCTGGCAACGGCGGGGGCGGGGGGGGCGGCACGGCCCGCGGGGCAGATCCTGCCCGCCGCCCAACGCGGCAGTACAATGCGCTCGGGATCCGCGAGGATGTGGCCGCGGAGCCCGGGAAGGCGGCAGCAGAGCCCACCGGGAATACGCCTGCTGCGCCGGCCGGCGCATCGAACGCCGAACCGCAGCCGCCGCGCAAACCGCCCAAGGTCGTGGGCGCCGGCCGTACCCGCACGTTAGGCGACAACAGCGCGCCGAACCCCAATGGCGCCCGGGTCGGACGCAACGATCCCTGCCCGTGCGGCTCCGGCAAGAAGTACAAGAAATGCCACGGCGCCACGGTGTGACCGGCTACTGTCCAGGCCGGTAGCCGCCGGACGCCCGGCGCCGGTCGCAAAGGCCGGCGCCACTACGCAACGAACCGATGACGGTCCGGCCGACCTTAGGCCGTACGCTGTGTGACCTGGACACGCTCTCGCGGGGTCATGCATGCTCGATCCATCTGGCCGCCTGTCGGTCAAAACGTTAAGTATTAAAGAACTACCCAAGGGCGAACGGCCGCGCGAGCGGCTCAAGCAGCATGGTGCGCGTTCCCTCAGCCTCTCGGAGTTGCTGGCAATCGTGCTCGGCACCGGCGCTGGGGGACGGTCGACGCTGGCCCTCGCGCAGGACATTCTGTCGCAGGTGAGCGGCTCGTTGCGACGCATCGCATCACAACCTGTGGCCAACCTCACCGCCGAGCGCGGCGTGGGGACTGCTCGTGCCGTCGCGATACACGCAGCCCTGGAGCTCGGCCGCCGTATGGCGGACGAGTCGCGTGACGAAGGAGCCCCGATGCGCTCGCCGCGCGACGTATTCAGTGTGTTCTCGGGCCGGTTGGAAGATCTGCCCGTCGAGGAGTTCCACGTGGCCGTTCTCGATGCACAGCACCGCTTGGAGCGTGACGTGACCGTCACCCGCGGGATCTTGAACTCGTCGCTCGTCCATCCCCGGGAAGTGTTTCGCGAGGCGATCGCCGAACGCGCGGCGGCAATCATTCTGGTGCACAATCACCCGAGTGGCGACCCGTCACCCTCGGCCGATGACCGCGTGGTCACCGAGCAGCTCGTCGCGGCGGGACGGCTGCTGGACATTCCCGTTCACGACCACGTCATCATCGGTCGCGGACGTTACGTGAGTTTCGTGGAGACAGGCCTGTTGTGACTGCACCGGCGCTGAAGACCGTCATACCCGGCTGGAATCTGGCCGATGATCCCGCTCTCGATCGGCTCGATGCGGAGTTGCTCACGCGCGCCTATCAGTTCGGCCGTCAAGCGCATCTGGGGCAGAAGCGTTCGTCCGGCGACGACTATGTCTCGCACTGCGTGGAAGTGGCCAAGATCCTCGCCGAGCTCCATCTCGATTCGATTACCGTCGCCAGCGGACTGATCCACGATGTCGTCGAGGACACCGCTATCACGGTGGCCGACATCGAGCGCGAGTTCGGCTCCGAGATCGCGCAGATCGTGGACGGTGTCACCAAGATCGGCAACATCACCTTCCGCTCTACGCAAGAGCGGCAGGTCGAGAACTATCGCAAGCTGCTCTTGTCGATCGCCAAAGACGTCAGGGTCATCCTCATCAAGCTCGCGGATCGGCTGCACAACATGCGCACGCTCGAGTTCCTCCCCGAGGAGAAGCGGCGGCGCATCGCGCAGGAAACGATGGACCTCTACGCACCCATGGCGCACCGGTTCGGGATGGCCCGCGTGCGGTGGGAGCTCGAGGATCTGTCGTTCAAGCACCTCGAATCGCTCGAGTACAAAAAGCTCGCGAAGCTCGTGGCCCAGAAGCGCGGCGAGCGCGAATCGCTCATCCGCCAGTTCGCGGACCCGTTGGAGCGTGAGTTGCGGCGCGCCGGGATTTCGGCCGTCGACGTTGTTGGGCGTCCCAAGCACCTGTGGTCGATCTACAAGAAAATGAAGCAGCGCGAAAAGCCCTACGAGGAGATCTACGACCTCATGGCCGTTCGCGTGTTGGTGGACAGTGTGCCCGACTGCTATCATGCGTTAGGCATCATTCACGAGGCGTGGACGCCGCTGCAGGAGCGGATCAAGGACTACATCGCGCAGCCCAAGTCGAACGGCTACCAGTCCTTACACACCACGGTGTTCGGGCCGGGGCGCCAGTTGTACGAGGTGCAGATCCGCACGCGCGAGATGCACCAGACGGCGGAATACGGCATCGCCGCGCACTGGGTGTACAAAGAAGGCGTCGGCGGGCCGAGGCGCACCAATGAGTTCGAGGAACGGCTGGCATGGTTCCGTCAGATCCTTGAAGCACAACTGGACGCCAAGACGCCCGACGAGTTTCTCGAGTTGTTGAAGCTGGATCTCTATCAGGACGAGATCTTCGTCTTCACGCCCACGGGCGACGTGCTCCAATTACCCAAGAACGCGACGCCGATCGATTTTGCTTTCGCCGTGCACACCGAAGTCGGGTTGCACTGTCAAGGCGCGCGGGTCAATGGGCGCATCGCGCCCCTCTCCAAGCAGCTGCGCAACTCGGACACCGTGGAAATCCTCACCGCGCCCAGTGCGCGGCCGAGCCGCGATTGGCTCTCGCACGTCCGTACCGGTCGCGCGCGTCACAAGATTCGGCAGTGGATCAAGCTCGAAGAGCAAAACACGTCGGCCAAGCTGGGACGCGAGATGCTGGACCGCGAATTTCGCCGCCGCCGTCTCACGCGCCCGGATGACGACGCGATGGCCGCCGCCGCCAAGTCGCTCAGCCTAACGGATGCCCGGCACCTCATCGCATCGATCGGGCAGGGCGACGTGCACGTGCTGCAGGCCCTCAAGGCCATCTATCCCGGCCTCGAGTCGCTGCAGGAAGGGCCGTCCAAGTCCAGTGCGTTCGAGCGGCTCGTGGACCGCATGCGCGGCGCGTCGAAAGGCGTGCGCATCCAGGGGGTGGACGGTCTCATGGTCCGCTACTCCCAGTGCTGCCAACCCGTGCCCGGCGACCCGGTCGTCGGCTACGTCACGCGCGGTCGCGGCGTGAGTATCCACCGCGCTGATTGCCCCAACGTGCTGCTGCTGTCGCACGAACCCGAGCGCCGCCTCGACATCGACTGGCAAGAGATGGATGGCGAGCTCTTTCTCGTTCGCCTGGCGCTCGAAGCGTCTGATCGACGCGGCCTCTACGCCGATGTCGCCGAAGCCGTCACGAACAGCGGCACCAACATCAAGAGCATGGACCTCCGTAGCGGCGACGGCGGCGGTGTGTCCGGATCGGTGCTGGTCGAGGTCGAGAACCTGACCCACCTCCAAAAGATCATTCGGGCGGTGCGGAAGGTGAAAGGCGTGACGGACGTGACGCGCCGCGAGCGGGTAGCGACGGAATAGGCATGCGATCGGTGGCGCGGTCGCTTCCCCATGTCTCAGTACCGAACAAATCCCGTCGCCACATTATATTGCTTCATGGACCAGCAGTTCGACCTCCAGGCTCCCTTCGAGCCGGCCGGGGACCAGCCGCGAGCGATCACTGAGCTCACGGCGGGCCTTGCCCGGAACGACCGGTTTCAGACCTTGCTCGGCGTGACCGGTTCCGGGAAAACGATGACGGTCGCCAACGTCATCAAGGCCCACGGGCGACCCACGCTCGTGCTGTCGCACAACAAGACGCTCGCGGCCCAACTGTACGGCGAGCTGAAGAGTTTTTTCCCGAACAATGCCGTCGAGTACTTCATCTCGTATTACGATTACTACCAGCCCGAGGCGTACGTGCCGTCGACCGACACGTACATCGAGAAGGACGCGTCCATCAACGAGGACATCGACCGACTCCGTCTGCGCGCGACCTCGAGTCTCATGGAGCGGGATGATGTCATCATCGTCGCGACAGTCTCGGCCATCTACGGGTTAGGCGACCCGGTGGAGTATCGCGAGCGGATGGTCCAGATCCGGCGCGGCGAGGTCCGTGGACGCGATGATATCCTGCGCGCGCTGGTCGGGATCCAGTATTCGCGCAACGATGTGGCGTTCGAGCGTGGCACGTTCCGGGTGCGCGGGGACACGGTGGAAATCTTTCCCGCGTACGAGGAACAGGGTGTGCGACTGGAGATGTGGGGCGACGAGGTGGAACGCATCTCGAAGATCGACGTCGTGACCGGAAAGACGATCACGGATTTGGAGCGCGCGGCCATCTACCCGGCCAAGCACTTCGTGACGTCACGGGCGACGCTCGAGCGCGCGCTCGGCCTCATCCGAGCGGAACTCGCCGAGCGTTTGGTGCTGTTGCGGGAGGCGGGGAAGCTGCTCGAGGCGCAGCGGCTGGAATCGCGTACGAACTTCGACATGGAAATGTTGATGGAGATCGGGACGTGCGCGGGGATCGAGAATTATTCACGGCACATTTCGGGACGGTCCGCCGGGGAGCGCCCGGCGTGCCTGTTCGACTATTTCCCGGAGGACTTTCTGGTCGTGGTCGACGAGTCACATGTGAGTCTGCCGCAGATCGGCGGCATGTTCAACGGCGATCGCGCACGGAAGCTGACGCTCGTCGACTACGGATTTCGTCTGCCGAGCGCGCTCGACAACCGGCCGCTCATGTTCGATGAGTTTCTGTCCCTCACGCCGCGCGCGATCTTCGTCTCGGCCACGCCTGGCGAACTGGAGTTGCAGCTATCGCAGGGGGTGATCGTGGAGCAGATCATCCGACCCACGGGACTGGTAGACCCGGAGATTGAAGTGCGCCCGGTACGCGGCCAGGTGGACGATCTGTTGCACGAGATCCATCTACGCGAGGCCCGCGGGGAGCGTGTGCTCGTCACGACGCTCACCAAACGCATGTCCGAAGATCTCACGGATTACTTACAGCAGATGGGCGTGCGGGTGCGGTACATGCACTCGGACATCGATGCCATCGAACGGATGGAAATCGTGCGCGGTCTACGGTTAGGCGACTTCGATGTATTGGTGGGCATCAACCTGCTGCGTGAGGGTCTTGACCTGCCGGAAGTATCGCTGGTCGCGATTCTCGATGCTGACCAGGAGGGATTCCTGCGCAGCGATCGGTCGTTGATCCAGACCGTCGGCCGTGCGGCGCGCAACGTGGCTGGGCGGGCGATCTTCTACGCCGACCGCATCACCGGCTCCATGCAGCGGTGTATGGAGGAGACAAGCCGGCGGCGTGAGATTCAGGTGGCGCACAACCGCGAGCACGGCATCACGCCACGGAGCGTCGTGAAGAGCACCGAGCAAGTCCGATTCAGCACGAGGGTCGCCGATGCCCGAGGCACTCGCGAGACGCACGAGAAGGTGGCAGAACGCCCCTCGTCGTATGCCAGCGAGATGGAGATCTCGGCGCTCATCGAGATGCTCGAGCAGCAAATGAAGGAGGCGGCGGCGGCGCTCGACTTCGAGGCGGCTGCGGCGTTGCGCGACCAGCTCTTCGAGGTGCGCGCGAAGCAGGACGGCACGACTTCGCGCCGCGCGTCGGGACTCGACCGCCTCCGCGCCGGCCGATGACCTCGGAGCCGCACCATCGTGTCATCCCACAGCTGGCGACCCGCGGGCATATCGCCGTCACGCGCGACGCGCTGATGACGTGGGGCGAGCAGTTAGGCGCAGCCGCCCGCCCGCCGCTCGTGATCGGTATTTCTGGCGAGCTGGGTGTGGGGAAAACGACCCTGGTGCAGGCGATCTGCTTCGGCGCTGGCGTGCGGGAGCCCGTCACCAGTCCGACGTTCGCGATCGTGCATCGGTATCGGGGTGCCGGAGCGACCGCCGTGGTGTATCACCTCGATCTCTATCGCATCGAGGGACCACACCAGGTGGCCAATCTGGGATGGGATGAGATCGTGAGCGCGCACGCGCTGGTGCTCGTCGAGTGGCCTGAGCACGCCGGCGCGGCCTTCCCGCCTAACGCGGCGCGCATCGACCTCGAGTACGATGCGGCCGATCCAAACCGCCGGCTCCTGCTCGCCGGGTGAACGATCCGTTGACGCTGGCGCTGGACGCCTCGACCTACAGCGGCACGGCGGCGCTCGTGCGCGGGTCGGCGGTCCTCATGGAGCTGGACGTCCCCATGCGGACGCCCGATCGCGAGTCGCTGCTGCCGGCCATCGCCTCGCTGCTGGATCGCGCGCACGTGACGCCGCGCGAGATCGAACGCGTGGTATGTGGAGCGGGACCGGGCAGCTTCACGAGCCTGCGCATCGCCGCCGCCATCGCCAAAGGAGTGGCCCTCGGCGCCGCCGCACCGCTGTTCGCGGTCTCGTCGCTGCTCCTGATCATTGCGGGGAACGACATCGCGGCCGAACCTGGCCGATACGTGGCGATCCTCGATGCCTTGCGCGGCGATGTGTTCGCCGCGGCGTTCGAGGTCAGGCCGCCCGCCAGCGTGATCGAGCTCTGTCCCGCAACGCTGATGCCGCGAGTCGATGCGCAGGCGCTGGCGCTCCGACTCAGCGCGTGCGTGGTGGGGCCGGATCAGGAAAGCCGCCTGATGCCCCACGCACGCGGCGTCGCCCGACTGCACAACACGCTCGACAACGCAGCCCCCGAGGATCTGGCGTTGTGGGAGCCGAGCTACGGAAGATTGGCCGAGGCACAGGCGCGATGGGAACGGGAACATGGTCGGCCGCTCGCCGGCACGTGAGGCGCGAGTGAGGCCGGCTCCCGATAGCCCGCGCAGCGCGGATGCCCCGGATGGAGTTCATGTGCGCCCCGCCGTGGCCAGCGACATGATCGCCGTGCTCGACATCGAGGCGCACGCGTTCAGCGATCCCTGGCACAGAGCGTCGTTCGAACGGTTGATCGGCGATATGCGCGTGCACTTCGCCGTCGCCACCAGCGCGGACATCGGGCTCGCAGGCTACGTCGTGGCCTGGTACGTGATGGACGAAGGTGAAATCGCCAACCTGGCCGTGGCGTTGCCGGCGCGCAGGCGCGGGATTGGCGGCGTGCTGCTCGATTCGGCGATCGCCGTGGCCCGAACACGCGCGGTTACCACGTTGTACCTCGAAGTACGCGACTCGAACCAAGTGGCGCGTGCCCTCTACGAGTCCCGAGGGTTTCATCAGATTACGCGGCGACGAAGGTACTATCGGCGCCCCGTAGAGGATGCACTCGTGCTGAAATTGAACGTTTCGCTCGGCTGAATCGGCGCAATGGAATAGACCGCGTCGCGTGCGTTCGCTGGCGGTCCCATCGAGGCCCGTCTATACTGTCGTCGGCGAGGATCTTCGCCATCTGCCAGGAGGCATTGTGAGTCGGAGTTTGAATAAGGTACAGCTCATCGGGAACCTCGGTGCAGACCCCGAGGTGCGCTCGACATCGGGCGGAAATCGGGTAGCTACGTTCTCACTCGCTACCAGCCGCTCGTGGAACGGTCCCGCAGGCGACAAACAGGAGAAAACGGAGTGGCACCGTTGCGTGGTGTGGAACTCCAAGGTCTCGCAACTGGCCGACATCGTAGAGCGCTACCTCAAGAAGGGCGACAAAGTCTATGTCGAGGGGCGCATCGAATACCGGCAGTGGCAGGATAAGGAGAATCAGACCCGGTACATGACCGAGATCAACGTGCGCGAGCTGATCATGTTGTCCGGCCGCGCAGGTGCGGGCGCCGACGGCATGGATGGCGAGGCGGCCCCAGCGCGGGTGCGCGGTGCATCGGATCGGGCGCGTGGGGCAGCCGCGGGCGCAGGCAGCTCGGGTGCCGGCGGTAGTGGTACGAGCGGGGCGGGAGGCGGCGAGTTCGAGGACTTCAAGGGCAATCTCGAAGAGGAAGACGACGATCTGCCCTTCTGACGACGCCCCGCGCGTCGTCCGTGACTCGCACGTTTCCGGCGCGTCTCACTAGCGTGGAGCCGGGCGCGCCAACCGCGCGCGCGCGGCTACATCGCTCCCCGCTGGTTCCCGCATCGATCACGAGGCGTTCATGCGTCGGTTCATGCTACTCCCACTCCGTGGGCACACGGCCACACACGCGGCTTGCACCGGCGCGTTAGCCGTACTAGTCGCCGTCTTAGCCTCTTCGGCGCTTTCCGCGCAGCAGGACTCCTCGGTCGCGCCAACGGCCCCGCCCGTTGATACTGCGGCGCCCGTCCACGCAGCGGCAACCGACAGCGGCATGCCCGCTGCGGCCAATGCCTCCGACTCGGTACAGACCGTCGGTCGCACCCACACCGTGAAGAAGGGCGACACGCTATGGGATCTCGCCCACGCTTATCTCAGCGATCCGTTCCTCTGGCCGGAAATTTATCGCCTGAACACGGCCACGGTGCAGGATCCGCATTGGATCTATCCCGGACAGGTGTTGCACCTTCCTGGCGACGTGCAGACCGTGGCCGCCGACGAAACGGTGACCGACCAGGCTGAACCGCGATTCGAGCCGACTGCCGTTGCGATGCGTTCGGGCGGTCCGACGGTGTTCAAGGAAGACATCTCGAAGCGGTTGTCGCACAGCGATTCGCGTTTCTCGCAGGGACCGCTCGATTACCAACACACCACCGTTCGGCCCGGGGAAGTCTACGCTGCGCCATGGCTCGATGTCGTAGGAGGTCCGGCGTCGCAGGGGAAACTGGTCGCCGAAGCGGATCTGCCAGGTATCGCCAAGACAATCGCAGTCGCGCAGCGCCTCGGCCCTGATTCCCGAGCCTACGTCACGCTCCCCGCAGGAATCGTAGCCGCCAAGGGCGATCGCCTCATGATTTTTCATCGCGGAGCTGTTCTCCCAGAGGGAGGACAGGTGATGGAGCCCACGGCCATCGTGCAAGTCGAAGCAACGAACGACGGCGATGCTACCACCGTGCGCATCGTGCAGCAGTTCGGCGAAGTGCTCATTGGACAAGGTGTGATCCCCCTCGACCGGTTCACTATGGCGCCCGATGTTCGACCCGCTCCGCTGGCCCTCGGTCCAGAGAGCAAGGTTGTGTACGTGCCCTCAAACGCCGTGCTGCCGTCGGTGCAGAGTTACGTAATTCTGGATGCAACGAGCCGCGACGGCGTCAAGCAGGGCGATCAGTTCACCCTGTACCGTGCGCGTGAAAAAGCGCCGGTGCCAGGTACTGACAAGTCAGTGCAGCTCCCCGAGGAACCGATCGCGCTCGCCCAAGTGGTAAAGGTCACCGATCATGGGACCACCGCCATCATCCTCGATCAACGTCAACCAGCGGTGAAGACCGGAGTCGCGGCGAGACTTACCGCTCGCATGCCGTGATAATCTCCAACCGCTGGCGACTGACGTCGCAGGCGTGATCCAGAGGACGGGGAAGGCGTGCATGAGCGCGCCTTCCCCGTCGTCGTATTGGCAGCCTGGTTGCGCGGCGCCCATGTACGGATCTGGCTGTCCCTCAGTAGATTACGCTCCGACATGATGTTCATTGCGCACTGCATTGCCATCACGCTGTACATCGCCGCCGCTGGTCTGGCGGCGGTGCCCTTCGCACGGGCGATCCCGGCGCCCGTGCGTGGCGTGGTCTGGCTGCTCTCGGCGGGTATCGCGATGCACGTCTTGGCGCTTGCCGATTTCGTTCACGTGCATGGACAGCCGCCGCTCACCGGGCTCGGGCCGGCGCTCTCATTCGCCGGCGCGCTGGTGGCGATTACCCTGCTGGTCGTGGAAGCATTGGCGCGCGAAGTCAGCCTAACGCTGTTCGCTGCTCCTCTTGCCGCGTTGCTTACCGTCTTCGCCAATGTCGCGGGGATGGTGGCCGGCCCCGAGCCGGACGGTATTCGCGGCGTGTGGCTCACGTCGCATATCGCGCTGAGCTTTCTCGGGATCGCTGCCTTCGCCACGGCTGCCGGAGCGGCCACGATGTATCTCGTCGAGCGCCGTGAGCTCAAGTCGCGACGCTTCGGAGCGATCTTTCGCTTTTTCCCGCCACTCGAGACGCTCGATAGGGTGAACCATGTCGCCGTGGTGGCCGGATGGCTCGCGCTCACGGTGGGAACGGGGCTGGCCGCCTCGTATGCCCTCGAGTATCGCACGGGGCACACGCTCAAGGTGGTGTGGGCGCTTTCCGCCTGGGCGGCCGTCACGGCGCTGACCGTTGGGCGGGTGGTGCGTGGCTGGTGTGCACGCCGCGCGGCGGTGATCACTAACGCGCTGTTCGCCGGAGTCGTGGCACTCTATATCGCCTTCCGAGTGATCGATCCGCTCAAGGGACGCTTTCTGTGAGCGCGTATTTCATCGCGCTCGAGGGGGCGCGCATCGATGCGCTGATCGTGGGCGGAGGGGCGGTGGCGGAGCGAAAGGCCCGTGCGTTGCACGACGCGGGAGCGCACGTTCGGGTGGTCGCACCCGCGCCGTGTGCGGGGTTGCGCGCGCTGGCCGATGAACGATTGACGATTGTCGAGCGATCGTTCGCAGACGGCGATATCGGCACGGCAACGCTCGTGCTTGCCGCGACCGATCAGGCCGAGGTGAACCGTCGTGTCGCCGTGGCCGCGCAAGCGGTCGGTCGCTTGGTGAACGTGGTCGACGACGCGACCGGCGGCACGTTCGTGACCGTCGCGACGCATCGCGCGGGCGACTTGGTGGTGGCGGTCACCGCCGGCGGCGTGCCCGGCATCGCCGCGCGCGTGCGCGATGCACTCGCCCAACGGTTCGACGCGCGCTACGCTCGGGCGGTCGACTCCTTGTCGGCCCTCCGCCGCCGGCTGCTGGACGCGGGGCGCCGCGACGATTGGCACCGTGCTGCCGACGAGCTGTTAGGCGAGACGTTTTGCGACGCGGTGGAGAGTGGCACGCTGACGCAGGAGCTCGCGGCGTGGCTCTGATCGTCGCCGGATTGAGCCATCACACGGCACCGATAGAAGTGCGGGAGCGGGTGACGGTGGAGCCGCCCGAGGTACCGCGCGTGCTGGCCGACCTCGCCGCCGAGACCGAGGCGCGTGAGGTGGCCCTCCTGTCGACCTGCAATCGCACCGAAGTCTACAGGGGGGAAGGGGCGCGCGGCGCGGTGCCGTGCGTGTGGTCGCACCTTGGCTCGCGGTTGGGGAGCGACATTGCCGGCTATGGTTACGTGCGCCGCGACCGAGAGGCGGTGGAGCACCTTTATCGCGTCGCCTCGGGGTTGGATTCAATGATCCTGGGTGAAGCGCAGATTCACGGACAGGTGCGCGACGCGTGGGAAACGAGCCGCGCCACGTCGCACGCGGTGCTGAACCGGCTCTTCCAATCGTCGCTGGACGTGGCGTCGCGGGTGCGAACCAGCACCTCGGTGTCGCGTGGCGCGGCTTCCGTGAGCTCGGCGGCCGTGCAACTGTCGAAGAAGATATTCGGTTCCCTGAAGGGACGTCGCGCGATGGTGCTCGGCGCGGGTGACATGGCCGAGCTGGCGCTGCAGTGCCTGATGAGCGAGGGAGTGCGCACCGCGCTCGTGGCCAACCGCACGTACGAGCGTGCCGTCACGCTCGCCCAACGGCATGGGGCGGTGGCGTTGCATTACGACGTGTTCTGGGAGCATCTGTCCGATGTGGACTTGCTGCTCTGCTCGACTACGGCGCCGCACGTGGTCGTGGAGCGCGAGCACGTGAAGCAGGCCATGCAAGCGCGCGGCGACCGGCCGTTCTGCATTCTCGACATCGCGCTGCCTCGCGACGTCGCCCCGGACGTCGGAACGTTGCCGAACGTGTTCCTGTATGATCTCGACGACCTGCAGTCGGTGGTGGAGGCGAATCTTGAGCGGCGCAAACAGGAGTTGCCGAGCGCCGAGAAGTTGATCGCCGGCGAGGTCGAGATTTTCTGGACGTGGGTGGCGGGGTTAGCCGCGGTCCCAGTGCTCCGTACCTTTCGTTCGCAGATGGATCGAGTACGCGAGGATGAGCGGGCCCGCGCGCTGCGCAAGCTCTCGCACCTCACGCCCGAGGATCGCACAGCCGTCGAACACTTTTCCCGAGCTCTCATGAACAAGTTCCTGCACGAGCCGAGCGTGCGGCTGCGCGCCGCCTCCGCGAACGGTCACGGTCTGGCGATCGTGGATGCGCTGCGCTACCTCTTCGCGTTGGAGCCCGCCGACGGTGGGTCGCCGGAGAATGCGTCGCCCGAAGACACGCCGGAGGCGCGCTGATATGGGTCGACGTGTGCTCGTGACCGGTGGCGCTGGATTCATCGGCTCGCACGTGGTCAGAGCGTTTCTCGCCGATGGTGCCGCGGTTTCGGTCATGGACAACCTGTCCACAGGCACGCGAGCGCACGTGCCACCGGAGGCCATGTTCCACCATCTGGACATCACGACCGCCGATGCGGCGACGCTGGTCCGTGAAAGCCAGTTCGATGTCATCTGTCATCTCGCGGCGCAGATCGACGTGCGGAAAAGCGTCGCCGCTCCGGCTGCCGATGCCCAACTGAACATCGGAGGATCGCTCAATCTGCTGGAGGCGGTGCGGATGTCGGGCGCGCCCACGCGTTTTGTGTTCTCATCCACTGGCGGCGCGGTGTACGGCGATTTGGTGGCGCCGCCCACGGCAGAGACGGCGCCCAAGGATCCGCAGTCGCCGTACGGGACGGCCAAACTGAGCGTCGAGTACTACATGGGCTACTACGCGCGGGTGCACGGACTGGATACGGTTGCGCTTCGCTACTCCAACGTGTACGGACCGCGACAGGATCCGCACGGGGAAGCGGGCGTCGTGGCGATCTTCTGCGACCGGTTGATCGACGGGTCGCCGATCACGATTTTCGGCGACGGCCGGCAAACGCGCGACTATGTATACGCCGGCGACGTCGCCCGCGCGAACCTGCTCGCGGCGACCGCGACGCTCCCCGCGGCGACGGCGCTCGACAGCCGGGCATTCAACGTCGGGACGTCCATCGAGACCGATGTCGTTAGGCTGGCGGAGGTACTGCGGCGCCTCTCCGGCAGCACGTCCGCGATAACACACGCGCCTGCGCGCGCCGGAGAGCAGCTCCGGTCGGCCGTGGCGATCGCCAAGTCCGCGCGCGCGCTCGGCTGGCGTCCCGAGGTGGGGCTCGAGGATGGGCTTCGTCTCACCTATGACTGGTTCGTGCAACGACGCACGGAGGTTGGCTCGTGATCGTCCCTGTGCTGGCGCAGATTGGCGGCGCGATTCCTACGGCGCCCATCGACATGATCATTCACGCGTCGCTGGTGACGCAGATCGTCCTTGGCGTGCTCGTCCTGCTGTCGCTTGTCAGTTGGGCGATCATGCTCGCCAAGTGGTGGGAGCTGCGGCGCACGGAACGCGCCGGCCGCGGCTTCACACGCGAGTTCGCGCGTGCTCCGGCGCTCGACACGGCGACGGGAATCGCCCGTCGCAGTCCGTCGAGTCCATTCACGCGCATCTTCTCGCGCGCCGTCAATTTTTTCGCCGAGATGAAACCTGGCGCGCTGCGCGATGCATCGGCATCGCCACTGAGCGGCTCGCAGGTGGAGGCCTTGCGGTTAGTCCTCGACTCCGAAACCTCGGAGGAGCGCGATCGCCTCTCGCACTTTATCCCGTGGCTGGCAACGATCGGCTCGGTAAGCCCGCTCATCGGGCTGTTCGGCACCGTGTTGGGCATCATCGATGCGTTCATGGGCATCGCCACTAAGGGTTCAGGAAATCTGAGCGCCGTGGCGCCCGGCGTGGCCGAGGCGCTCACGGCCACGGCGGCGGCCCTGGCGGTCGCAATTCCGGCGGTCTTTGGCTACAACATCTTTGCGGCGCGGCTCAACCGGCTGGAGAATCAGCTCGAGGGCTTCGGCACCGAGATCATCGCCATGATGGTCCGCGAGGGTCGGATCTAGATGGCGCGGCGCTCGCGGGGCAAAGGTCTTCCGCTCAACGCGGACATCAATGTCGTCAATTTGATCGACGTCATGATGCTGCTGATGGTGATCTTCATGATCGCGGCGCCCATGATGCAGGGCGGCGTGGACATCGCGCTGCCGCAAGCCGAGGCGCGGCCGCTGGAAGCGCACTCGAGTCTCGTCGTCTCGATCGATCGCGCCGGCCAGATTTTCGTGGACGAGGACAAGTTCACGTACGCCGAATTCCGCGCAAGCTTCAAGGCGTTGGCCTCGCGTCGCGGACACAACGGCATTTATCTGCGCGCGGATCGCGGCGTGCCCTATGGCTCGGTCGTGCAAGTGCTGGCGGTGATGCGCGGCGCTGGCATCGGTGACGTCGGACTCGTGGCGCAGCCGGAGGACATCACGAAGTGAGCGAGGCGCTGCGAGGAGAGCCGCGCGGTGCGCGCCTGGGCGGTCCTCTGGGCGTGTCCGTGCTGCTGCACGGTGCGGTGATCGCGTCGCTTATCGTGTTGCATCCAACAGCGTCGAAAACGCTGCCGCCGATGTATCGCGTGAACATTGTGGCCGCGCCGCCTGGACCTCGCGCCCCCGGCGTCATTCCGAGCACGCCAACACCCGTGCCGCCGGCCGCGGAAAAGCCGCCCCCGGTACCCAAGAGAGCCGAGCAGATCGAAAAGGCCATGCCGGCGCTCACCAAGGCCAAATCTCCCGCACCGCGTAAGAAGACGCCGCCGGCGACACCGACGCCCGATGTCACGCCTGCCAAGCCGACCACGCCGCCGCCCAAGGCGGGTGGCGGACCCGAGGGTGGACGCGGCACCGACGTAGCAACCGTGCGCACCGAAGGCGTCGATTTCCCGTTCCCTGGCTATTTGGAAAACATTGTGAGGCAAATTGCCTTGCGTTTTCATCCCCCTGGGAACACCAGCGATCAGGCTGAAGTACTGTTCCTGATCCGTCGCGATGGCACGGTGTCGGACTTCCGCTTTCTCACGCGCTCAGGGAACTTCGCATTCGATCTCGAATGTCAGGGGGCCGTGGATGGGGCGGCGCAGGTGAAGGCGTTCGGTCCGCTCCCTTCCGGCTTCGCCGACGATGTGCTGCCGGTCATCTTTAGCTTCGACCCACGGGTGCTCCACTAGATGTCGCGATTCGCCACGTATGCCGCCGCCATGGCGGTGCTTCTCACGAGTGCCGTGCAGTTAGCGCGCGCGCAGCAGGATACCACGCGCGGCGTACGCATCGGACTCACCTATTCACCGGGAACCAAGCCCGGCGTGGTCGTCTTCCCGGTGAATGCGCCAGGCGGGGCGGGGGACTCGTTGCAAGC
>JANWIF010000123.1 GCA_025450035.1 Gemmatimonadaceae bacterium
CCCCCCCCCCCCCCCCCCATCCCCCCTGGAGGTACTCACGTCGCACACCCCGGCGCACGACGCATCGCTAGTTCGACACCGCTTCTACGATCCGCGCCCCGATCGCGCCGTACTCCTTCCCGAAGTGGTGTCCGCCAGGCATTCGCACCACCACCGCCTTCGTCGAGTCCAGCGCTGGGCACGCGCTCTCCTTTTCGTCCGCCCCGTAAAAGCAGAGAATTTTCTTGCCATACAGTTTTTCGATTTCGGGCACGGTCATACGATCGTCCGCACGATGCCTGTTGGAGACGAGATCGATGAGGTGGAACTTGAAATTTGCATTCGGCGCCGGACCCAACAATGCGATGAGCTCCACGCGAACGAGCAGGTCCGTTGTCAGGCGGCTGGCCATGAACGGCAACACGTCTGCGCCCCGCGAGTACCCCACGAGCACCAATCGCTCGCCGCCCAACGATGCGAGATAGTATCGCGCGATGCGCGACAGATCGCGAGCCGCACCGTCGGCATCGCGCTGCTTCGAAAAGTATGATCGCGAATCGAGCGCCACCACCGGTGTCCCGTGCGCCGCGAACGAATCCGCCAATTGCTTGTCGATCGCAGCCCAACCGCCGTCGCCCGTGAGCATGATGGCCAATCGCCCGCTCGCCGTCCCTCGCGCCACCACCACGTGCAACGCCAAACCAGTCATCGAGTCGACCGCTGCGGGCGTCGGGCCAGACTCCCGTGGCGCACCAGACACTCGTCCACCCAACACCGCCAACGTCGCGAACATCGCGACGGCTGCATCACCTACACGCACCGAGCGTCCCCCCCCTACGGCATGGAAGGAATCCTCAACGTCACGACGTCGCCCGGCGACACCGTGATCTCCTCACTCACCGGCAACCGGTTCCCGCCGATGGGATCCGCCAGGAATCGCAACTGCGTCAAGGTGGTGATCAGGTACGAAGGCAGCTTGAACCTGGTCTCCCTCGACCCGATCGCCGTGCCTAACCGAACGCGCTGGCCCCCGGAGATCGCGTAGATGTTCATATCGCTGAAGCCCTGGTTGTCCACGTTGACGTACGTCGCCGGCGTGGGGCCGCTCGCTGGGTCGCCATTCGCCAACGGCGACCGATGTGTGCAAGCCGCCAACGACGCGCCCAGCGCCGCCACGGTTAAGACCAACGCAACCCGCATCGTTGCCTCCAGCTATGGTGTCGCGAGCTTCGTGCCCCCCCTCCACCCCTCCACCCCTCCACCCCGCCGCCCTCGTAGCCGCCTCAGGTGCCTCCATACCATTCATACCCCTGATCGCTCCAATATCCACCGTTGCGCTCGGCCATGAACACCACCTTGGTAAGATACTTCGTGCACTTGTAGCCGAGCTTGATCGGCGAATGCACGCGCGCCGGCGCTCCGTGTCCCATGCCCAGGAAGTGGCCGTCCATCGCATACGCCACCAGCGTTTGCGGATGCATCGCGCTGGCGAGATCCCAGCTCTCGTGATAGTTGTCGTCGAACGACACGAAATCCACGTACTGCGCCTCAGGACGCGCCGCCGCGCGACGCGCCAGTTCGCTCACACGCACACCCGTCCATTCTGCCACGGCCGTCCAACCTTCCACGCAGTAGTGGTTCACCCGCTGCGTCACCGTTGGCAGATGCTGGAGGTCGTCCAGAGAGAGATGCAACGGATGGTCCACCAGCCCACTCATCTCGAGTAGCCACGGACCCCGCACGGCCTCATTCCAGACCGGCACCTTCGCCGACACGTAGTACTTGGGAAATGCACTTCCCGTTACCTGCGTACCCTGTGCCACGCGATCCATTGAGCGATGCCGGAAGAGCGCGCGCTCGACCTTCTCGTTCCACTTTTCCGCTGCCCGCAGCGCAGGGCGCGCCGAGCGCGGCCCCTCGGAATCGCACGCCAGGAGCAGCGCCGACGACAGCATCAGGCCGCCCAACTCGATGAACCGGCGGCGCTTCATGACGCCCCGTCCTTCTGCGACGCCTCCGCATGGCGGCGCGGCAGCAAATTGAGAAATGGCCGCGCGTTCCGCTCTTCGGGCGACAACGCCGGGTCATAGCCTCCGGTGATCATCGACCGCAATGAGTACGGATCCACGGTGAAGACCATGAACACGTGCCCCACCGCCAGCACCACGAGCAGCAGCATGATCACGAAGTGCCAGTAGCGCGCCCATACGTAGCCGCCTAACAGATTGGTGAGCGGCGCAAATTGCACCGGCTTCCAGATCGCCAACCCCGTGACCACGGATAAGCTCGCCGCTACCGGCAGCGTAAAGTATGCCAGCTTCTGCAACGCATTGTGCTTCCCCTGACGTGGGTGGTCGCGTCGCACGAAGAGATAGAACTTCAACATCTCCAGAACGTCGCGCGCGTCGCCGTGCCGCGGCACCAGATCGCGCCATTCGCCGTGCAGATAGATGAAACCAAGGTAGACCAGACCGTTCAGCACCAACATCCACATCGCGGCGAAATGCCAGTGGCGCGCGCCACCAAGCCAACCGCCAAACGTGAGCCATGCCGGAATCGCCTGATGCGCGAATGGATAACAGCAGAAGTCGCCCCCCTTCCGGGCGAACGCCGGATACGCATTGAAGATGCGCAAGCCGCTCCCAACCATGATCGTGAATGCAATCACGTTCACCCAGTGCGTCACGCGGACAATCCAGTGATGCCGCTTTGCCATGCCTCCTCCTCAAACGCGCCGAGTGGCCGCGTCCAAACGGACGTGGTCGCCGGTGCCAACCTATGCGAGGGACGTACGCGACGAAAGCGGCGCGATGTATCTTCGCGCCGCGATGCTCCGACGTCGCCTCACCGCACCTTGCCCCAACTCACAGTCGCTCGCAACGAACCACATCAATGCGCTGTGCTTCACCCCACGCCGCAACTCGCCCGCCATTGCTCGGCCGCTGTTCGCGTCAGATACCAGGCACCGAGGTGCCGAGTCGAGGGTTCCGCTACCGTCGTGGTCGCTACCATACTTCGCCATGAGCACACCGGGCTTGCTGTCCGACCTCCTCATCCTCTTCTCCCTGTGCGTGGCGGTGGCGCTCGCGTTCCATCGCCTCCGCCTTCCCCCAATCGTCGGATTCCTCATCACGGGCGTCGTGTCCGGACCGTATGGGTTCGGGCTGATCCGCAACGTGCCCGACGTCGAAGCGCTCGCCGAGGTCGGCGTCATTCTCCTTCTGTTCACCGTCGGGCTCGAGTTCTCGCTGCTGGACCTTGCCCGACTGCGCACACTGCTGTTCTTCGGCGGCGGTGGTCAGGTACTCCTGACCCTTGGTGCCACGACGCTCGCCACGCACGCGCTCGGCCTCGCGTGGCCGGTCGCAATCTTCCTCGGCATGCTCGTCACGCTCAGCAGCACGGCGATTGTCCTTCGCCTGTACGCCGAACGAGACGAGCTCGCGACGCTCTATGGCAATGCCGCGGTCGGCATCCTGATTTTTCAGGATCTCTGCGTCGTCCCTATGGTTCTGCTCACGCCGATCCTCGGCGGACAGGGAGGAAACCTGTCGTCGCTCGGCGGTACCCTGCTCGAGGCCGCGTTGTTCCTCATCGGGGCCCTCGTGGCAGCGCGGCTCGTCGTGCCGCGCATCCTCCACCTCGCCGCGGGTACCAGGCGTCGCGAAATCTTTCTGCTTACCATCGTGCTGCTCTGCTTGGGCACCGCGTGGGCGTCGGCTCGCGTCGGCTTGTCGCTCGCGTTAGGCGCGTTCATCGCCGGCCTCGTGATCGCCGATTCCGAATACAGCCAGCAGGCCCTGAGCGACGTGATTCCGCTGCGCGACGTGTTCAACAGCCTGTTCTTCGTTTCCATCGGCATGCTGTTCGACATTCGCACGATCGTGCGCTCGCCCCTGCTCGTCGTCGGCGCGATTGCCGGTGTCATCCTGTTGAAGTTCACTGTGACAACGGGCGTCTCGGCCGCGCTCGGCCAGTCAATCCGAACGGCCGTGACCGCGGGCTTCGGCCTGGCGCAAATCGGCGAGTTCTCGTTTGTGCTCTCCGCCGCGGGGTCCTCGGCTGGATTGCTCACGCCACAACTGAACCAGGTGTTCCTGGCCGTTGCCGTTGGGACGATGGCCCTCACGCCAACCCTGATCATGGTCGCGCCTGCTGTTGGTGCGTTCGTCGAACTTCACACGCGCGGGTCGTGGGCACGGTTGGGCACGCCCACACCGGCCGAGCAAGCGAAGAGCGCTGCCGTCTCCGATCACGTGATCATCGCCGGCTTTGGCTTCAATGGCCGCAATCTCGCCCGCGTGCTGCGCAACACCAGCATCCCCTACCGTGTCATCGACGCCAATGCGCGCGTGGCACGGCAAGAGCGGCGCGTCGGTGAACCGATCCTGTACGGAGACGCGTCAAGCTCCGAAGTCCTCCACCATGCCGGCATAGAGCGGGCACGCGTGCTCGTTGTCGCCATCTCCGACGCCGCCGCCACACGCCGGATCGTGGCTGTCGCTCGCCGTCTCAATCCGCACGTCCACATCATCGTCCGCACCCGCTACCTGCGGGAAATGCAGACCGTGCTCGCGCTCGGTGGCGGAGAAGTGGTGCCCGAGGAATTCGAAACCGCGATCGAGATCTTCACTCGTGTGCTCCGCAGATATCTCGTTCCGCGCGACCTGATCGATCGAGAAGTCCACGAGGTCCGCCGCGAGCATGACGAGATGTATCGCCCGCTCCCAGACGCCGCGGTGCGCGTCGATGAGATCAGCCGGTTCCTCACCGACGTCACGTTGGTGGTCATGCGAGTGGAACGAGGAGCCGCCGCTGCCGATGCGCCGCTTGCCGACACTCGCTTTCGCGAACGCAGCGGCTCCACTGTTGTGGCCATCCAGCACGAAGGCGGCGGATTGGTGGCCAGCCCCAGCGGCGACGATCCGCTGACAGCCGGCGACACGGTGCTGCTGATGGGTACGACAGATCAACTCGAGCGCGCCGCTACGCTTCTGCGTCCGCGCGTGCCGGCATGATCCGCCGAGCCAGTCCGCTGTATATTGTCACGTGCCCCTCATCCCGCTCGTCGGCCACCGCGCTCTACGCCTGCGCCTCGCCCGCGCCGTGTCTCGTGACGCGCTGCCGGCCAGCCTCCTGTTTCACGGCCCGCGCGGCGTCGGCAAGCAGCGCCTGGCACTCTGGCTGGGCCAGCTCCTGCTGTGCACCGGCACCGGGGAGCGGCCTTGTGGCCAATGCGAAAACTGCCGCTACGGCAGTCTGCTCTCCCACCCCGACTTGCGGTGGTTCTTTCCTCGCCCGCGCCACGGAGACAGCGACGCTTCCACACAAGATGTCCTGGACGACTATGCCGAAGCTCTCAGCGAGCGCTCCGCCGCGGGCGGCCTGTACGCCGCGCCCAGCGGGACCGAAGGCATCTACGTGGCCAGCATTCGCGCTCTGGTTCACGTCGCCGCACGGACGCCGGCCATCGGGCGACGGAAGGTGTTCATCGTGGGCGACGCGGAGCGCATGGTTCAGCAAGAAGGCTCCGAGTACGCAGCCAATGCATTCCTCAAGCTGCTCGAAGAGCCGCCAGCCGACACCACGATCATCGTGACCTCCAGCGAGCCAGGCGGATTGCTCCCGACCGTTCGATCGCGTGTGGTCGCCGTGCGCGTGCCGCTGATGCCGGAGTCTGACGTTCGCGAATTGGTGGAACTGCCGGCGTTCGCGTCTGCCCTGGATGATACCGAACTTCCCACAACGGTGTCGGAGCGAGTCCAGCTCGCCTCCGGCGCCCCCGGCATCCTGTTAGGCACGCACACCCGCCGCGAAGCCGCCGCAGCCGCTGCGTCGCTCCTGAAAGCGGCAGAAGGCTCGCTGCCTGGTCCCGACTGCGTGCGCGCCGTGATGTCCGTTGGTGCGTCCAAGTCCCGAGGCGGCTTCACGGACATCCTGGATTCTCTCACACTCATGCTTCGTGAACGCGTGCGCGGCGCACTCGACCGCGGTGACTCGCGCGCCGCCTTGGGCGCCGCCCGCGCAGTGGACGTCGTACAAGACGCGCGTCTCCGCGCATCGGGAAATGTGAGCCCGCAGCTCCTCGCCTCCCGCCTGGTACGCGAAATCGGCGAACGGCTGTCATGAGCGACCTGTCACATGTCGGTCCAGGCGGCGAGGCTAGGATGGTCGATGTCAGCGATAAACCGGAAACCTCCCGTTTCGCCCGCGCCACGGGTTCGATCCGAATGAAGCCCGACACCCTCCTCGCAATTCGGCAGAACGCCCTTGGAAAAGGCGATGTGCTTGCCGTTGCAAAAATTGCCGGGGTGCTGGCGGCCAAGCGAACGGCGGAGTTAATTCCGCTCTGCCACCCCATCCCACTAACAGATGTTCAGGTAAGCCTTACCCTGGACGATGCTTTGCCTGGTATCACGTGTGAAGCCAGCGCACGAACGAGAGGACGGACTGGCGTCGAAATGGAGGCCATAACTGCTGTCGCTGTGAGCCTGATTACGGTCTACGACATGGCTAAGGCCGTAGATAGGGGGATGACGATCGGCGACATCCGTTTATTAGAGAAGGACGGAGGACGCTCGGGGCGATGGACATCCGACTAGCGGCATGGCCGTTGCCCTAGAGTTGTGGCACGCTGACCGTGTCTGTCAGACAGGTGGGATATCTCTTTCCAGGGTAAACTCTTGCAACGCCTACAGCAGACCTACGTCCATCGCGGCGACCGCGTTCGCCGGAACGAGCGGATCAAGAAGCTGCTGCTGGTCGCCGGACTGGCGATCTCGGTGGCGCTGATTCCTCACGAGCGGCCGCAAAGTGCGGAAGCGTCTTCGTTTACAGGCTTTTCCTTTGGCTCGATTGCGCAATCGCGACATCTGCGCGCAGAGCTGGATGCCACGCGCGGCGAGCTCGAACTCACACGGGCCCGTCTGGACCGCGCCAACACTATCCTCAACTACTCGACCAAGTACAAGATCGACGCCCAGTTGGCTGGTGAGATCTACGATGTCTCGCAGGCCGAAGGCGTCGACGCCGACCTCGGATTCCGCGTCGTCTCCGTGGAGAGCGAATTCAACCCGCACGCCACTAGCAGCGTCGGCGCGATCGGCCTCACGCAGTTGATGCCCTCCACGGCGCGCTTCTTCGACCACGCCGTGACCAAGGAACAGCTCTACGACCCGAACACGAACCTCCGACTCGGTTTCCGATACCTGCGGTCGCTTATCACGGAATACCATGGCGACCTGGCACTGGCCCTCGTGGTCTACAACCGTGGCCCGGAGACGGTCGAGACTCTGCGCTCGCTAGGCGTCGATCCGCGTAACGGCTACGACGCGTCAGTCATGAAGGGGTACTCAGGCACCGGACTGGTGAACTGAGGGCTGCAAGGGTCATTTACGAAAAGCGGGGGAGCGCCGATGCGCTCCCCCGCTTTTTTCGTGGCCCGGCCGACGTGGAGCGGGGCTCGGGGTTCCCACCCCCGGCTACTGGGGGGGCCAGCCCCTTTCATATCTTCTAGTGACCCGAGGACTCCGCCACCCGCTCGCGCGAGCTCGTGCGCGTGCGCACATGAGTCGTACGGTGAGACGAAGACTTCGATCCCTTCACCAGGAGGACCTGCCCAGGGAAGATCATGCTCTTCCGTAGTCCATTGAGCCGCATGATCGACGTCACGCTCGAATGATATCGCTTGGCGATCAGGCCTAACGACTCGCCGCGCTTCACCACGTGTGTCACATTGTGCGCGGACGACCCATACCGCTCGATGGAAGGATCCGGAACATCGTGCGCCGCCGCGACGACCGCTGCGGTTGGAATCAACATCGTCTCTCCAACGGCTACTCGACCGTGACGGTTGGGCTTGGTCTTGGGGTTGTACCACCCAAGTTGTTTGACCGTGATGCCCGCCCGCCGCGCGATTCTCGCCATGGTATCGCCCTTGCGCGAAGTCTCGTGTTTGTACGCTGTCCGGATCGCCCGGGGAAGCGCGGCAAACGCGGAGTCGAAACCGGATCCGTCGCCGACCGGAACCCGCACGGTAAATGAGTCGCGGGGCGGCGTCACCCCACGGAGAATTTCTGGATTGAGATCGACCACCGAATCGAGCGTGGTGTGCACGGCACGAGCAACGGCCGCCAACGGAGTGGTCGGCCCGACACGCACCGAGTCGTACACGAACGCCGAATCGTAGCGCAGGTCGAACCCGTAGCGTTTGGGATCCTTCGCGATCAACGCTGCGGCGATGAGGCGCGGCACGTAGTCACGTGTCTCAGCGCGTAGATAGTCCTTCTCTGCCAGCGCAAAGAAGGCCTCGTCTCCCGTCTGACCCTCCAAATCATCGGCATAGCGCGTGAGACCTCGGGCGATGCGGCCAGGGCCGCCGTTGTACGCCGCCGCCGCCAGATACAGCGAACCGAACTGCTCGTTCAGCCAGCCGAGGAATTTGATCGCCCCATCTGTGGAGCGCACTGGGTCTCGCCGCTCGTCCACCCACCAGTCCACGCGCAGTCCGGTACCGCGAGCGGTGCTCGTCATCAGTTGCCACAGTCCGACTGCAGCCGCGCTCGAGTAGGCGTTAGGATCGTAGCCGCTCTCGATCAGGGCCAGGTACGTGAGATCTTCCGGCAAACCCGCCGTGTGGAGTTTCTGGCGAATCATCGGCTCGTACCGGCCGCCACGTTCAAGCATTTGGCCAAATCGATCGTGGGCGCCCGTCTGAAAACGACCCACGAAGTACTCGACACGCGAGCGAGTCTCGAACGACCGAACATCGATGTCCCACTCTGGCGCGGAGTCAGCGCTTGCGACTTCCGAGTCGGGCACAGGATTGGGCACCGATTGCTTGAGCGTGTCACCGAATATCTTCAGTGCCTCGCCGGTAACCGCCGGCGAAGGGACGCTGGACGAGTCGTTTGCGCTATCGGACGCTAGTGCGTGGTCGGTCTTGTCGGCAGGAGAACCGGCCAGGGGCGGCGGAGCGCCTCCGGGCCGGGAAGAGTGACAGGCCGCCAGGATGAGCGTGGCGATCAGAAACGCGAACGCTCGAGAGCTTCGCGTGAACGGGGCCTGGGGGGGGGAGGGGGGCAGGACGATGGGAAAGGTCACCAGATCACCTGTCGCAGTTTCATCATGGCCCTCGCATGGGGGGAGTACTCTTTCGGTGAACAGTACGGCGCCGGCAGGGTAGTGCGCGCGGCATAAGCGTGCACGCCCCGTGGAATGCGCCAGGCGCTCCACGCTCCCCACCCGCAGTCACCGCGTAGCTATGAAATTGCCGAGCATGCGGTTCGTCGCGTTCAGCACCGCGATGACCGCGCCGCGCACCGGATCATCCTCAACGAGACACGAGCCGAGGAGGCGCTGCGGACCATCGTGCCGGTTCACGACAGACACAATGACGACGTTCGCATCGAAGACGCGAATCGATTTCACGCCTATCAGCTCGAAGGCCAGCGCGGAATCCGAAAAGGTCTCGATCGCCCGCAACGAGGCTTCCGCCGCCACCCGGAGGTCTACCGTAGGGCTCGTCTGACCGGACGCGGTGCCACGAACCTTGTGTCCTTCAACCCATTCGAGCTCGACTTCCGCTGTACAGCGACCATCGCTCGCGCGGCGAAATCGGAAATCGGTGAAGCGCAGCCGCTCCCGTTTGCCGTTCAAGGAAGGAGCGTCCGCGTCGCTCTCGCTCTGGCTCTGCGTCATGGTGGCGGAAGACAAGGGAAGTCGCAAGGTGACTAGCGTGCCGGCATAACGCAATACGAGTCAGCACAGCGAACGCAACCCTGCGCTTCCGCATGCACCGCACACTCGTATATTCGCGCCATGCACGCTCTGCTGCTCATTTTCGCGCTCGCCGTTCCCCACACAGCGGATTCGCTCGTGCAGCGCGTTCAGCAGCGCATTGCGCAAGTACCAGGAGCGGAGGTGGGACTCGCCTTTCGTCGCCTCGATGGCACTGACTCATTGTTCATCGATGCCGATACCGAGTTTCACGCCGCAAGCACGATGAAGGTGCCCGTCATGATCGAGCTGTTCCGACAGGTCGATCAGCACGGCTTGTCGCTCGACCAGGGCATCTTGCTCGTGAACCAATTCGGGTCGATCGTCGACGGCTCGACGTACGCGCTCGATCCCGGAGACGACTCGGACAGCTCCATGTATGTACGCGTGGGCACCCGAGTCACGGTGGGCGAACTGATGAGGCACATGATCGACCGGTCGAGCAACCTGGCCACCAACGCCCTCGTGGCGTTAGTGGGCGCCGACCGCACGACAGCCGCCATGCGTACCCTCGGCGCAGAGCACACGCACGTCCTTCGCGGCGTCGAGGATGAAAAAGCGTTCGAACGCGGACTCAACAACAAGATCTCGGCGCGCGACCTCGCCACGCGACGGGCCGCGATTCAGACTCTCCACGCCGCCTCGCCGGCCAGTTGCGCGATGATGCGCGACATCCTCCTGCATCAGGAATTCAGCAGTGAGATTCCCGCCGGACTACCTCCGGGCACGCCTGTGGCCCACAAGACAGGGTGGATCACCGGCGTGCTGCACGACGCTGCAATCGTGTACCCAAAACACGCGCCGCCCTACGTTCTCGTCGTACTCACGCGCGACATTCCCGATGAAAACGTCGCGCGTGCGCTGATCGTGGACATCTCGCGGATGGTGTACGCGCACGTGTCCGCCGACGCTCCGGAAGTACGTTGAGAAGGCACGGACCGCGCCTCCTCACCTGCTCACACGAGCCGTCGTCCCCATAGAACAATTCGTTACAGCCCGCAACGATCTCTCGCAACAGAGTGCGAGGAGCGGGAAGTAGCGAAAAGCCAATCGCCAGCGGCACACGTACTTATGCCCGGCATGCCGGTTGCTCACTCGTGCGCCCATGAGGAGCACGACATGACTCGTCGCGGAACTGACCAGCGACGCGAACCGGAGCCGCCGGCATTCTCGCCGCGTCATCCGTCGGGCCACGCGCAGGAAGCGCGAGCGTTGCTAGCGCGCGCGCGTGAGCACGAACGACGCGGCGCGGTCGCCGAGTCCAGCGTTGCCTTCGACATGGCCGTGGCGCTCGTGGACGGTGCTCCCACATCGCCGCTGCACGCCGATCTCCACCGATGGCACGGTCAACTCCTGTTCGACGTCGGTGCAACGAGCGAGGCGGAATCGTTCTTTCGCCGCAGCCTCGAGATGGCGCAGTTCATTCGCTATGCCATGGGCATTGCGCGAGCCCAAGCCGCGCTGGCGCGTGTGGTGCAGCGCCGTGGGGACCTCGCTGCCGCGCGTCGCCAGTTCGACGATGCCTCGCTCAACGCCGTGGCTACCGGCGATCACGCGCTCTTCGCGCTCATCGAACAACACCTGGGCACGCTTTCGATGGTGTCGGGCGACACCGAGGATGCTGCACAGCGGTTCCGCCTGAGTGTTCGGGCGCTACGCGAGTCAGGAGATGACGCAGCCCTGTGCTGGGCATTGGACAATGTCGGCCAATTGCACCTTCAGCGGGGCCGCATTCCTGAGGCGTGGGCGGCGGTGTCCGAAGGGCTCGCGATCGCCGAGCGACTGGACAGCGCTGCACTGCAGCAGCAATTGTCGGCCACCGCGGCCGACGTGTCATTCGCCGCCGGCAACATGGCGGAGTGCGACAGCGCAAGCGCGCGCGCGCTGACCATTGCGTCGCGGCGCGGTGACCGCGTGGGTCGTGCCCTGGCCCTTCGCCTTCGCGCGCGCCTCACGGCGCACCGCGATGCCACCGACGAAGCCGTTGCCTCCCTGGAGAGCGCACGGGCACTGGCTGCGCAGAGTGAAGATCTGCTGCTGGCCGCCCGTGTGCTCGTCGAGCTCGGTGATGTGGTGGCGGCGCGCGGCGATACGGCCCGAGCGCGAACGGCCTGGGAACAGGCTCGAGCCGCGTACGTGCGACTGGGCATGCCACCAGAATCGGTGGCCATCGGTCAACGTCTTTCCTCTTCTCCCTGAGGCGAGACCGGCCAGCGGTCTCAATCGTCGTTTCATCGTGAAACCAGAGTGCGCGGCCGTTCAGCGCGCACCATCCCCTTCCCGAATCTCATGCCGGATTCCCCGCCCGACGATTCGTCCAGAACTACTGGCTCCTCCGCGCCGGGCAATTTGCGCCCCACGACGGCGAAGGCAGTAGGATCGACGCCGCCGCGCATCGTCCCAGCCCTCGGCGCGAGTTTTCCATCCGCGTCGAGCACGACCAACGGCACGGTCGGCGCGCAGCAGCCGCCGGGGCTCGAGACCATCATCGGAACGAGCTCCGCACTCGCCGATGCGCTCGACCGCGCGCGGAAAGTGGCAGGCAGCCGGCTCACCACGGTGCTGATCGTCGGCGAGACAGGCACCGGCAAAGAGTTGTTCGCGCGCGGGATTCACTATGCAGGACCGTCACGGGGCGAGCCATTCGTGGCCGTGAACTGCGCGGCGATCCCCGAGACGCTGCTCGAGTCGGAGTTGTTCGGTCACGAGCGTGGGGCGTTCACTGATGCCCGCGCGCAGAAGCGCGGACTGATGGAACTGGCCGGCTCGGGCACACTCTTTCTCGATGAGATCGGTGAGCTTCCGCCGCGGCTTCAGCCCAAGTTATTGCGCGCGTTGGAAGAGCGTCGTGTGCGGCGCTTGGGCGGGTTGCAGGAAATCGAGATTGGTTGCCGCATCGTGGCCGCCGCCAACACGGCGCTGCACGATGCTGTAGGCCGATTGGAGTTTCGTGAGGATCTGTATTACCGGCTCAACGTATTTCGGATCGCACTGCCGCCGCTGCGAGACAGGGAAGGCGACGTCGAGGTGCTGGCGCGCTATTTCCTAGCAGACCTGGCCCGGCAGCAGCAGTTGGAGCCGAAGACGCTCGAGCCTGACGCGGTGGCCGCACTGCGCGCGCATACGTGGCCGGGAAACATCCGCGAACTCAAGAACGTGATCGAGCACGCGGCGATCCTGAGCGATGGGAGTTCGATTTGCGCCGAGCATCTCATGATTCAACAGCGCACCATGTTGCCGGCCACGCGCGCGTCGGGTCCGGTGCGAGAGATCAGGATTCCGCCGGAAGGAAAGTCGCTCGACGCGATCGAGAAGGAGGCCGTGCAAATGACACTTCAGATTACGCACGGCAATCGCAGTGCCGCCTCGCGCATTCTGGGCATTTCGCGCCCGACCCTTGCCCGGAAGATGCGCGAGTACGGAATCCACCATCCCCCGGGCGCGCACGGCGAGTGATGCCGGTGCGCGGGTGGGGTGGTGGAAAGGAGTTGAGCCGATGAGCGCGAATGGTACGAAGATTTTGCTCGTGGCCAAGCGCGATCCGGAGGTGCAGCGGCTGATCGATGCGCTCACCATTGGGGGACTTGCCGCGCTCGACGTCGAGCACGCCAGCGGCGCCGGCGAGGCATTGCAGCGGCTGGGCGTCGATCGGTTTGACGCGCTTCTGCTGTCGCTCCCCGACGGCGATGCGGCATCGCTCGAGGCGGTGTCGCGGATGCACGAGTACGCTCCCGACGTACCCATCATCGTGTTGACCGGCGTCGACGACGACGGACTGGCCGTTCGCGCGCTCAAATCAGGGGCGCAGGATGCGCTGGTGCGTCATCAAACCGACGGCGCGCTACTGGTGCGAGCGATTCGCTACGCCATCGAGCGGCACCAACTGCAGATGGCGCTGCGCGCGATGGCGCTCGTGGACGATCTCACCGGGTTGTACAACCGCCGTGGCTTCCAGACGCTGGCACGGCAGCACATGAAGATGGCCGACCGAATGCGCAAACGCGTATCACATATCTTCGTCGACCTGGATGGGCTCAAAGAGATCAACGATTCGTTCGGTCATCGCGAGGGGGACCTCGCGCTCATCGACACCGCCGACCTGCTGAAGGAAACATTCCGTGAATCGGACATCCTCGCGCGCATTGGCGGCGACGAGTTCGTGGTGCTGGCGCTCGAGACCGCGGGGTTGGCGCAGGAACACTGGGCTGCGCGGCTGCATGAGAATCTGATGCTCTACAACCAGCGCCCCGATCGCCGGTATCGTCTATCGCTGAGCATGGGGATCGCGTACTACGATCCGGATTTTCCGTGTCCGCTGGATGATCTGCTCGATCGCGCCGACGCTTTGATGTACGAGCAAAAGCGCACCAAGCGGCCGTCGTCGCCAGGGGGTACGCCCGCAGCGCCACCGCGGTTCGGCGCGTCGAGCACGCACGGCATGGCTCCGCGCGCGGACTGAACGCGTCGGCCTAACGAGAGCAAGAACGCGCGGCGCACTCCAGTGCGCCGCGCGTTCGTGTCCGGCCGAGCGACGCCGGACGCTCGGTCAACCCGTTACGATGATCAGGAATTTCGATGGCGCCCAGAACTGCGTGGGGTCCGAGATGTGAAGGTCGCCACCCGGCTTGCCCCCAAGCGTGGTGGGCTGCTCGACGAGTGTCGGGTCCTGGCGCGACACGATGCGGTAGCCGCGCTCGGGATCAGGAATGGTGATGGTGGTGGTGGTGAACTTGTCGATGGCCGTGAAGGCACTCGGATCCAGCTTGCGCGCCGGCACCAGCGCCTTGTGACCGAAGAACAGAAACTTCGATCCTTCCTCGACCACGAGACCACGCTTCTCCAGGTCGTCTTTGGACCCGATCACGTAGTACACAGTGTTGTTCTCCTGGCGGAGCGAGTGCATGGTGTCGGTCACTGCCGCCTTGCCCGCGGCCAGCTGCGTGTTCACCGTAGTTAGGCTGTCGACCCGTCCGGTGAGCACGAGGATGTCCTGCTTCTGGCGGTCCACCATCGTTTGCAACGACGTGATGGTCTGCTCGTATTGGGCGACCTGACCCTGCAGCGCTTGGTTGTGCGACGCGAGGCGCTGCACATGGGCGCGGCTTTGCTTGAGCAGTGCCGTCACCTGCTGCACCTTGCCAAGCAGGCTGGCGCGAAAGGCAGCCTTCGGGTCCTGCGCCGAATCGCCTTTTACGTTGAGTGGCACGTGCGACGAAAGGCCTTTCACGTGCGACAGCTCGCCGTCGATGGCGTCGAGCAGCTTGGTGGTTTCGTTGAAGCCCTGCAGGAGCGAGTCCTGCTGGGCGGATACGGTACGGGTCTGCGCGAGCTGCGTGTTCAGCGAGCGAACAGAATCAACCGCCGTCGCGCGGCCAGCGGAGCCGAACCCGGATCGGTCGCAGGCAACGACGGCGAGCAACGACAACAAGATGGCAACGCGACGCATGAACGCTCCTGGATGCGGGAATCCGCCGCCTTCAGTTGGGCGACGGAGTTGGGACACGTGAAAATTGGTCGATCGTGGTCGCCGGCACAATGTGGCGCGACACATGGCGCATCGCCGTGTGAGCGAAATCACAAATGGCGGTCCCGGGGGTCGACGACTTCGCGCTGGTAGAGTCCGCGCACCAGGCAGATGTAGACGCCGAGGGGAGGCAGCCCGGCGTCCGCGCGACGCGCATCGACGTTCGCGAAGTCGGCAATCGGATTGAACATCATGGCGGTGTGTTCACTCGACCATTGGAGCTGCGTCCCATAGCGCTGTGGTTTGCCTTCGCTCACCAGCACACGATCCTCGAGGAGCGCGAGATCGCTGCGTTTTACCTCGGCCCTCGGCAACGCACCCATGCGACGGAGCGCTTCGTGTTGAATGCTCGCGTTGTGTTGGGCGATGAGGAACGCCGCGTGCGCGCCGTTCGCTCCCACCATGGTGCGGGTGGGCCAGCCAACGCGCGCTACGATCTTCATGAGTGCTGCCGCATTCGCGGAGTCGCGGGCATTCATGCGTCGAACGAACAGCGAGTCGCGTACCGAGTCGGCGAGGTCGGGGACGAGTCGCATCGCCTGGTCTGAATCCTGGAGCGCAAGGAGTTGGCGGCGAAGGGAGTTGTTCGTCCAGTGGTGCTCGCCGTTCGCGGTCCAGATCGAATCGGCGGTTTGCCAGCCGGTTGCGGTATCCGACGCGGCGCAACTGGCGGCGACGGAATCGACGCGGGATTGTTGCGCCGCAGCGGCGGAAGTGGTTACGCACAGCATCATCGTCACGGCGACTGCGCGATGCCGCATGCGTGGCTCCGGTGGGGAATGACCCGGGCGGGTCTCGAACCCGCGACCTACGGATTAAAAGAGGAAACGAGGGTGCCTGTGGATGCTCATGGGCGCCCTTCTTTCACTCTAGGGATGCCCAACGGGGCTCACTGGTGCTCATCCGTGCTTGGTACCTCGGCTTGGCAGTAACGCCTTTGGCAGTAACGGTGGCAGTAAAAACGCAGGTGCTCTCGTATCCGCACCACGGCTCACGCACCAGGGGCCAGGAGTCACGCACGGGGCTTATCGGGAGTTGGGCTTCCCCTAGCTCCTCCACGCTCGGTGAGGACTTCGGGAAAAGGCCACTTGCCACGACGCGCTTGCCGTGCTGAAAAAAGCCATCCGAGGATACCACCGCACGCAACTACCAATATTGCCCCTGCTTGTTCCAAGAGCAGCGACTTTCGGAGAGTTGCGTCATGAACTCCGATGGCGGCGATGAAGCCGGGCACGAGTCCGCAAGCGAAGATGAATGCGAGCAGGTGAGGAAGATGCGTCTCAGCAGATAACCACTCCGGCCCGTTTTCGCGTTTCTCGATCTCACGTATCCCGACGATGCGCGCCGCGACAGCCACCTCGTCTTTAACGCCTTCGGCCAGGATGCTAAGCCTGATCCGATCCCCCTTGTTGAGCAGCAGTGGTTCGAGCTCGATGAAATTCACCGCCGACACCTTGATCACCGGCCGCACGTCAGCGGCATATTCCTCGACGGGGTCAGCGGTAAGCACTCGCGCCGAATCGCCGAAGGAGATGCGTAGCAGTGACTCGAAGTCCGCGCTGCGGATTGTTTCACTACCGGTGTTCTCGATCCACACACCGATCAAGGTGGCGTCAACCTTCTCGCCTTTGTACCGAACCTCGACTTGGTCAGCGTGGCGCGCGTTGACTCGGGCCAGTGGGCTTTTCGTCGTCGAGTAGACGAGGCGCCGACGTGGACGAGTATTCTTGTACTGGAGCCACGCGACTACGAGCGCTGCTGAACCGATGAACAGCGTACCGAGTGCGATGGCAAGTGCCAAGTGATGCCAGTGGACGACCCGGAAGAACGTCGTGGTCGTATCAGCATCACGTGAAACCCCCTGGAGGATAGCGGGGATCACCGCTTCGCTTCCTTCTTGTCGACCGCAGCTCGCACGAGCTGGCGCACGAAGGCCGACACCGTGAGTCCATCTTGCGAAGCAACTGCTTCGAGGCGTGCCTTCTCCTTCGCAGACAGACGCATCTGCACGAATGCAACTTTCCGTTGGGCCATGATAAGATGCTACCACACCGACGCACGGGCTGCTAGGATACGAGACGTGTCATTGGCCTAACCCCTGCCGTTCTGTGCCCAATCCACCCCTGGAAACGCCAAGCCCTCACATACATGACCGACGGATCGCCCGACGACGTTAACGTGAGCGCCGTCGCTCGGGAATTTGCACACGCGCTCAGCGAACATGGACACGGGTTTCACTACGCAGTCCTTGATCGCGCCCGACAGCTTCGAAATGAGGGACGCTCACAGTGGTCGTTCGAGGTCTCCGAGTTCCCTGTTGCCACCGCGACCCACACGACGAGAATCGACTTCATCCTGCGGCACCTGCATTACAGTCTTGCCATGGTGGCCGAGTGTCCGGCTCGCGCACTACCGCGACGATCCCACGGTGGCGGCGCGCTACGCCGCGCTTCGCCGTTCGCTCGGCCTCCCTGAACTCGGCGCGGTTGGCAGTAACGGTGGCAGTAAGCCGCTCACGCTCGTCCAAGCCGTCGCCTAACTCGTTGTGGGATAAGTGACCCGGGCGGGTCTCGAACCCGCGACCTACGGATTAAAAGTCCGTTGCTCTACCAACTGAGCTACCGGGTCGTGCAACAGCTAACATCATACAGCCCAACACTTTCACCTCTCGCCGTCGCCGGTTTCGTCTAGCCCTTGCGACCGGGTGACGCGGAATGTGACGCGTGCACGTTCGCCGACCCCAAGGCGCGCGTACACGACACCGAGCAGCGTCGTAACCGCCTCATATTTGTCGGCCACGTCCGTCATTTCACCCTCCGCAGTTTCGGTCGTGGCTTCGGCGCTTCGCTCGCGGCGATCAGTGCTTCTCCCGTCAACATGCCCACCGTGCCCTTCTCGACCTGCTGAATATAGCGCATCGTCATCTTCGGGTCCGCATGCCGCATCGCGCTCTGGAGCGCCGGCAGTGCCGCCCCACCGTTCGCCGCCCACTGGCCGTAGCAGTGCCGGAGATCGTGCAGCCGGAGTCCTGGCTGTCCCAGCGCTCGCACCGCCCGCTTGAAGTACTCGCGGAGCCATTTGTACGCAACTGGCGACGGGATGCCTGACTCCACCCACTGCCACAGTTCCGGATGCACGTAGACCACATCCGCCGAGCCGTCCGTCTTGGTGCCCGGCACGCGCACGCCTTTCGTTTCAGGCAGCAGGTTCGCCGTCGTGCATGCGAGGTATTCGGTGATGCACCGCATCCCGATCAGCACCAGCGTCCAATAGCACACATGCACGTGCTCCGGCGTCCGCGCCACGATCTCGAGGAAGAACTCCGGCGAAATGTCCGGCACCCGCCCTTTCCCCTCGCCCTGCGTTGGGCAGAGCGTGCGAAACTGCCGCGCGAACGCGCCGTACTTGTCGGCGAGCAGCGTCGAGAGGAACGCCGAGAGCATGCGCCGCACATGGTTCCAATCCGCCGCGCTCGCCCCCCACTCTGCCGCCAGTTCTCCCCACGGGACTTGGGCGAGATCTCGCACACGCGCGCCCGGCGGCAGCACCACGACCGCCTTCCGTTCGAGCGAGAGTCGCGAGACCCAGTAGCGACCCTGCGGCGCCGCGCCAGCCCGCCCCATTGTCGGTAGCGTCCGGTCGAGCGCCGCCCACAGATCCTCCTCGAGCGCGGCGTCCGTCAACAGACCGCCCGAGAGGAGCGTGCCCTTGCGTTGGGCATCGAGCAGATACGCCATCGGGATCCGCCCGGCCTTGAACGCTTTGAGCACATCCACCTGGCCGCCCTCGGCGAGCTGAGTCAGGATCGCATTGCGCCGATCGAACTCCAGCTTGGTGTGCACGCCGCTCCGATTCAAGATGCGACCCACGCCGATCCGGGTGAAGTCGCGATCGAACTGCAGCGACCCGCGCTCGTCGCGCGCGCTCATCGGTTGAATCCCTGCCGGTCGATCCAGCGCTGCGCCTCGCCCTCATACCACACGCACTGACCGCCGATCTTGCGTTTCGCGTCCGGCGCAAACCTGTGCCGCACCCACCACGCCGAGAACCGGAACTGGCCGGCGCGCTGATGTCCCTCGGGATACCGGTCCAGCAGCTCCTGCACGACCTACGCCGGCCGGGTCACGATCAATTACGTGAATCGCGAGCCGGGTGAGATCATCATCGATTTCGCAGTGACCGATGGGTCGCAGCAGCCAGAGGGTGCACCATCGCACAAGCGCGTAGTTGCGTCTGCGGTTCCGCGCCGGGGCCTGACGGTGCTCGATCTTGCCCGCACCTTCGCTCCTGCGCATGTTGTCTGCTTCGTCCCGGCGCGAAGGAGCCTCGGCATTATTCGCTTCGCCGTGGCGATTTGTCTCGCGTTTGCCCTCGCTCTTCGCAGCGCCAAATGAAGCGACTCGCCGCTGCATAAGCTGCGCTCCCCGCGCAGCGTACCAAGCACTGTTTTTTCAGAGCTTTCCTGGAGGTGCGGCAGACATGTCCCAGCGGACAATTGACCTCTGGCTGGCTGTAATCGCCAGTGTCCTGAGCGTTCTCCTCTCGTGGCCGTTCTGGCGTGCCTATGAGTATTGGCCGGAATCGAGGCCCGCCTGGTGGCTGTATTTCGCCATTGGCTTTGTCCTGGCGATCTACGTCTTCTACGTGTTTATCCGCGGCCTGCGCACGCTGTCCATACACGAAGGGCCGGGGCATGATGACGACGGGGAGGCAGAGTTATGAGTGACAGCGAGTCGCGTCGGCGCAGCACCGCTCTCGCCATTCTCGGCCTCATGATGATCATCTTCATCGTGCTGTCGGCATTCTCCTTTCTTGGCTCGCGCGGGCAGGTGGTGCCGTATCAGGTGTCTTTCGAGGGACACGGAGCGGTGGATGGGAAACGAGTCTTCCAGGCGTACAATTGCATGGGATGCCATACGATGGTCGGCAACGGCGCCTATTTCGCTCCCGATCTCACCGGCATCTATCGACGCGCGGGACCGGCGTGGCTCTCGGCGTTCCTGCCGTCTCCGGGCTCCTGGCCGACGGCGGTCGCGGTGAGCGCACAACTGCAGGACAGCGCGATTGCCGCCGTGGCGAAAGTCACAACGCTTGACGCGTACTATCAGAAGTATCCCGGCGCCCGGGACCGTGTGGAGCGGCGTGGGGGGGAGCGCAGCGACATGCCGAATCTGACGTTCACCAAGGATCAGGTGGACGCGCTCATCGCCTATCTGAAGTACACGTCGGAGATGAACACCGAAGGCTGGCCGCCGAAGCCTCTGGTGAATGGCCTTACCAACTCGCGTGCGACGCCTGGACCTGCAGCGGCCGCCTCCGCGGCGGTCGGTGCCGCCGGCGCGCCATCGAGCGCGGCCGCGGCCGCTGCCTCGGCCGATCCGGCAGCGCAAGGCGAGCAGTTGGCGACGAGCTTCGGCTGCGTGGCGTGCCACTCCCCCACTAGCCAGCGCATTGTCGGTCCTGGATGGGGAGGATTGTACGACTCGAAGGTGAAGCTCAGCGACGGCTCCACGGTCGAGGCGAACGATGCATACCTCGACGAGTCGATCCGCGATCCCAACGCCAAGATCGTGGCCGGATTCCCGGCGAACGTCATGCCTAACTACGGCAAGCTGCTGACGGAGGCCCAGCGGACCACGATCATTGCGTACATCCGAAGCCTGGGAGCCAAGTGATGCGCATCGAATACGAAACCCAGCGGCTCAGCAAGCGCTTCTTCATGCTCATGCTGGTGCTGTTCCTGGTGCAGGTGATCTTCGGCCTCATCCTCGCGCTGCAGCGCGTGGACCCGCGACTGCTGCAAGGCGTGGAAAACTTCAATGTCGCTCGCGCCGAACACCTGAACCTGGGCATTCTGTGGATCGTGTCGGGCTTCATTGGCGCCATCCTGTTCATCGCCCCGCTCCTCTCGAAGCGGGATGTCGTCTCACCATGGCTCGCCAAGCTGCTCTTCTACGCGCTGATCGTCATCGCCATCTGGAATTTCTTCACCCTCCGCCTGGCGCAGATCGGCATGGCCGGTTGGTGGGAGGGACAGCCGTGGTTGCAGCAGGGGCTCGAGTATCTCGAACCCGGACGAGCGGCGGGCATTCTCACGCTCATCGGCTTCGCCATCTTCGCGTATCTCGTACTGCGCACCTTCCCGCCCATGCGGGAGTGGAACGAAATCCACTGGGGGCTGGGCATCGGCGTCACCGCACTGGCAGTGATGTGGATTTTTGGTCTGTTCTTCGTGGCGCGACTGGATCTGCAGGAATACTTTCGCTGGTTCGTCGTCCACTACTGGGTCGAGGGCGTGTGGGAAGTGATCCACATCAGCATCGTCGGCTTTCTGCTCGTGCTCCTGTTCAATGCGAACGTCCGCATGGTGGGCTATGCGGTGTTCTGGGGCGTAACGCTGGTGTGGCTCTCGGGATTGATCGGCAATGCACACCACTATTTCTGGATCGGGACTCCGGCGTTCTGGCAGTTCTGGGGATCGCTCTTCAGCGCGCTCGAGCCGCTACCTCTGGTGTTCTGCTTCTGGCACATCTATCTCGACGCGCATCACGACCGCCGGCCGCTCGCCAACGCACCGGCATTCTATTTCATCCTCGGCTCCGTAGTGCTCGAACAGGTGGGTGCGGGCATTCTCGGTTTCAGCATGACCTTCGCGCTCACCAACGTCTGGTCGCACGGCACGTTGATCACGCCAAGCCACGCACACCTGGCGCTGTTCGGCACCTTTGGCATGCTGGGACTCGGCGCGGCCTATTTCGCCGTAGCTTCCATGCGCGACATTCCGAACTTCGATCAGCGACTCGGAAAGGTCGCGTTCTGGTTGGTGTTCATCGGCATGCTGGGGATGACGTTCTCCTTCGCCCTGGGTGGCACCGTCCAGATCTTCGACTACCGCATCCTGGGACTCGACTGGTTCGGTGGCGATATTCTCCGCGCCGTAACGCCGTTTGGGGTTCTCTTGTTGTTGTTCGCCTTCGTTTTCACCATCGGTGCCGCAATCGTGGCTTTCGATCTGTTCACGCTTGGCGCGCGTGTTCGCTCGCCCGCCGGGGACGCGCATCATCAGCACGTGACAGCGAAAAGCGGCGAACCTGCGCTGGGTGCGGTGCCGGCCCGGGTCCCCACGGGGTGGGCGAGGCCTCTCACTGGGTACGAAGCCGCGGTCTGGCTGCTCGGCATGTGGATTTTCGGCGGCATCATCACACTCGGCCTGCTGAGCTTCAACCTGGAGAGCGTGCGGTTGGGCGATCCGCACATCCCATACATCATGGCCGGGACTGGCTATCCGGGGCTGCTTCTGGTCACGCTGCTATTCGTATGGCGCTTCCTCGCCTCGCTCGAAGCGCGCGTGCGGTATCCGGACAACGCGGTCGGCGCCCACGCACATCATTCAGATGTAGGGTTGGCTGCCGGCGCGGTCGGTACGTAGGCGGAGGCGGTGCGCATGACGCAGCGGTGCTTGTGCGCGGAAGGAGGCATGTAGGGGCATGCATAATGCGGCGGCAGAAAGGGTCTCTCCACCGCAGGCTCCCTCATGCGCACCACCACTGCATCCAACGTCGGGCCTTCCCAGGCGGCGCAACATTCGGCCATGACTCTGCGCGAGATCGCCACGCAGCTCCGCATCGATTCTGTGCAAGCGACGACCGCAGCCGGGAGCGGACACCCGACGAGCTGTGCGTCGGCTGCGGAGATCATGGGCCATGGTCACCGCAGCGTCCGGCGCGCGGCCCGGCCGCGCTGCCGCCTAACGATGCGACGTATCGGCGCCCCGCATTACCGATGCCACCGTATGTGGTGGGCGGCAAGCCGTTCGCGCCGCGCAAAGCGTTCGGCGCGGCGCTGGCCGCGATCGGGCGCGACTGGCCGGCCATTGTCGCGATCGACGGTGATGTGAAGAACTCGACCTTCACCCAGGATTTCGGGGCGGTCGCGCCGGATCGCTTTTTTTGAAGGGTACATTGCCGAGCAGAACATGGTCGGGATGGCGATGGGGCTGGCGGCGCGCGGGCGCATTCCATTCGTGTCCACGTTTGGCGCGTTCTTCGCTCGTGCGTTCGACTTCGTGCGCATGGCCTGCATTGGCGGCGACCATCACGCCGGTTGCTGACAAGATCGCCGAGTGCCGGCTAAACCCCTACACGCGCGCTGATTCCGACGGACCTCAGTTCAGTCATTCCTCTGACAGACAGCCCTGCAGAGCTCAACGAGCTTGGGCGTGCACCTCCAGGGAGGACCATGGACAGCCTTCGCTGCCTTACCGCCGCCGTCGCTCTCGGCCTCGCTGCGTCGTTCTCGACGCGGGCCGTCGAAGCGCAGAGTAGTAGCCCGCACGTGATCATCGTGAAGATGGTCGACATGCCGAACGCACAATTTGCCTTCCAGCCTGCCGCAGTCGTCGCCCAGCGCGGAGATACCGTGCGCTTCGTGCAAGCCAGCTCCGCACCGCACGACGTCGCCTTTCGTAGCACGCCCAAGGGTGCAAAGCTCGGCGCCGCGTCCACGAGCCCCTACCTGATCGCACCGGGCCAGTCCTACGATCTCGTGATCGACAGCCGCTTCCCGGATGGGGCGTACACGTTCGTCTGCGAACCGCACGAAGGCATGGGCATGCGCGGGACGTTGACCGTCGGCGCACCCGCCAGATAGTCGCGAGCCTCCTTCCACATTGAGGAATGCAACGATGAGACCGACGACAACGTGGCTCTCGATCTCGCGCGCGCTGTTCGTGGCGACCGGCCTGGCGGCGATGGCGGCGGGCGTGCCGGTCGCGAGTGCGCGCGGCGAGACGCCGTCCAACGGTTCCAGCCGTTCCACCACGCGCGACGCGCTGCTTCCGTACCTGGATGCGCGGCGTACCGTATGGCCCTCGAGCGAAGAACTGCGCGCTTTGCGCGCACGTCGGATTCCCTCGTTCTCGCGCCAGACTAAGCTCGCCTGCAGCGCCTGTCACTACGGATTCCCCCAACTCACGCCCTTCGGTCGCTTGTTCAAGCTCAACGGCTATACACTCACTGGACTCACGACGATCGAAGCGCGCGACTCCGCGCGCGAAACGCTCAAGCTCGCGCCGTTCCCACCGGTATCGGCGATGGCAATCGTCTCGTTGACCCACACGGCCGCCGCGCAACCGGGCACGCAGAATAACTCCCTAGTCTTCCCCGATCAGCTGGGAGTATTTCTCGCGGGCGAGCTGACGCCCAAACTGGGCGCGTTCGTGCAGCTTACCTACACGGCCGCCGACGCCTCGATCAATCTCGACAACACGGAGTTCCGGTTTGCCGACCGCACTCAACTTTTTTCGCAGGATCTGCTCTACGGCGTCACGCTTCACAACAATCCGACGATGCAGGACGTCTGGAATACGGTGCCCGCGTGGGGCTTCCCGTTCGTCAGCTCCTCTGTCGCACCAACTCCGGCAGCGGGCGCGATTGTCGACGGCGCGCTCGGGCAGCAGGTGCTCGGACTCGGTGCATACGGCCTGTGGCACCAGCTCGTCTACGCAGAGCTCACGGCCTACCGATCCGCGCAGCAGGGCGCGTCCACACCGCTCGGCCCTGATGCGAGCGGCGTCGTGAAGAACCTGGCTCCCTACTGGAGGCTGGCGCTTCAACACCAGTTCGGACCGAACTACCTCATGCTCGGCACCTACGGCCTCGTGACGCATCTGTATCCGACCGGTGTCAACGGCCTTGCCAATCGATACACTGACATAGCGGAAGACGCGCAGTTCGAACGCCAGATTCGCCAGGGCGTGCTCGTCGTGCGATCGTCTTTCATTCACGAAGCGCAGCGCCTCGACGCGCTGGTGGCGGCTGACGCGCCGGGAGCGGCGAACGTGCGTAACACGCTCAACGTGTTCCGATTCAATGCGTCTTTCATGCCGTCGACGCGCGCCAGCTTCACCCTCGGCTACTTCAATACGAGCGGAACCAGTGACGCGCTGCTGTATCCGGCCGCGCCGATATCCGGCAACGCCAACGGCAGCCCGAACTCGTCCGGCGGCATCGGGGAATTGGATTTCAACGCCTGGCAGAACGTGCGACTCGGGATGCAATACACAGTCTATGGCAAGTTCAACGGCGCCTCGAACGGGTACGACGCGGCGGGGCGGAACGCGAATGATAACGACACGTTGTACTTGTTCCTTTGGTTGGCGTTCTGATCGAGCGGCTGAAACTCAGGAGGCGGGATGCCCAAACGTCATAAGCCCGTGCTGCGGCACCTGAGCCCGCGGGAAGCGCGGGCGCTCCTCGCGCGGCTCGACGTCGGCCGCATCGCGTACGTATTCCACGATCACGTCGACATTGAGCCCATTCATTACGCGGCGGACGGCGAATGGATCTACGGGCGCACGAGTATCGGATCCAAGCTCATCTCGCTCGTACACCATCGCTGGTGCGCGTTTGAGGTCGACGACGTGCACGGGCCGTTCGACTGGATGAGCGTCGTGGTAAAAGGTGCGTTCTATGTGCTCGATGCGGAGCCCGGGCCGGATGGCTACGCGCGCTGCCTCGCGCTCCTTCGCGCGAAGATGCCGGAAGCGCTGACGTCAGACGATCCGGCGCCGCATCGTGCCGTGTTGTTCCGGATCCACATTGACGAGATCGCGGGTCGCTGTGCGGACTCCTCGCGCGCGCCCGGTTCCGCACGACGTGCGCTGCTCATGCGGGGGCACTACGGTGAAGGCCGCGCTGCGCCTAACCGAGCGAGAGGCAACGGGGGGAAGACGGTCGACTAGGGCACGCCGGCAGGCGGTCAGCGGTATCCAGTAGCATCGTCGGCGGCGGCGCCGGTATGTGTTGCGTCAGCACGGCGGTGCGCTGACAGTCCATCGCGCCGAGTGGGCCGTGTGGGAGCGGAGCACGGGGAGGGCGCGCCCGGGTACGGGGTATGCAGCAAGATCGGCGAGAATCGCATGCCGCCCGCCATCCCTGCCTGCGTCCTTTCCACTGTCCCCGTGTTGATCACTCCGATCCTCGCTCCAGTCGTTCGTGCAATGCCGCTGTTCGCCCCGGCCGGTATCACACCGCGCAGCCTGGAACTGGCGCTCATTGGCCTGATTGTGGTGGGCGCATTGCTCGCGGTGATCTTGAGCCGCATCGGTATGCGGGCATACGGCGAAGCAGGGGAACGCGAGCGACACCTCCGGTTGCACGCCGATGACTCGCGACGGCAAGCGGAGGAGGCTCGCGGCCGACTCGCCGCGATTCTCGACAGCATGCCGGATGGGGCGGGCGCGTTCGACGCGGAGTGGCGATGGTTGTACCTCAATCCCGTGGCTGCTAACGCGCTTCGCAAAATCGGGAAGGACCCCGACCATGTGCTGGGACGCGTACTGTGGGAGGTGTTGCCGGAGATCGTGGGCACGCCGTTTCATGACGCCATGCTCCGCGCGGCGCGCGAGCGCCAGTTCGTCGAGCACCTGGGATGTTACGAGCCCACGGCGATGTGGCTCGAGCATCGCGTGGTCCCGTTGCCGGTAGGAGTTGTGACGTTCGTGCGCAACGTCTCCGAGCGCGTGCGCGCCCAGGAGGCGCGGTCGCGACTCGCGGCGATCGTGGAGGCATCGGACGACGCGATCGTGAGCAAGGACTTCGACGGCATCATTCGCAGCTGGAACGCCGGTGCAACACGGCTATTCGGTTGGTCAGCGTTGGAAGCAATCGGACAGTCGATCGACATCATCATTCCGCCTGGGCACGAGGATGAAGAGCAACGCATCCTGGAGCGATTGCGCGGCGGCAAGCGCATCCACCACTACGAAACAACACGGCAGCATCGCGACGGATCATTGGTGCATGTGTCGTTGTCGATCTCGCCAATCGTCGATCAGACGGGACGTCCGGTGGGCGCGGCCAAGATTGCGCGCGACATCTCGCAGCGCCGACGGGCTGAGGACGCGCTGCGCGAGGAAACGCGGGTGCTGGCTACACTGCAGCGGATCGGCAGTACGGTTACAGCGGAGCTGGACCTGCCGCGATTGTCTCGTCTCGTGGCAGAGGAAGCGACGGCGCTCGTGTGTGGAACGCTCGGCGCATTTTTCTATCGCGCACCGTGGACTCCGGAGGATCAGCTGCTGCTCGCCGTGGCGGGCGCGTCGCAACTACCGGCGTCGGGGGTGCGGCTCCCACGCGACATCGCACTGCTGGCATCGGTCGTGTCTTCCGGGGAGTCGATTCGGATCGACGACCTCCAAACACCCATCGCGCTTTCACTCCTGGCGGAGGGACTTCCGCCGGCAGTCGCGGGCGCGTCAGCACGGAGTCTCCTGGCGGTGCCCATTGTGTCCCCGTCTGGAACAGCGTCGGGCACGGTGTGCCTGGTGCACGTGCTGCCAGCGCAGTTCAGCGAGCGGCACGAGCGTATCGCGCAAGGTATCGCGTCATGGGCGGCGGTGGCACTCGATAACGCGCGCCTCTACGAAGCCGAGCGGCAAGCGCGCGCCGAAGCGCAGATCGCGAATCGCGCGAAAGGGGACTTTCTGGCGACCATGAGTCACGAATTGCGGACGCCGCTCAATGCGATTGCGGGCTACACGGAGTTACTCACGATCGGCGTGCGCGGTCCGCTCAACGAGTCGCAACACGAATACCTCACGCGCATCCAACGGGCGCAACACGAGCTGCTATCGCTGATCAACGACGTGCTCAATTTCGCCAAGATCGAAGGTGGACACGTACATTTCGCCGCGCGCGACGTGACCGCGCGCGAAATGCTGAGCGGCATTGACGCGCTGT
The DNA here is from genome assembly GCA_025450035.1 of Gemmatimonadaceae bacterium. Classification (GTDB taxonomy): domain Bacteria; phylum Gemmatimonadota; class Gemmatimonadetes; order Gemmatimonadales; family Gemmatimonadaceae; genus JADGGM01. The sequence goes on from JANWIF010000123.1 coordinate 28,021, forward strand.
TCGCACCGCAACTCCGCGCGCGCGACATCGCCTATGAGTGGGCGGCCGGTGACGAGGACGCGGTGGTGCACGCCGATCCGGACAAAGTGCGCCAGGTGCTGCTCAACCTCATGTCCAACGCCGTAAAGTTCACCAATCCGGGCGGACGCATCGTAGCGCGGGTGGCGCAGCAGGAGGGGGAGGTGTGGATCAGCGTGACGGACACAGGCGTCGGCGTACCGGCCGACAAGCTGGAGCACATCTTCGAGCCGTTCGTGCAGCTGGACCGCGAGCTGACGTCGGGGCACGACGGCACTGGCTTGGGCCTGGCGATCAGCCGTGATCTCGCGCGGGCGATGGGTGGCGACATCACCGTCGGCAGCACCGTTGGGCGCGGCTCCACGTTCACGCTGGTTCTGCCGAGGGTCGGACTCTGACGCGCGGCTCGCTCATGGCCGTTGCGGTGGGCGCCGGGCCGCCGCGGCTTTGATCGAATCGGGCACCGCGTTCCATTGCGCCGCCGTCAGCACCGTCTTGGCCGCAGCCAGCGCGTGCTCGCGTGCATCGCGTGCTTCCGACAGCCGTGGCCGGATGGAGAGCACCAGGGCACGAGGATCGGCGTTGCTTCCCGCGTTATCGATGCGCGCACGAATTGCCGCGCTCACGCTGTCGTTGCGCACCTGCAGCGTATCGGAGATCACTTTCAGGCGAGCCACCTGATCGTCCGTAAGGTGCAGCGAGTCGCGACGCGCGATAATGCCGGCGACGGGATCGGACAGGGCGCTTCCCATGCGCGACGCGAAGTCGGTTGCCGAGCCGGGACCGGTGGCCGCTGCGCCGTTGTCGCCGCCTCGCCCGCCTCCGCCCCCATTTCGTCCGCCGCCGCCGAACGCCGCGCGCAGTCTGTCGCGCGTCCGGTCGGGGCCCAACGCAAGATGGGCTTGCAACCCGATTTGGAAGGGAACGCGATAGGCGGTGGTCGACGCCGCGGTGGAACCGAACTGCTCGTTGACCGCGTACACGTAGCTGTTCGTCGCCGGGTTGAAGCCGCGCACGTACAACAATGTCGCGTCCGGAAACCTGACGGCGCCCCAGCCGTGGGTGCCGTTCTCGCCATGCAACAGCTCGTCGATCCCCGAAATGAGATTGGTCGTCACGATCGAGAACGTGAGGCGGCGGTCGAGACCGAGGACGTTGGGGCGGATGTTGAGCTGGAGGTCGAACGCGGGCTGCCACGGACCGGTGCAGCTGTTGCGTCCAGCCACGGTGCCTAACTGCTTGAGCAGGCAGTCGCGCACCGACGGCGACGCCGAGGAGAGCACGTGCCGCATGGCGCTCGCCACGGCCGTATCCGCGGTCTGCGCGGGCTTGAAGACGAACGCCCGATCGTTGCGCGCGCCATCCCCGTTGATGTCCGCGGCCACGAGCGGCGTGAATGGCGCCCCGGAGGAGAGCCGCGCGATCGTGGTGAGCTCGATCGCGGAGTTGATGGGATACGTCATGGTCCCGATGAACGAATGCTCGCGCTCGTAATTACTGGGTGCCCATTCCCGGTCGTTCGGATTACCCCCCGTTGTGGGCGAGGCAAATCCCTGCGTGGCCGAGCAGCACGCGAACGACGACTGATCGCGCGCGTTCGAATAGGTGTACGACAGCGAATAGATCGCGCCCCGATCGGTGAAGCCGTTGAGCCCCACCGTCAGTTGACCCGCCTGCGATGCGAGGTTCGACTGGACCTCTACCACGTCGCCTAACTCTGGGTGCAGCCGGGACGCCGCGCTGTTCACGACACCGCTCCCGGGATCGATGTCCGATGGCGTCACGTAGACGGGACGGTTGCCCTCATCGGCGAGGCGAAATTTGGGAAGGGTGTCCAGATTCACGTCCTGAAATCCATACTGACTCACCCCGCGCGTCCAGTTGGCATCGATGTTGAATCCGATGCGGTCGAACACGCGACGTTGCACACCGAGGGACGCGCGCCAGGCGCGCGGCGAGGTGAAGGCCGGGTTGAATACCACGACGTTAGACTGCAACGAATTGAACGCCGTGCCGGCGCCGCCGACGCACTGCGTCGGGATGGTCGAAGGGTCGAGGGCGAACGCGGTCCAGTCGGGGATCGGCACCTGATCGCCCACGCACACCAGTTGCGTCTCCGTGCCCGGCAATCCAGTGGCGCCCTGTGCGGCGGAAAACAGCCCGGTGGGCGTGGGGCTTCGGAATTCGCCCACCCCGCCACGCACGATCAACGAGGCCGGCTGTCCGGAGGAGCCGGGAACGAACGCGGTGAAGCCAACGCGCGGGCTCACGCTCAACTCCGACGGAAAGCGGTCAGTTCGGAGACCGAACAGCGAGTCGACGAGTGGATTGTAGGCGGGCGCGCCGGACTCCGTCGCGCCCTCGACGCGCGCGCCATAGGTGAGTTGCAACGTCCGCCCCAGGCGCCAGATGTCGCCAAGATAGAAGGCTCCGTTGTTGCTGGTTCCGGCGTGCGTTACAGGCGCAATGGTGCGCGTGAACTGCGACGGCTCATTGTCGGACAGCGCCTCGAGCGACGAGTAGTAGAACGTTCCTAACTCATTGGTCGTGACGTCCTGGTCATAGCGCGTGCGGTCGTAGTAGAGGCCCGCCTTGATGCGGTGTGCCCCGCTACCGGGAAGCCACGACAGTTCCTCGGTGGTCTCGATGCTCGTGTTGTCGGTGCGCTGCGGTAGACCCGTGCTGCCGCCGAACATGAGTGCGGACACGCCGTGCAGGCTGTCGGTAAGCTGAGAGGCCACCTGAACTCGCCCCTCGGGAAGGTTGGTGAACGGGTCGGCCGAGCGGTGGTCGCGCGACCAGTAGGTACGCAGCTCGTTGATGAAGCTGCCACCGAAGTACGACGTGAGCACAGCCATGACGCCGCCGCCCGTATTGTCCGACGTGCCTCCCGTTTGCGGGAGTGCAAACTGGCTCACGCGCGTTGGATCTTGCGTGATGTCGCGCCAGTCGCCCCGCACCATCAGCGTGTGGTTGTCGGAGATGAGCCAGTCGGCGCGAATCAGGCCCACGGTGTTGTCGGCAGTCCGATCGTCGGCAACCGCCGGGAGATCCGGCGGCACGCCGGTGGTGCCGACGAGCGAGAGGAAGCGGCTCAGCGAGTCGGCGCTCACACCCATGCGCTGGAGCACGAACGGATTGGCGGAGAGGAGCGATGGCAGCGGGCTGGAACGCCACCGCCCCTGTACGGCGCCGAAGATGAACAGCTTGTCCGGCACGATCGGGCCGCCGAACCCGCCGCCGAGCTGATTCTGCGTGTAGCCCGCGGAGATGGAGGAATCGCCGGCACCCCAAGCCAGGGATTGGTCGTGCAGCGCATAGGTAAACGAGCCTTCGGGCACGTTAGTACCGCCGCGCGTGGTGGACGCCACGAGGCCGCCGCTGAATTCGCCGCGCGCGACGTCGTACGTGCTGGTGACGACCTGCGTCGAGCGCACCGCGTCCTGGGGCACCGATCCGGAGCCGTAGCTCAAGCCGTCGAGCGTGACCGAGTTGGCCGTTGGGCGAAGGCCCGCCACGGAAAATGCGGCATCCGTCGAGTCGCTGGCGTCGATGCCGACCACGCCGGGGGCCAGCGTGGCCAGCGCGTCGAGGTCGCTCGCGTCCACCGGCAGCCGGGTGGCCAGCTCCGACGAGATGTCGCGCTCGGTGGAACCCGGCGTGCGCTGGTTCCGCCGCCCTGCGTTAGGCCGAGCTCGAACGGTCACCGTTTGGAGCCGCTCCGCGGTCGGCGACATGTGCACGTTGCTGACCAGGCGGTCCTCATCCGCCTGACGCCCGAGGGAGACCTGTACCGGGGCCATACCCAGGAAGCGAATCTGCAAGCGATACTGCCCGCCGCCATCGGGGAACACGATCGTATACCGCCCTTTCTCATTGGTGCGGGCGTGCCGCGTGATCTCCGTCTCCACGGAGATAGCCAGGACATCGGCTCCCTCGATCGGCTGACCCGTTGGATCGGTCACGGTGCCGGTGAGAATATCGGTGGTGGTCCCGACCTGCGCCGCGAGGAGCCGCGGAGCGAGCGACACGAGCGCGAGGATCGCCATGAGGGTGAGCGTCCGACCCGCGAACCGGGCGCGGTGGCGGCGCCCGCGGATCCAGTAGTCATGCACCGCACACGCCGTCATAGTTAACGGAGACTCATATTTGGGTTCGCGCGCGAGGAGAAGAGGCGCGGCGCTTCGTGAACGTGACGTGATACCGGCGCGGCACGGAACGCGTTGGGGCCACACGGAAAGTGGCGGCACCGGCGAGCAGTCGCTAGCGTTCACCGCCTCGCGCTTCCGACATGATGCATTCACGTATGACTCCTGCCCGAAAGCGGCTGCTGCACGGCGCGTTGACGCTGGGCATGCTCGCGCTGCTGATCGCCTACGCCCGCACGGTGAGTTGGGCGGCGGCGTGGCACGCGATTCGTTCCGCGTCGCCCTCGCTCCTGCTCCTCGCCGCGCTCGCCAACCTGCTCACGCTGCTAGCAAAAGGGCTCATCTGGTGGATCTTTCTGCGCCCCGTTGGCGCGCCTTCATTCGGGCTGGCTCTGCGCGCGACGGCAGCCGGCGCGGGGTTGAACAACCTCCTCATTGCCAACAGCGGCGAGGCTGCGCGTGTGGTGCTGGTAACGCGAAACTCGGCGGCATCCACGACTGGAGTGCTCGCGGCGCTGGCGCTGGAGCGGTTGTTCGATCTCATCGGCTACGTGCTGCTGCTCATCGGGGCCGCGTTCTTGCTTCCGCTACCGCACGATGTAGCGCGGTGGCGGCCCGAAGCCATCGGTGTTTTTGGCGCAATCGTGGTGGCGCTCGTTGCGCTGTTGGTGCGCGCACCGCGGGTGCACCCACCGGCCGAAGTAGGGCACGGTCCGTTCGCCCGCATCTCGGCGTCGGTCGAGCGCTTCATCGAGCGGCTCGCTCACATTCTCACGCTGCGCCGAATCGCCGCGGCGCTCGGCCTGACGATCGTGAATTGGGGAACACAGGTCGCGTCGTACCACCTCGCCGCGGTGGCGGCACATTTCCCGATTTCCATAGGCGGGAGCATTACGGAACTCCTCACGGTGAACGTCGGCTTCTTGTTGCGCGCGACGCCGGGGAACGTGGGCGTATTCCAACTGGTGTATGCGCTCACGGCGCAGGCGTTGGGAGGAGGGCTGTCCAAGGACGCGGCAGTGGGGGTCGCCCTGCTCCTGCAGACGGTCCAGAACGTACCGGTGACGATCCTCGGCGCGCTGCTCGCGCCGGATCTCGTGTTAGGCGCGCGGCATCGTAAGGGCCGACCCGATGGCGCTGTCGTCCCGCGGGGATAAAAAAAGGGCGGCGCGCTCCAGCAGGAACGCGCCGCCTCGTGCCAAACGAGCCCGCCAGCAGCTTACTGCATGGTGGAGGCAGTCGTGGCCGTGACGTCACCCTTGTTCTCGATCACGAACACGACACGCCGGTTCTGCTCGGCGCCCGGAGCATCCTTCTGCGCGCCCGGGACAACCAAGCGCGTCTTGCCATAGCCCACCGTGCGCACTTCGTCGGTCAGGCCCTGCGACTGCAGATATCCCTTGACGGCGTCTGCGCGCTGCTGCGAGAGCTTCACGTTGTATCGCGTCGAGCCGGCAGGATCAGCGAACCCTTCGACAGTGATCGTCGAGCCGGGGTAGTACTTCTGCGCGACCTTCGCGAACCGATCGAGGGCGGCGTGATCTTCATCGCGGACCGTTGCATCGTCAAACGCGAAGTGCACCGGGAGCGCAAACTGGAGTCCGCTCTCGAGGGCGGTGATCTTCGCACCGAACTCGGTGCGCAGGCTATCCAGGTTTGTCCGCAACGACGCCACGTCGATCGTCAGCGAGCTATCGGCCGCCACGCGGGCCGTACGCTCGGTGGTGACGCTGGAGTCGGTGTAGGCTCGCTGCGCCGCGAGGCCCTGCGCCAAGTTTTCTCGGACGAATCCCTTGCTGGCGCAGGCGGCCATCGCTGGTGCGACGAGCGCGACAATCGCAACGGTCTTCAGCTTTGCATTCATAGTGTGCTCCGGTGGTTTCACTCGAGTGAGGTGTACTGCGACACGCGTAGGGGAGATGCTAAAAATGTGCCCCCCGAACGACGTGTGATTTAGGTCACGTCACGGCAAGAAAATCTTTCAGTTCAGAACATATGACCAACGGAGATGAGAATCTCTCAACTTCCGAGTCGGTTATACCAGAGGACTGCTGTCGCGCTCGGCGGTGCGCAACGCCGCGGCAGTGCACCAAGTCATGCTTGCACGGGCCATGCCTCACCGGCCTCAAGGGTGACGGATTCCAGCGCGAGGTCGAGTTGCGGGGGTCCGAACAGCGCCGTGTCGACGAACAATTTGCGGTGGTGCCGGCAGCTCCCGACGGAACGGATGGCCTGCACGTGATCGGGGGTGCAGTAGCCACGGTTGCGTTCCCAAGCGTACGCAGGGTACCGCAGGGCCAGTCGGGACATGAGGCGGTCGCGCGTGACCTTGGCCACGATCGATGCGCACGCGATGCTGAAGCACTTGTCGTCGCCATCGACGATGGCCGTGTGCTCGACGCCGAGCGTGCGAATGGGGCGTCCGTCAACGAGCACGCGATCGGGGGCGGGGGCGCCGAGGCGGCGCAAGGCTCTGCGCATCGCGAGGACGCTGGCGTGGTAGATATTGAGGCGTTCGATCTCGGTCACGGACGCTGCGCCGAGTCCGAAGGCGAGGGCCCGTTCTACGATGCGCGCCGCAAGTCGGTGGCGGGCAGCGGCGGAGAGTACCTTGGAATCATCGACTCCGCGCAGTGCCCGCTCGTTGGGCGGCATAACGACGGCGCAGGCAACGACGGGTCCGGCAAGGCACCCGCGGCCGACTTCATCCACTCCGGCGATGAGCGTGACGCCGCTCCGGCGCAGGTCACGCTCGATGGTCGTCCAGCGAAGGCGGTGCACGCTAGTGCGAGGCGGGAGGGGAACCTCCATTACCAGAGCGCGACCGGCCGATCACCGGAGTCTACTCTTCGGCGTTCTGACCGACGCGCGTTTTGCGCTCCCGGATGCGCGCCTGTTTGCCGCTGGCGCTGCGCAGGTAGTAGAGCTTGGCACGGCGCACGCGTCCGCGGCGGACGACGGTGATCGAGCCGATCATGGGGCTGTGCACGGGGAAGATGCGCTCGACTCCCACGCCGTTGGACACCTTGCGCATGGCGAACGTCTCACTGACACCGCTGCCGCGGCGCGCGATGCACACGCCTTCGAATGCTTGGAGGCGTTCCTTGTCTCCCTCCTTCACGCGGACTGCGACGCGCAGCGTATCGCCTGGGCGGAACGGCGGGATATCGCTGCGCATGTACTCTTTTTGGGTTTCAATAAAGGCGTGCATATGCGGCTCGGGGCTGGATGTCGGGCCCTGGTAGCAGGCTATCGTCTACAGACTGTAGAACTTAACTGCCACCAAGGTCCGACGCTAGCCGCATCGGACGTGCCGTCGAGCGTAGCGACCGGAGACTCAAGAGACGGTTATCGTCTTGACCACTTTGTAGCGGGCGTGGTCGTTGCCCACGATCACGAGAGTCACGGTGTACGACCCTGCGACCTTGAAGTTTTTGGGGACAATCGCTCCGCCCGCCGCCGTACCATCCGAATAGTACCAGCTGTACGATGCCGCGCCGGATGGAATGGAGTTGGCGCTGGCGTCGAGTCGGCAGATCACCCCCGCGCACGAGTAGGCGAACGACGTCCCCGTGGTACTCGGCGCCTGGGCGGCGGCGCTCCCGACGGTGAGGGTTTTGGTGGCGGTTGCGCGGCCACCTTTCTTGTCGACGACGACGAGCTTGAGCGTGTACGTCCCCGCTTTCACATAGTTGTGCGTCACCGTCATCGCGCCCGATGCCGTGCCGTCGCCAAAATACCAATTGTACGAGGACACGCCGTTCGGAATCGTCGATCCGCTCCCATTTACGGTGCAGAAGACGCCGGCACACGACGCCGCGATCACTGCCGTTGGCGTGCCGGTGGCGGGCGCGGGCGCGGCGGGCGCGGCGGGCGCCGACGCGCCGCCAAGGAATCCAGTGTAGGCCAGCAAGTTAGGCGAGCCGTTCACGCCGGTGATATGGCCGCTGGTGGCGTTGCCGACGATGGCCGCCTTCACCTGGGCGGGCGTGGCCGTGGGGTGCGCCTGGAGATAGAGGGCGGCGATGCCGGCGACGTGCGGCGACGCCATCGACGTTCCGGACATGATGGCGGTCGCGACGTCGGTATAGTAGTCGGCGGACTTGATGTAGACGCCGGGGGCGAACAGCGACACGCACGTCCCCCAGTCCGAATAGGACCACCGGGCATCGGTCTTGTCCGACGCGGCGACAGTGATTGCCGTGGGTACGCGCGCCGGGGAATACCCGCACGCGCTGGCGTTGTAATTTCCCGCGGCCACGACGTAGGTGACGCCGGCCCGGATCGACCGTACCACGGCCGTGTCGAACACGGAGGCGGCGGTGGAGCCCAGGCTCAAGTTGGCCACTGCGGGGCTGTGGTGGTGGGCCGTCACCCAGTCGACGCCGGCGATGATGCCGGAGAGCGTGCCACTCCCGTCACAGCCAAGCACGCGAACCGAATACAGGGTGACTCCCTTGGCGACGCCGTACGTGGCGCCGCCCACCGTGGCCGACACGTGCGTGCCGTGGCCGGCGCAGTCGCTGCCATTCCCGCCTAACGCATCGTAGGCGAACTTGGCGCGTCCGCCAAATTCCTGATGGGTGAAGCGGATGCCGGTGTCGAGGATGTACACGCTGACGCCGGCGCCCGTGCCCGAATAGACGTACGATCCACTCAACGGGAGGGCGTGCTGGTCGAGTCGGTCGAGTCCCCAATCGGCGCCCGTTTCGGTGGACTGGGTGTGTACGATGAGGTCGGGTTCGATCCGGTCGACATCGGGGTCGGCGCGCAGTTTGTCGAGTTGCGCGGAGTCCAGTTTGGCGGCGAACCCTTTGAGCGCGTACGCATATTCGTGCTCGACGGCCGCCCGCTGATTCCACATCACCCGGTCTGTGGCGGCGGCGGCGTCGACGACCCCGGGCCGGAAAGTCACGATGTAGTGTCCGACTCTGATATCGGGTTGCGCCACTGAGGGACCGGCGCTCGCCGGATACTGCGGGGAGGAGACTGCACTTGGGCCCGTGGCATCGCGGCAGGCGGCCAGCGACAGAAGAGCCAGAGCAATAGCAGGAAGGCGTTTCATCGTGGGACTCCCGTGGTGGCTGGTCCGCGCGACGGCTCGACTGGCGTGACACGCACGTGCGCGTGCTGTAGCCTCGTAGCTTTGCGTCACCGCCTTTCGACGGCTTTGCCCTTGTCACTCGCCAAAACGGCGTAGCAACCGTGCGAGAGGTGATCTGTTTGGCCGTGCGAAGCGATGCGCGAAGCGAAGACGGTTAGGGTGATTGTCGGGCAACGATCCCGCGTGCGACGACGGCGTAGAAAGTAGGGAAAAGAGTGGAAGTCCAGTAGGGGGGCCCCCGGTCGAATCCCTTCCTGACTGTGTGGTCAGTCAAGCAACGCGAGCAGCCGTACAACGTTAGCCCGCACTCACAATCGTCTTCACATTCACGAACTCGCGAATACCCTCGCGTGAGAGCTCTCGTCCGTAGCCCGATCGCTTTACGCCCCCGAAGGGCAGCCGCGGGTCGGAGACGACCTGCGCGTTCACGAACACGGCGCCGCTCTCAATGTCGCGCACGAAACACTCGCGCTCGTCGGTGTCCCGGGTCCAGACGCTGGCGGCCAGGCCAAACGTGGTGTCGTTGGCCACGGCGATCGCCTCCTGTGCATCACGCACACGAAAGAGCGACGCCACGGGACCG
>JANWIF010000124.1 GCA_025450035.1 Gemmatimonadaceae bacterium
TGCTGTCGCGCGCCCCAATACCCGCTGTATCCCGGTGCGCGGCGAGCGAATCGTAGAACGCGCGCAGCGAATCCTCCTGCGCCGACGCCTAACGGCACGTACTTGTCGCGCGCCAGCGCCTGTGCGGCGGCGATCATGTCTCCCGAGCTCTTCCCGTTCCCAGGAGAGGCGGTCACGAGCGCCGACGTGAATCCGTTGAAGCGCGTCACCATGCTTGGCGCTCCTTTGAACTCCACCGTCGTCAGGGCGGAAACCGGCACCATCTGGTTGTTGGCCCCACGCACGAAGAGACGTCCGATGTCTTCGGGCCGCTCACGGAACTGTGACTGGGCCTGCAGCTGCACACGGTACGTCTTGCCATACATGTTGAAGTCGTTCACATACAGCGTGGACAGCATCGACTGCAAGGTGGCGAACAAGTCGCTCAGCGACACACCGAGGGACTTTGCTTTGGCGCGGTCCACGTCGAGATAGATCTGCGGAACGTTCACCCGGATCGTTGGGCGGGCCCCCTGGATCTCGGGCAGTTTGTTGGCGTCTTGCGCGTACTGGTTAGCCAGTGCCGCGAATTTCTGGATGTCGCCTACCCCCCGGTCCTGCAAATTGAGCTCGAGCCCCGACGTGGTACCGAGACCGGGAATCTCGGGAAGATTGAAGCCGAACGAGAACGCTTGCGGGATGCTGAAGAGAAATCCGTTCGTGCGTTGGAGCACCTGATCGAGCGATGCCTTACGATCGCCCCACGGCTTGAGGTTCACGAAAATCGTGGCGGAGTTGGTCTGGTTGGATCGCTGGATGAGGCTCAACCCCACCAGCGCGACTGTCGCCTTCGTCTCCGGCTGCTTGAGCAGAAACTGCTCGACCTGCTGCACCACGGCAGTGGTGCGCTGCAGCGACGCGCCATCGGGCAGCTCGACGGACATCGCGAAGTAGCCCTTGTCTTCCGTTTGCAAGAAGGCAGTGGGCACACGCTTCACGAGGAGGACCATCACGACGATCATCACCCCGAACACGGCCACCCAGAGGCGCGGCCGGCCGAGCACGCGTTGCACGCTCCCGACGTAGCCGTTGGTGGCACGGTGGAAGCCGCGATTGAACCATCCGAAGAAGCCGGTCGTGTTTTCGTGCGCATCTTCGGGGCGGAGCAGCCAACTGCACAGCGCCGGCGTGAGGGTGAGCGCCACGACACCGGAGAGAATCACCGCAATGGCAATGGTGAGCGCGAACTCCTTGTACATCGCGCCGGTGATGCCGCTCACGAACGCCACCGGGATGAATACCGCGCACAGCACGAGCACGATCGCGATCAGCGCCGACGCCACCTGTCGAATGGCGCGGTCTGCGGCGACGCGCGGAGACACGTTATCCTGTGCCATGATGCGGTCCACATTCTCGATCACCACGATCGCGTCATCCACCACGATCCCGATGGCCAGCACGAGTCCGAACAACGTGAGCAGGTTGATCGAGAAGCCAAGCACCTGCATACCGAGGAACGTACCGATCACCGACACCGGGACCGCGACCAACGGGATGATCGTGGCGCGCCAGCTCTGCAGGAACAGGAACACGACGAGGGTTACGAGCGCGAGGGCTTCGAGCAGCGTGATCACGACCTCGTGCACCGATTCCGTGATGAACGGCGTGGTGTCGAACGGAATGGAATACGACACCGTGGGCGGGAACGTGCGCGACAGCTCGTCCATTCGCTGCACGATCTCTTTCTTGACGGCGAGCGCGTTGGCGCCCGGCCGCAGATAGACCAGCATCAGCGCCGTGGGTGTCCCGTCGAAGCGCCCTTGGAGATCGTAGTTGCGCTGGCCCATCGCGATTTTCGAGATGTCGCCTAACCGCAGGAGCGAGCCATCAGGATTCGCACGGACGATGATGTTCGCGTACTGTTTTGGGTCCGTTAGGCGGCCGAGCGTGGTGACGGGGATCGTGAGCTGCGTGCCCGCCGGCGCGGGCTCACGGCCGATGCGCCCCGCCGGATTGGTGCTGTTCTGCTCACCGACGGCGGCCGCGACATCGGACACGGTGACGCCCAACTGCGCCATGCGCTCGGGGTCGAGGCTCACGAGCATCGAAAAGTCGAGCTGGCCAACGGTGGTCGCGTCACCCACGCCGGGGAGCCGCTTGAGCTCGTCCTGCACGTAGATCTGCGCGTAGTTGGACAGATACCCCGCGTCGTAGCGCTGACCCTTCGAACTCAGCGCCACCACCATGAGGATGTTGGTCTGCGCCTTCGTGACGGTGATCCCGTTCCGCACGACCTCCTGCGGCAGTTGCGGTTGGGCAAGCGCGATCCGATTCTGCACGTCGACCGCGGCCAGGTCCTGGTCCCGGTTGATGTCGAAGAAGATCTGCAGCACCATCGTCCCATCGCTCGAGTTCGCCGACTGGAAGTACAGCAGTCCCTGGAGCCCCGACAGCTGCTGTTCGATCGGCGCGGCGACGGCGTTGGCGACGTCCTGCGCGGTCGCCCCGGGATACACGGCGGTGACCTGCACCACAGGCGGCGTGATGCGAGGATACTGGTCGATCGGCAGCGTGCGCAGGGCGAAGAGCCCGAGCAGCACGAGAGCGATGGAGATGACCGCCGCAAAGACGGGGCGGCGGACGAAGAAGTACCGAATTTCCTGATCGTCAGACATCGAGGCGCCGCTCACGGGTGGGAGATCTGCAACGGCACACCGGGCGGCGCGAACCGCACGGTGTCACGCGTCGCCTCGGTCGCAGAGTCGGAGGGCGGCGGGACGTATGCCACCGGCCGCACGGGTACTCCCGGCATGAGCTGCTGCGTGCCATCCACGATCACCCGCTCGCCCGCCGCGAGTCCCTTCTCGACGATCCATTGCTGCCCGTTCCACGCCGACCCCACGATGGGCCGCTGATGCACTCCGTTAGTCGAGTCCACCACATACACGTACGCGCCGTCCAATCCCTGTTGGACCGAGCGCTGCGGCACCACGATCACGCCCTGCCGGGTAATGCCGAGCAGGCCGATCCGCACAAACTGTCCCGGCAGTAACGTGTGTTGCGGATTCCGGAACTCCGCGCGCAGCTGCAGCGTTCCCGTGCCTTGCTGCACGGCGAGGTCGACGAAGTTCAGTTTGCCGATCGTGGAAAACACGCTTCCGTCGGATAGCGTGGCACGCACGTCGAGCACGCCGCGCGGAATTTCCAACTGCTTGGCCGCAATGCCCTGGCGCCACTCGAGTACGTCCTGGTCCGACGGGTTGAAGTAGACGTAGATCGGGTCGACCTGTTCGACCGTCGTGAGCAAGTCGGTAGGACCTTTCACGAGCGCGCCCAGCACCAACTGCGCGCGACCAGCGCGGCCAGCGATCTCCGCGCGCACGTAGGTGTTGTCGAGATCTTTCTTGGCGCGATCCGCGGCGCCTTGCGCGCTCTGCACCGCCGCGCGCGCTTGATCCCGCTCGGTCTGCGCATCATCCACGTCCTTCTGCGCAACGGCGTGCTCGCTCAACAGGGGCTCGAGGCGTGCGAAGTTGCGCTCGCCGTTAGCCAACCGCGCGCGCGCATCCTCGAGCTGCGCCAAAGCGCTCTGGTAGGCAGCCTCGTATTGCGTGGGGTCGATGCGGAACAGCAGCGCGCCCTTCGGCACGTCGGTCCCTTCGATGTACGGGCGCGCCACGATCACTCCGGAAACCTGGGCGCGCACCTCCACACTCTTGGAGGCTTCCGCCTGGCCTACGTACTCGAAGTGGGCGGGAACGGTTGTGGGCTGCACGGTGACCACCGAGACCTCGGGCGGCTGGGGCGCCTGAGGCTTCGCCTTGGCGCAACCGAGCGACACGAGCGCGACGAAAAACCAGCTTCGACTCAAGACACACCTCGCGAGCGGGAGGCGCTTCGCATACGACACCACGTCCAACCTCCCGGACTGACAGGAAATGACCGTGAAAGAAATGCAACTCAGGGGTGCTGCCGCTTGGGCTCGCTTCATTGCGCCGCGGCGGCGAGTGTGAGGACCCCACCGGCTCGTGGACAAAACGCGCCGACAGGCCCATCGGTTCCAATGCCCGACTGGATGGCTTGCACGAGCACGCCGCGGGACAAATTCGGCGCCGGCGTGTAGCGCTCATCCGGCGATTGGCAGTGGCATGAAGGTGACGACGAATAACACGAAGGCCAGCCACCCCACCGCCATACGCACGTGGTCCAGCGGCCGCTCTGGCGCAATTACCGGAGGATGGGTCAAGCGTCCTCGTCCAATGAGCAGGCCGAGCACAGCCCAGAGCCACCATCCCCACCACCAGAAATAACCCAGCACGATGAGGACCAGCCAGACCACGCGCGCCACCCAGGCTTGGGCACGCCCGAACATCGCGAAGGCGATGTGTCCTCCATCGAGTTGGGCGAGCGGAAGAAGATTGAGCGATGTAACGAGCACGCCGACCCAACCGGCGACGGCGAGCGGACTCAACTCGATGACGCCGTGCATTCCAAGCAACGCACGGCACAACGTCAGCAGCAGCGAGTCCCCGAGCAAGATCGGTTCGCCATTGAAACGCGTGAACTGGTGAGCCAGGGACGACATCTGCCCCGGGTGAACGGTGCTGTTGTGAAGACCAAGGAGCAAGACGGGCAGCGCGACCACCATGCCAGCTAACGGACCGGCGACCCCAACGTCAAACAACGTGCGGCGATCAAAAAGGGGGGAACGCAGACGGATGAATGCGCCGAATGTCCCGATGAGATTCAGGCTCGGCGGACACGGCACGAAGTACGGCGGGCTAGAGTCGACGCGATACCTCCGCGCCGTCAGGTAATGGCCCGATTCGTGCGCGAGCAGGATGGCCACCAGTGGAAGCGAGAAAGAAAATCCGTCGCGCAGATGGACCAAGATGTTCAGCCGCCACGGGTCCACCATGCGGACGAGCGTCACACCGGCCATGGACGCCGTGACGACCGTGGCAAGAAGAAGCACCGCGTGCAGCCACCAGCGCTCCCGCGGCGCCTGCCGCTCATGGACGAGAACCAACCACTGCCCGTCGGGTGAGCACTGCCAGTAGTGATAGCCGTCCCACTGCGCAATGTGCGCGGCGAGCGTTGGCGATGGACTTAAATGGTCGTCGCTGACCCGTCCTTCGATAATCTCGCGGCTTCCCAGATCCAGGCTTCGCCAATACGAAAAGCACTGCGTGATAGCATGTTCGGGCACTCTTGACCACCTGTTTGGGCGAAGTTACCTTGGCAACGCCTACTGCACATCCCCTCGCCTCACCACCCCGCGCACATCGTCGTCACGACCACAATGCTGCCCCGCCGCCTCGGGACGGAGCGCTGAGTCGTCCCGACGCGCGCATCGTGCCACTTCGCCGAGTGATCGCGCGCCCTTCTCGGAGCCGACGTTAGTGGATATTGCCGAGTTGAAGCAAAAGTCTGTGGTCGAATTGCAGACCATGGCCGAGGACCTGAATATCTCGAACTTCTCGGGACTGCGAAAGCAGGACCTGATCTTTCGTATCGAGCAAAATCTGCTCGACTCGGATATCATGCTGCATGGTGAAGGCGTGTTGGAGATCCTGCCGGAGGGGTACGGATTTCTTCGGAGTCAGGACTGGAATTATCTGTATGGACCCGACGACATCTATGTGTCGCCGTCGCAGATCAAGCGTTTCGATCTGCGCACGGGCGACACCGTGCTCGGACAGGTTCGTCCGCCAAAAGAAGGCGAGCGCTACCTCGCGCTGCTAAAAGTCGAGACGATCAACCTCGAGGAGCCCGAGAAGGCGAAGCATCGCATCGCGTTCGACAACCTTCGGCCGCGCTATCCGGACCAACGGTTGCGCCTCGAGACGACGGACGGCGATGTGAGCATGCGCGTGGTAGACCTCATCACGCCCATCGGGAAAGGGCAGCGCGGACTGATCGTCGCGCCGCCGCGCGCGGGTAAGACCATCCTCATGCAGAAGATGGCGAACGCCATCCTGGAGAATCATCCCGAGGTCACTCTCATCGTTCTTCTGATCGATGAGCGGCCGGAGGAAGTGACGGACATGCAGGAGAACGTCAATGCAGAAGTGATCAGCTCGACGTTCGACGAACCTGCGGACCGTCACGTGCAGGTGTCGGACATGGTCATCGAGAAGGCGAAGCGGTTGGTAGAGCATGGGAAGGATGTCGTGATTCTTCTGGACTCGATCACACGTCTCGCGCGGGCACACAACGTAGTGGTGCCGCACTCGGGGAAAATTCTCTCCGGCGGTGTGGATGCACACGCGCTGCACAAACCCAAGCGGTTCTTCGGCGCGGCGCGCAACATTGACGAAGGCGGGTCGTTGACGATCATCGCGACCGCGCTCGTCGAGACCGGCTCCCGGATGGACGAAGTGATCTTCGAGGAGTTCAAGGGAACGGGCAACATGGAGCTCGTGCTCGATCGCAAGATCGCCGACCGCCGCGTGTTTCCGGCCATCGACATTCAGCGCTCGGGCACGCGCAAGGAAGAGCTGCTGCTGACCACGGAGGAGCTGAACCGCGTGTACCTGCTGCGCAACTTCCTGGGTGACATGCCTTCGACGGAGGCGATCGAGTTTCTGCTGCAGCGAATGTTGCGCACGAAGACGAACAAGGAGTTCTTCGCGACAATGGCGCAGGGATGAGAACAGCAGGGGAAGGGGGGAAGGAAGAAGGCGGAAGCACGGAGAGCGATGGCAGCAGCGCACCACTCTCTTCCCCCTTCCCTCAGACCCGCGGGGGCCGCGCCCCACTTCCCTCTGCTCTCGGTCGTATCGTCTCCGTTGACTATGGCGATCGGCGAGTTGGATTCGCGGTGTCGGATCCCACGCGTACCATCGCATCGCCGGCGGGGTATATCGTGCGACGCGCGGGGAAGCGACCGCCAATTGCGCAGATCGTGCGGCGCGCCACCGAGCTCGACGCGGAAGCCGTCGTGTTCGGGTTGCCGCTGGACGATAACGGCGACGAGACCCCGCGCAGCACCGAGGTGCGAGAGGTTGCCGCCGAGATCGAGCGGCGTACCGGATGGCCTGTCTCACTCGTCGATGAGCGGTACACCACCGCGGCCGCCTTGCGCGCGATCCGCGAAATGCAGGGAACGACGCGTGGCCGGAAGGGGGATGTTGATGCGCTTGCCGCGACAATCCTGCTTCAACATGCGTTGCGCATGGAGCGCTGACATTCGTCGCGTCGGCAGCATGGTGTCGCTTGTCGTACTCGCCGCTTGCGGCGGTGCGCCGCATGGGCCGGTGGTTCGTGTCACCATTCCGCCCGGTGCAAGTTTCCGCGTCGCCACCGATTCGCTGAGCCACGCCGGCCTCGTATCGGCACCGCGCCTGTTTCGGTTGTACGCACAGATCACTGGTCGCGACCGTGACATCAAAGCGGGCACGTACGGGCTGCAACGCGACATGGGCTGGAGCACGCTCGTGCGCGCGTTGCACGAAGGCCAGGGGCTGGAGCGACGCGTGACGATCCCCGAAGGATGGTCGCTGCGCGAGATCGAGCCGGCGTTGGCCAAAGCGCTCGGCGCTCCTGAAGACTCCGTGGAGGCCGCGATGCGCGACACGTCGCTCCTTCACGAGCTCGACGTCCCCACGCCCACGCTCGAAGGCTACCTGTTCCCCGACACGTACGTGTTCGCCTACGGCACGTCGCCTCGCGCGGCGGTGCGTGAGATGGTGCGCCGATTCGAGCAGGTGTGGGACCCGCAGTGGGATGATCGCTTGCAGCAGCTGGCTATGAGCCGAAACGACATAGTGTCGCTGGCATCAATCATCGAGAAGGAAGCGCGGATGCCGGAAGAGCGACCCGTGATCTCGGCCGTGTATCACAATCGGCTCAAGGCGCAGATGCCGCTGCAGGCCGATCCGACCATACAATACGCACTCGGCGAGCATCATGAGCGCGTCACGTACCATGACCTCGAGGTGGACTCGCCTTACAACACGTACCGCCACCCCGGCCTTCCGCCCGGTCCGATCGCCTCACCTGGGCGCGCGAGCATCGAGGCGGCATTATACCCAGCGTCCGTTCCGTATCTATACTTTGTGGCTGACACCGACGGCCACCACGAATTCCGGACGACGTTCAAGGAGCACAAAGCGGCGAAGGCGGAAATTCGAAGGGAAAAGGGCCCGGGGTGAGCAGGTCGGGCGCGACAGCGCGAGTCGTACTACGCTACTAGTAGCGCGTGGACGCCTCTGTGCCGTTCAGAAAGACCGATGTCAGTTGTCTTCGCGGCCGTGTCGATTCCAGGTGGAGCAGGACGCGGATGCAGCGAGGCAGCGACCCCGGGACTGGAATTTCAGTAGTGCAGAGGAGTGGGACGTCGATCCAGCCAAGTTCACGTGCGGCGCGTGCGGGATACTCGCTGGTGAGATCGTTGGTGACGCTGAACACCACGCTAATGATGTCGCCGGCAAGGATGCTGTTGCGCACGATGATTTGCTCGAGGAGCTCGCGCGTCGCGGCGCGTACGAGCGCGGGATCGTCTCGCTCCACCGTGGTGGCGCCTCGCAGCGCGCCCACCTGTCGCTCTCCGTGCACGGACACCGATGTTCGCTCCTGAATGTTTGAGACTCGTTGCCATCACCGACGGACTGCACAGCGGCACGTCGGAACTCGTCGACCGGGCGGGCGCGGCGGTGCGCGGCGGGGCGACGATGATCCAACTGCGCCTCAAAGATGCGGACGCTCGGACGCTCATGGAAGTATCGCGACGGCTGTTGAGCGTGCTTCCTAACACGGTCCCGCTCGTCGTGAACGATCGTGCCGATGTCGCGATCGCTGCCGGAGCGGCAGGCGTCCACGTTGGGCCGGACGACCTGTCGCCGGGCGCCATCCGGCGCATCGCGCCGCCAGGCTTCATCATCGGCGCGAGTGTGGGTACGGACCACGAGGTCCCGGCGGCCGGCAAGGCGGACTACGTGGGCGTCGGGCCTGTATTTCCCACCGACTCGAAGCTCGACGCCGGTGACGCGATTGGCACCGCGCGGTTCGGCGAGTTGGCGACGCGGTGCGGCCGTCCCGCGGTGGCGATTGGCGGCATCGATGCGACCAACGCAGCGTTAGCCATCGCCGCCGGCGCGGCCGGGGTCGCCGTGATCCGTGCCGTATTCGGTGCCACGGACCCCGAAGATGCCGCGCGCGCGCTCCGCGCTGCAATGGAACACTGACGCACGCGCAACACCCGGTATCGAGGGCCTTTGTTCCGTTTTCCGGTCTCCCTTCCCTCTCCCCCTTCCCCCTTCCATTTCCGGATGCGCTCGCCCGTTTCTCTCAGCCTCGCGCTCGCCGTCGCGGTGGCGCCGCTCGCCGCCCAGGCGTCCGATTCCAGCGCGCGCGCCGTGCTCACGCTCATGCCCATGCCCGCATCGGTCCGCGTGGATGCGGGGCGGTTGCTGCTCTCGCCATTCTTTCGGGTCGCCGTCCCGCGGTATCGAGACGCGCGCCTGCTCCGCGCCGTGGATCGCGCCCTCAGCCATCTTGCCGGCCGGACCGGCCTCGTTCTCTCGCACGACATCGCGCGCGACTCTCTGTTAGGCACACTGGTGGTGGACGTGCGGGCCGCGGGACAGACGGTGCAGTCAGTGGACGAGAACGAGTCGTACACGCTGGACGTCACGGGCGGGCGCGTCGTGCTGCGTGCCCCGACCGTGGTCGGCGCGCTGCGCGGTCTGGAAACGTTTCAGCAGCTGGTTTCGGGCGACAGCGACGCGTTTGGTGTGCCCTTCGTGCACATCGCCGATCAGCCGCGCTTCCGATGGCGCGGCCTGTTGATCGACGTGTCGCGGCATTTCGAGCCCGTGGAGGTCATTGAACGCAACCTCGACGCGATGGCAGCCGTGAAGTTGAACGTGCTGCACTGGCATCTCAGCGACGATCAGGGATTCCGGGTCGAGAGCCGCCGCTTCCCCAAGCTGGGGCGCGGGTCCGACGGCGAGTCCTACACGCGGGGGCAGGTGAAGGAGGTCATCGCGTATGCACGCGACCGCGGGATTCGTGTGGTGCCCGAGTTCGACATGCCGGGGCATGCGATCAGCTGGTTTGTGGGCTACCCAGCGTACGCGAGCGCGCCCGGTCCCTACACTCTGCCCACCGACTACCACTTCACCGCCGCCGCGTTCGATCCGACACGCGCGTCAGTGTACCATTTCATCGACGGATTCGTGGCGGAGATGTCTGCGCTCTTCCCCGACCGGTACTGGCACGTGGGTGGCGACGAGGTCGACGCGCGGATCTGGACGTCGAATCCCGCCATCCGGCGATTCATGCGCCATCACAAGATGGCCGACGCGGGGGCGCTGCAGGCGTACTTCGACCAGCGCCTGTCGCGCATCCTGGCCGCGCATCACAAGCGCATGATCGGGTGGGATGAAGTGCTGCACCCGGACCTGCCGCGGAGCGTGCTGGTACAATCGTGGCGCGGCTACGAGTCGTTAGGCGAGGGAGCCAGGGAGGGGTATTCGGGAATCCTTTCGGCGGGCCTCTACCTGGATGCGATGTCGAGCGCGGCCCAGCTCTACATGGTCGACCCCCTTCCCGCCGGCAACGACCTGGACAGCGCGCAGGTTGCGCGCATTCTGGGTGGCGAAGCGTGCATGTGGGGTGAGTTGGTGACGCCGGAAACGATCGATTCGCGCATCTGGCCACGCACGGCGGCGATCGCCGAGCGACTGTGGTCGCCGCGTGAGGTCGTCGACATCGACGACATGTATCGGCGCCTCGCGGCGGTGAGTGTGGAACTGGAGGACGTCGGCGTACAGCATCTGTCCGGCCCCGCTGCCTTGTGGCGGCGTATCGCCGGCACCGATCAGATCGCGCCGCTCCGCGCGCTCGCGGGCGTGGTCGAGCCGGTGTCACTCGGCCAGCGCATGCGGCTTCGCCGGCCCACGACGGTCACGCCGCTGATCGCGCCGGGAGACATCGTGACGCCCGACGCGCGCGACGGGCGCGCGCTGTCGGCGCTCCTCGATACGTTGTTCCGCGATCCCGGCGCGGCACGCGGCGCCGCCGTGCGCGATACGCTGGCGGCGATGTTCGCGCGCTGGCGCTCCATCGCACCCGCGTTGGCGGCCATGACCACGCACGCGCCGCTCCTGATCGACGCCGACAGCGCCGCGGTCGCGCTCGCCGCGGCGAGCGCCGTGGGCGAGGAAGCGCTCTCGTACCTGAGCGATGGACGCACCGCCGCTCCGGCATGGACGACGGATCGGCTCGCGCAGCTGGACAGCGCGGCCGCACCGCGTGGCCTGCTCCGGCTCGCCATCGTGCCGCCGCTCCGCCGGCTCGTCCTCGCCGCTGGCGGAACCGCCGCCGCCTCGGGACAGTGAACGCGGAGGCCGTCGTCTCACGCAAGGGGGCGCACCGTTGGGCGAAGGGCCATCCATGGATCTTCCGCAGCGATGTGGTCCGTCGGCCTAACGGGCCGCCGGGCGCGGTGCGGGTGCGTGACGAGTCGCATCATCCGTTAGGCTGGGGGCTCTGGAGCCCGGCGTCCGAAATCTCCATTCGCCTGCTCGACCCGAACCCCGACGCGGTGATCGACGCCGCGTGGTGGCACGAGCGCCTCGCGCGCAGCGTGGCCCGGCGCGCGCGGCTGGAAGGCGAGACCACCGCCTACCGCCTGGTCCACGCCGAAGCGGACGGGTGCCCCTCGCTGGTTGCCGACCGATACGATCGATGGGTGGTGGTGCAACTGCTCAGTGCCGGCATCGAGTTTTATCGGCGAGACATCGTCGACTCGCTGCAGTCGCTGCTCGCCCCATCGGGGATCCTGGCGCGCAACGATGTCGCGGTGCGCACCAAGGAGGGCATGGCGCGCGAAACAGTGTTGCTCCACGGCGACGTACCACGGGAGATCGAGGTCTCGGAGCACGGCATCCGCTACCTCGCGGCGCCGTGGGACGGACAGAAGACGGGCGCATTTCTCGATCAGCGCGAGAACCGCGCGTTGGTGGGACGCCTGGCCCGTGGGCGCGCGCTGGACTGCTTCTGCTACCACGGCTCGTTCGCACTGCTCCTCGCGCGCGGCGCCGAACGGGTCACCGCAGTGGATACATCGGCGGCCGCGCTCGCGCGCGCACGAGAGAACGCCGCTCGCAATGACATCCGCACCATCGACTTCGTGGACGCAGACGCGTTCGATTTCCTGCGCGCGGCGGAGTCGAGCGGCGAGCGCTTCGATACGATCGTGTTGGACCCGCCGGCGTTCGCCAAGACGCGCAACACGCTTCCCGGCGCGTTGCGCGGCTACAAGGAGATCAACGTGCGCGCCATGCGCTTGCTGGCACCCGGCGGGATGTTGTTCACAGCGAGCTGCAGCTTTCATCTGTCGAAGGCGCTCTTTCTCGAGATGCTCGAGCGCGCCGCAGCCGACAGCGGCCGACGCCTCGTCTTGCGCGGCATGTCGTTCCAGCCGCTGGATCATCCCGAGGTGCTGACGATCCCCGAGACCGGGTATCTGAAGGCCGCGGTGGTCGAGGCGATGTAGGTGGTTGCTTGCTGGTGGTTGAGTTGGTGGTTGGAAACTGCGACTGCGATCGTGGAAGGTTGTTACGGCCAACTTGCCATCGCTCAACACCAACCACCAACCACCAACTACCACCCACCACCTACCGCTTTTGACAAAATGGACAATAGAAGGTTGACCGCCCCGCTTGAACGATGCGGCGTACGCCGTGACCGCAGCGCCGACAAGGGAGTCCCTCGCGATCGTACACGTTCCATCGGGAGCCGGACCTCGCGGCGCTGTAGCGCGCCGCTGGCGCGCGGCGAAGAACCTGATGGATCGCGCGCACCAGGCGTGCGAGTCGTGCGGGGCCGAGTGAATGCGCGGTGACTCGAGGGCTGATGCGTGCCGTCCAGAGCGCTTCCGCCGCGTAGATATTACCGAGGCCCGCCACGACTCGCTGATCGAGCAGCACAGGTTTGATGGCGCCGCGGCGGCGCGACAGCAACGCGGCGAGTGTCTGCGGCGTGAACGACGCATCGTCAGGCTCGGGGCCCAGCACCGGCAGCGCAGCCGACACGTCGTCCACCAGCGTCAACGTGGCCAGCGCGCGCGAGTCGGCGAGCGTCACGCGCGTGCCGTCATCCAGCTCGAGGACGGCGCGTGCATACGGCGCGTCGCTCTCACGCACGCGCCCAATCGACCAGTCGCCGGTCATCCGGAAGTGCGCGAGCAATACGCTGCCATCGTCGAGGTGCAGCAACTGGTACTTGCCGCGCCTCTCCACCGCGCGCACCGTGCGCCCTTCCATGCGCCGCTGCGCGGAAGGCGGTAATCGCGCCTCGAGCGAGCGATGCATCACGCGCACGCGTACGATGCGGCGACCAACGACCGCACGGCGTAGAACGCGGCTGGCATACTCGACTTCGGGGAGCTCTGGCATCGCAACGGCTCGGGTGATGTACTCACCGACACGACAGATCAATCTAGCGAATTCGTGAGTGAGATCGTGGGAACGGGGCCCTGGCTCGCCGCCAAGGGCGATCGTATGCTTCCGTGGTGTCCAGCCCTCCCCCCGCGTCTCCCGCACAGCGCACGGCGCGAGGCCATGGCGTGCGCAACACGCTGCTCGCCATCTCCGTGCTCAACGTGGGGGTTCTCGCCATCAAGATCGGGGTGGGTCTGCACACGCGCTCGCTCTCCGTGCTGGGCGCGGCGTTGGAGTCGGGACTCGATCTGCTCAACAACGCGCTTGGCATCGTCCTGGTCGGCATCGCGGCGCGTGGTCCCGATGAAGATCACCCCTACGGCCACGAGAAGTTCGAGACGTTAGGCACGCTCGCCATCGTCGGGTTTCTCTCGATCTCGTGCTTCGAGCTGCTGCGCGAAGGGGTGCGCCTAACGATGCTCGATCACGTGCCGCTTCGACCCACGATTAGCGAAGTCGTGCTCGTGGCCAGCACGATGCTGGTGAACGTGCTCGTGGTACGGTACGAGCGACAGCAGGGCGAGCGATTCAAGAGCGCATTTCTCCTGGCCGATGCAACCCACACGCGCAGCGATGTGTACGTCACGGCCGCGGCCATCGCCTCGCTGATCCTCACGCGGTTCGGGTGGGGATTCGTCGACCCGCTACTCGCCATCGGCGTGGCCATCGTGATCGCCGTCAACGGCTACCGCATCGTGCGCGGCACCGTGCCCGTGCTCGTGGACGAGCGCGCGGTGGACGCGGGCGAGATCCGTCGCATCCTGGCCGGGGTTTCGCAGGTGATGGACGTGCGGACCGTCCGATCCCGGGCCATGCCGTCGGGGGTCCTGCTGGTCGAAGTCACCATCGCGGTGGACCGCACGATCTCTGTCGAAAAGGCACACCAAGTGGCGGACGCCGTTGAGGCGCGTCTTGACACTGAACTCGGCGCATCACAAGTGACGGTGCACGTCGAGCCTGCATAGGGACTTGCGCGCCAACTCGAACGTTTTACTTTAGGGTCACATTCCTCCCCGCGCCCGCGCGCATGCGCTACATGAGTCAACGACCACGCTCCCTCCGGTACGAGTACGAGCTGTTCGTAGAGCGCGAAATCGAGAACTATAAGGAATCCATTCCGCGCCACGCCATCCTCAAGATCGGAGATGACGCGGTGCAGTCGCTGTCCAGCCAGGCTCAGTTGGCCCTCACGGAAATCCTTCTGTGCGCTGAGGTTGACCGCATCATTCGAGGGCGGCTCCGCCTTCCCTCGTTCGCGACGTGGCGAAAGCGACGTCTGAAGGCTCTGCGGGAATTCAGCAGGCCGGAACGGTGGGGTCTGCGTCCAGACTCGGCGCTGACCCGTACCGCGCTTTCGGTGGCCGAAGGGCACGTGCTCGTAGCTGGCGCGAGTGAGGAGGGGACGACGATTTACCTCGCCGCCAACGGCTGCGCGGTCACCGCCCTCGACACCACTGAGGACGTCCTCGAGCGCGTACTCAATGCCGCAGCAGAGGTTGGACTCACCGGGCGAGTGCGGTTCGTGGGTGCCGACTTGTCGAACTGGTCCCCGGACCGGCCGTTGAACGCCGTCGTGGTAGCGGCGGCAGCGCTCAGCGGACTCTCGATTGTGGACCGTGCGCGTGCTATCGAACTATTGCAGCAGGCGACGACCGCCGGTGGTCTGCACGTCGTAGAAGGCGGTGCCGACGGTGAGGAAGCTCTGCCGCTGGAGGAACTTCGGGCAAGTTACCACGGGTGGGACATCACCGTGGAACGGGGGGGGCTTGGAGCCGGGATAGGGCGCGAGACTTTCCTCGCGCGGAAGGAGGTGGCGTAACGTTTTGACACGATGCCAGGAAGTAGTGACGTGTCATTTAACCACGACCAGCTCGCGTTAGGCTGGTCTTAATTTTTGTAAGTCGTTAGAGAGACACATGTTGAATAGTGTCACCGGAACTGGCATGTACGATGCTTAATAGCTTCACCCCAGGGTATTCACGGGGGCCTTTCGAGGGGTGAACGATGGCATCATCGCATGCGGCGCACGATAAGATGAGTGTAGAGGCGGTTGGGATCGTGATCTCGAACGGCAAGCGCGACGAACCGTCGCCGGCGTTCTGGGCGTATGTCTGGGGACCGGCCCCCCGCGAAGAGAAGGCGGGCACGGAGCCGAGGGCGGCCTGAGCATTGGCGGCGCTGGGGGGGTGGGGGGGGGGGGGGGGTAAAAAATGGCCCGCGGTGCACGCGGGCATTTTTTTGAAA
>JANWIF010000125.1 GCA_025450035.1 Gemmatimonadaceae bacterium
GCGCACGCTCGATCCGGATGCCGAGGCCCGGATGGTCGCGCGCATCGACATCATCAAGCGCGAGGGCAATACCCTGGGCGGTGTCTGTGAGGTGGTGTGCGACGGGCTCCCGGTCGGGCTGGGATCGCACGTGTCCTGGGACCGAAAACTCGATGCGCGGCTCGGGGCCGCCATCCTGTCGATCCCCGCGGTCAAAGGCGTGGAGATCGGCATGGGGTTCGAGGCGGCACGCCGCACGGGCGCGGAGGTGCACGACGAGATCGAGATGGCACCGGGCCGGATGCGCACGGGTCACGTGCGCCGGCGCAGCAATCGTGCGGGCGGACTGGAAGGCGGCATGACCACCGGCGAGCCGCTCGTCGTACGCGTCGCGATGAAGCCGATCAGTACGCTCATGCGGCCCCTGGGCACGATCGACACCGCGACACTCGCTCCGGCAGCAGCCGTCGCCGAGCGTAGCGACGTGACGGCGGTGCCGGCGATGGGAGTGATTGCGGAAGCCATGGTGGCCTTCGTGGCCGCGCAGGCGCTCCTCGAAAAATTCGGCGGCGACTCGCTCGGCGAGCTGCGCCGCAACTTCGACGCGTACCTGGCGCACGTCGCCCGGCGGATGGCTGAATAGCGCGCCGGGCGGTCACCTCATCCTCGTCGGGTTGCCGGGCTCCGGAAAGAGCACGGTGGGGAGAGCCGTCGCCGCCGCGCTTGGGTGGCCGTTCGTCGATCTGGACGCGGAGATCGTGGCTCGGGAAGGACGGTCGATCGCCGCGATATTCGCCATGGACGGCGAACCCCGGTTTCGCGAGCTGGAACGCGAGGCGACGATCCGGCTTCGCGACGCCAGCCCGTCGGTGGTCGCTCCGGGAGGCGGCTGGGTCACGTCGGCCGAGACGGTCGCCATCGTGTGCCCACCGGCCCGCATGACCTATCTGAAGGTCTCCCCCGAGACCGCGTTCCAGCGTATTCGGCGCACAGTGCGCCTCCGCCCCTTGCTGCGGCGCGATCCGCTCGGCGCCTTGCGGCGGCTATTGGATATCAGGCACGCTGCATATGAGCGCGCCGACCTCGTTGTGGACACGGAACTGCTTGGTATGCAAGACGTTACGCAGCGTATTGTCTCGCTCGCTAAGGCACCCCTGCCATGATTGCAGCCCCGATCGGCATGGTCGGTGCCGTGGCCCTCCCTATGGACCGCCGGGACGCCCACCGGGTATGCGGGCGGGGAGAAGCTGGAGTCGGTCAAAGGGGCGCTAATGCTCCAAAACCGGGTCGTATGCGTTACTGTGGGCTTGGGATCCGTCACCGGACGGTCCGTGCCGAACGAATGATGCAGTCGTCGGATATAGATGAAGGAAGGCAGGTATCACTATGACATTTCGCATGATGGGCCCGCACGAGCGTGGCCGGTTCGCCCCTGAGGCTTGGGGACTGCTGGTGTCGCTCCGCGGGGCCGGAGTTCTGAACGCTGCCGAGCTCGAACATCTGATCGATCGCGCGATGGCGCAGATTGACGGCCGAATCGCGCTCGACGATTTACGATCGGTCATGGAAGGGGCTGGATACGACGAAGGCCAGGCCCCGGACCAGACGGTTGTGCACTAGAGGCCATGGCAACTACCAAATCAGGACCTAAGGCAGCCACGAGAACCAAGAAGGCGCTGAAAGCGACGGCCGGTAAGGCCCCGCGATCCGCGCCCAAGCGGCGCTCGCGCGCCGTGCCGCCGGTCGAGGCGGGACCGCCTCCTCAGCCGGGCACGACGTCGCTCGTCATCGTGGAATCGCCAGCAAAAGCGAAGACGATCGGCAAATACCTTGGCCGCGCATTTCGCGTCAAGGCGACGGTCGGGCACGTGCGCGACCTGCCGCAGAAGAAACTGGGCGTGGACGTCGAGCACGGGTTCAAGCCGGAGTACGTCACGATCGCCGGCAAGGAGAAGACGCTGGCCGATCTGCGCGAGGCGGCGAAGGACTCCCGCCAGATCTATCTCGCGACAGACCCTGACCGTGAAGGCGAAGCCATTGCCTGGCACGTCGCGGGGCAACTGGCCCGTCGCGGGTCCGGCGCGATACCGATCCGCCGCGCGCTGTTCCACGAGATTACCAAGGACGCGGTCAACGAAGCGATCGCGAATGCGGGCGAGATCGACGAGCGCAAGGTGAACGCGCAGCAGGCGCGCCGCGTGCTCGACCGGCTAGTCGGGTACAAGGCGAGCCCGGTGCTCTGGAAGACCGTGAAGAAGGGTCTGTCCGCCGGCCGCGTGCAGACCGTGGCGTTGCGGATGCTGGTCGAGCGGGAGCGCGAGATCCGGGCGTTCAAGCCGGTCGAATACTGGACGATTGCCGCTGAGCTGGAGAAGTCGGGCCAGCGGTTCGCCGCGCGGCTGCATCAAATAGAAGGGAAGAAGGCGGAGATCTCCACCGAGGCGGATGCGCGGCGCATCGTCGACGCGGCCCGGGCGGCCGCGGCCGAGATTCGCGGCCGGATGAACGGCTCGTTTGCCGGTACCGAACAAGCAATCGGCGTCTTCGAGGTCACGGATCTCAAGCGTCGCGAGCGCCGGAAGAACCCGCAGGCCCCCTTCACGACCAGCACCCTGCAGCAGGAAGCCGCGAAGAAGCTGAGCTACGGCTCCAAACGGACGATGCGGCTGGCGCAGGATCTGTACGAGGGCATCGAGCTGGGCGACGAAGGCGCCGTCGGACTGATCACCTACATGCGTACCGACTCCACGCGCGTGGCGGAATCCGCGTCGGCGCAGGCGCGCGAGCATCTGCAGACGCTGTTCGGGGCCGAGTTCCTCGCTGATGGGCCGCGCCTGTACGCCGACACGAAGAAGAACGCGCAGGACGCGCACGAAGCGGTGCGTCCGACGGATCCCTCGCGGCGGCCGGAGCTCGTGCAGCGCTATCTGACGGCGGACCAGTTCAAACTGTACCAGTTGATCTGGCAGCGGTTCATGGCCTCGCAGATGGCGCCCGCGGTGTTCGACACGACGACTGTGGATTTCGATCTTGGCCGCTACCTGTTCCGGGCCACCGGCAGCGTCGTGAAGTTCCAGGGCTTCCTGGCGCTGTATCACGAAGCGCGCGAAGAGGGCGAGGGCCGCGCACTCGAGGATGAGCAGGCGCTGCCGCTCCTGGAGAAGGGAGAGGGCGTGCCGGTTCTCGGGGTGACGCCGGCCCAGCACTTCACGGAGCCGCCGCCCCGCTACTCGGAAGCGAGCCTGGTCAAGGAGCTGGAGCGTCTCGGCATCGGACGCCCGTCCACCTACGCGTCCATCATCTCGACGCTGGTTGACCGTCGCTACGCGCAGCTCGAGCAGCGCCGGTTCTTCCCGACGTCGCTCGGCGAGAGCGTGGAAAAAGTGATGGTGCAGCAGTTCCCCGATGTCTTCAACGTGGGATTCACGTCGGAGATGGAAGGGGAACTCGACAAGATCGAGGAAGGCCAACGCAGTTGGCAGCGGGTATTGAAGGACTTCTACGGTCCGTTCGCGATCTCGCTCGACAAGGTCGATGTGGGCCGGCTGATTGCGGCGGCGCACGATCTGTCGGCGGTCGCCAACGAACGGTGTCCCGACTGCGGTGGCAAGCTGGTGGCCAAGGGCGGATTCTTTGGTCCATTCCTGGCATGCGAGAACCATCCCAAGACGTGCAAACACACGCGGCCCCTGGGTCGCGACCGGAAACCGGCGGAGCTGACCAGCTATGTGTGCCACGAGTGTGGCGCGCCGATGCTCAAGCGCAGCGGGCGAACGGGGGAATTTCTGGGCTGCAGCAAGTTCCCGAAGTGCCGCGGGACCCGCTCGATGCCGACGGGTGTGATGTGCCCCAAGGATGGCGGCGAGCTCGCGGCGCGCCGCTCGAAGAAGCGCGGCAAGGTATTCTACGGGTGCGCGAACTATCCGAACTGCGATTTCGTGGCATGGGACAAGCCCGTGCGCGAGGTGTGTCCGGAATGCGGGTACGAAGGCGCGGAATCGAAGTTCACGAAGACCCGTGGCGAGTATCGGAAATGTCTCAAGTGCGCGAACGAGTGGGACGTGGCGGTGAAGCCGGAGCCCGAAGCCGTAGCGGTCTAGCTCTCGCGAAGGCCGTGCCGTGCTGACGGGCGCGCGAGCCGAGCTACCGACGGGAGAGTTCGACACCGTCGACGACAGGCGGCAGGAAGTCGTCGGCAGCGCCCAACTCGACGTCACCGGCCGCCGGCTGTGGCCGCAGCGGGCGTTCAGGATCGACTCGCCACTCTCGCCATCGGAAGTGTTCGACCGGATCGGGCGCGTCACATCGCCGTTCCGCTGGTGGTGGCGCTCCCCCGTCACCCAGCCCTTCGATGGGACCGTCACACCCGGCGCATTTTCGCTGCAATCCACGACCGCACGGTGGCGCACGTGGCGCTGGGCTCGGCCACGTCTTCAGGGCCGCATTGTCCCATCGGGCGCGGGGTCGCGGATCACGGGCACGTACAAGCTGCAATTGGTAGTCGCCGTCGTGCTCAGCCTATTGTGCATCTGGGGGACGGCCTTCGCGGGCCTCCTAGTCGTGTCCGCGGGCTTCGACATCGCGGCGTCCATCACGACCGGCACGTCTCCGCTGTCGCTCGACGATATGCTGCTCACGTTGGCCGGGATCGCGGTCGCGCTGCTCCTGCTGGGCCTCGTGTGGGTCCGGGTCGTGCGCCCATTCGGAGATCAGGCGCACGGTGTCGTACGCGCGCTCGCGGCGGTGGTAGGAGAGCGACCCGTCGAGTAGCCCGGGACGGGCAGCACGCCGGTCGCCGGGACCCGCCGGTGGTGGCTACAAACGACAGTGGGACCCGATCGCCGGGTCCCACTGTCGCGCTGTCACAATCGGATTACGCGGGCGAGCAATGCGCCGTACTCGGCGAGCTGACGCAGTTCGAGACCTTGTTGAACTGGTTCGAGATCGCCTGGCCAAGCGTGATCGCGGCGATCGCGACAACCATCGCGATCAACACCGCCAACAGGGCGTACTCGATCATCGTGGCACCGCCTTCCTCGCGAATGAACGACTGGGCGAGGATTTTGATACGCTGCATGGTAGGTCGCTCCTGAGCGAGAAAAATGCCCCCTCGGGGGCATGGCGCATCGCCGACGATCGTCAGCGCTGCACACATAATAGGCACACCCGGGTGACGAACTGGTGAAAATCTTATGACGTTCTCGTCATGTATGATGTGGACGAAGGTCGTACTAACCGGCCGCCGGCGAGGCGACGACTAGCGAGGCGACGACTAGCGAGGCGCCGGCCGGGGGTGGCGCGCACCGGCCGTATCGGTTCCCTGCGCGCGGAGTCTTGCGAGGGCTGACCGGGCGAGCGTGTCCCGCCTGTCCGCCGAGACAGCGTCGTTGAGGTAGGTGATCGCCATCGCCGTATCGCCCACGAGAAGCGCGTTGGCGCTGGCGTCTCGCAGCACCTCGGGATCCTTTGAAAAGAGCCTGATGGCCTGCACGTAGTACCGTCGTGCCGTCGCGTGGTCTCCCGCGATGTCGCTTGCGGTCGCCGACAACGCATAGCCTCGATAGCTGGCCGGCGCCCGTTCGCGCATCGCGGTGAATACGCTGGACGTGTCGCTCCAGATCGGGATTGCCTGAAGCGTCCACACGGCCGACACCCCCAGGATCGCACACAGGGCAGCAACCGCGAGCCGCGGCCTCACCCGTCCGAGCGCGGCGAGCGCGGCGCCCTCGAGCAGGGCGACGCCAGCACTCGGCGAATACAGCGTACGCTCTGCGATGACAATGCCTGAGCGCACCAGCAGATTCGACGCGGGCGCGAAGGTAGCCGCCGCGAAGAGGACGGCGAACGTCCGCGGCGTCGGCCGTCTGATGTGCACTATCAGCGCGGCCAAAGCGCCGCCGACGAGCACGATCCCGGCTATCACGAGTCCGGCGTTCGGATGCGTGATCACGAACTCGGCGGGCGAGTAGTCCGGGCGTGGCTGCTGTGGTATGAGGATCAGGCTCAGGGCGCGCGGCACCGATGCGAGCGCCAACGCCGCGCCTTGCCAGACCCCGCTCATCCGGAAAGCCGGATGCGGGCGGTCACCGCCGGGACCATCCAGTACGAAGAACCGCACCACAAGCTCGAACGCCACACCAACACATGCGGCGGCCGTGCCCCGAATCGTGGCGCGCCGGGCCGCGATACGGGTACTCCGGGGATTGCGTGAGGTCGTCAACCAGAGTGCCGCCCACGCGATGGCTGGCGCGACGACGCCGGTCTCCTTGCTGGCCGCGGCGACGGCCGCGAGGACCGCGATCCAGAACAACTGGGAGCCGCTGGTCTCGAGGGTTGGCGCCGCCGGCGACCGCGTCGCCACGAGTGCGAGCGCGAGCAGCGCGACGCCGCACAGCATCTCCGACCGGCCCACGATATTGGCGACCACCTCGACATGCGCGGGTTGCACGGCGAAAATGCACGCCGCCATTCCCGCGGCGGGGGCCGACCACCATCGCAACGCCAGCCGCGCCACCAGGACCGTGGCGAGCGCGTGCCAGGCAATATTGACGGCGTGGAACATCGGGGCCTCGCCGCCGGAGGCGATCCAGTCCAGCGCGAACGACAGCGTCGTCAGCGGGCGATAGAGATGGCCGGTGTTGTACCAGTAGCCCAGGCGCAACGCCGCCGGAATGCCCGCCCAACTGTGGATGCGGTCATTGGCATACACAATGAACGTGTCGTCCCATGCG
Source organism: Gemmatimonadaceae bacterium (assembly GCA_025450035.1). GTDB lineage: Bacteria > Gemmatimonadota > Gemmatimonadetes > Gemmatimonadales > Gemmatimonadaceae > JADGGM01. Next base: position 6,711 of record JANWIF010000125.1, read on the forward strand.
AACCCGTTCTTGATGGCAGCGACGTAGCATGCGATCGCGAACAGGCCGGCGATGGTCTGCGCACGGACCCCGGGATTCCAGCGTTGCGACTTCATCTCTACCGTGTTAGGCGTGGTCGGGACGTTTCGTTGGGCGACACGCCGTCGCCTCGCGCCGGCTCGAGAGTCGAAGTACAGAAAGTAGAGCCTTTCGCTTTGGGCAGTAGCCGGGCGCGGACGGCTGCCCGTAAGTTGTGGGTCCTCGTTCGCGGTGGGAGCCAGGCCCTGATTTCGAGACTGTCAGGCTGCCAGCGCCCGTGTGGCAGCCTGACACCCGGGCGGCGGAGGCGGGGCAAGGCCAGCAACGCCGGCAAGGCCGCATCGAAACTGGGCCTCCAGGCAGGTCGTCAGCAACACAGTGATTCCGACCCGATGGGGGCCCGGCCATGATATCCGGTTCGTGACCTGAGCGAGATGATTGTGACACCCGCGATGGCGGCGGCCTCCTCGCGCCTGCGGCGGTGGCTTCCACTGCTCGTGGTGTGGGTCATCGCCGCGGCCTACGTGGGGGCGCGGCTCAATCGCGGCTGGATCCCGATGGACGAGGGAGCCCTCGGCCACGCCGCGGAGCGCGTGCTGCAGGGCGAACTGCCGCATCGCGATTTCGACGATGTCTACACCGGCGGTCTGGCGACATTCGACGCCGTCGTGTTCAAGGTCATGGGAACGCAGCTGTCGTATCTGCGGCTGGCGATGTTCGCGGTGTTTCTGCTCTGGGTTCCGACGGTCTACTATATCGCATCCCGGCTTGCCAAGCCGGTGGCCGCCGCAGTCGTCACCCTTCTCTGCGTTGTGTGGAGCATCCCGACCTATCCCGCGGCGATGCCATCCTGGTACAACCTGTTCTTCGCGATTTTCGGGGCGGCGGCGCTCATGCGCTACACCGAGATGCGCCGATGGCGGTGGCTCGTCGCCGCGGGCATCGCCGGCGGTCTCTCCATCACGATCAAGATCGTCGGCGTCTACTACGTCGGCGCAGCGTTCCTGTTCCTCGTGTTCCTCGAGCACCAGCAAGCTGTCTCGCAACCGCCACCGGCCAGCGGAACACCGCGCCGGGGGTACGCGCTCCTCGTCGCGAGCGGAGCCGTCGTGTTCGTGCTGGCCCTGGCGTCGCTCGTGCACGTGGTGCCCGGCGCATCGAAGGAGGTGCAGTTCACGCTCCCCGGCGCGTTGCTCGCGCTGAGCCTCTGTGTGACCGAGTGGCGTTTCCCGGGGGGTGATCCGGTGACGGTGCGCTTACGCCGCCTGGCGGCCATCGCCGTACCGTTTGCCGTGGGGGTCGCGCTGCCCGTCCTGATCTTCCTGGTGCCATACATCATGAGCGGATCGGTCGGGCAACTCGTGAGTGGAGTGTTGGTCCAGCCGGCCAAGCGCCTGCAGTTCGCCACACTCGCGCCGGCGCCGCTGCACACCCTGCCCGCCGCAATCGCCTGGCTGCTCGTGTTGATGCCCGACAAGACTGCGACGGGCACCCGTGACTGGTCCTCGCGGGCGATCGCAGCCGTATACGCCATCCTGCTCACCGGCGTGGCCATTCTCGCGATTCACGGCGGGCGTGTCTACGTCGCCATCTGGCTCGTGGTCTGCTACGCCGTCCCGTGTGTCGTGGCCGCCGGATGCGTAGTGCTTCTGGCGCGGCGGCCGGTGAGTGCCGAGGAGGACGTGCGGCGGTCGCAGCTCTGGCTGCTGCTGTGCGTCGCGGCCCTGTGCAGTCTGGTGCAGGTGCCCTACGCCGCACCGCTCTACATTTTCTTTTTCGCGCCGATCGCGGTTCTCGCCGCTCTCGCGGTGATTGCCGTATCGGGCGACCGGGGTGCGAGTTTGGGGCTGCGGCCCGCGATCGCCGCCGGATTCTTCCTCCTGTTCGGCTTCACGGCTGTCGCGCCTGGCCACGTCAGCGTCTGGGATGGCGGGTATCGGACGGCCGATACCTGGCCGA
>JANWIF010000126.1 GCA_025450035.1 Gemmatimonadaceae bacterium
GGCACGTTGGTCACCGGCACGCGCGTGTCGGAAGCGACACTCTCGCCTGGTGTCGTGGTCACCTTCGGCAAGGTGACGTTCCGCGTCTCGTCGATCACCCGCCCAATCGCCACGCCCGAGATCACGGCCGACGTCGCGACGCCAACCACCATGCGCGCCTCGACGATCGTGCGCGAGCGGCCGCTCACACAAGCTGGTGGCAAGGGGTTGTCTACCGTGCTGCGCGCCGCGAACCTGGCCGTGGTCAAGGCCCAGGTGGCGGTAGACGACCACGAGGTGACGGAGAAGAAGCTCGCCGTGCTGCTCGAGGTGTCCAAGCAGCTCTCTCGCGCCGTCGACATCGACGTCCTGCTCGACACGATCGCCGGCATGGTGTTTCAGATTCTCGATGTCGACCGCGTGGCGATCGACCTCCTCGACGAGCAAGGGGCGCGCACACCGCGTATCTCGCGTGACCGCAACGGCGCAACCGCGGGCCGCGCCATCCCCCAGTCCATCGCGCGAAAGGTGATCGGCGAAAAGGTGGCCGTGCTCTCCGACAACGCGCCGCAGGACGAGCGATTCGGCGGACCATCGATCCTCATGCAAAGCGTGCGGTCGGCGATGTGCGCGCCATTGATTGGCAGCGAGGATCGTGTCCTTGGGGTCCTCTACGTAGACAATCTCACAGCCACGCAGCGCTTCGACGATGATGACCTCGACTTCCTCGTCGCCTTCTCCAACATCGCCGCCGTCGCCATCGAGAACAGCGCTTTCGCCGACCGGATTCGGCGCGAGACGGTGGTGCGCAGCAACTTCGAGCGATTCTTTGCGCCTAACCTGGCGGCCCGGATCGCGGGTTCCCCCGATGCCGTGAAGGTAGGCGGAGAGAAGCGGACGGTGGCCGTGTTGTTCAGCGACATCCGCGGGTTCACCGCGCTCTCCGAAGAGATGCGACCGGATGACGTGGCGCGCCTCCTGAGCGAGTACTTCACGGTGATGGTGGACGTCGTGTTCCGACACGGCGGCACGCTGGACAAATTCATCGGCGACGCCATCATGGCGCAGTGGGGCGCGCCGATCGCGGTTCCCGACGACGCCGACCGCGCACTCGCGGCGGCACTCGACATGATGCGCGAGTTGGACACGCTCAACGCCAAGTGGCACGCGGAGGGGCGTCCGGTGCTCCAGATCGGCGTCGGGTTGAACTACGGCGAAAGCTTCGCGGGCTACATCGGATCCGATCGCCGGCTGGAATACACGGTGATCGGAGACGCGGTGAATACCGCCAGCCGCCTGTGCGCCGCCGCCGAGGGAGGCGAGATCTTGCTCACGCGCGAGATGCGCGACGCGCTCACGACGCCTCCCCCAATGGCGGAACGCGGAACCATGGAGCTCAAGGGCAAGAGCCAGCCGACCCCCGTCTACAGCGTCGTCCCGTGACCGGCGCCGTTCGTGATGAGCTCCCCACGGGCTACGTGGTGCTGGCGGCATCGCGCGCGCGGGCCGTTGGACTCGCGACCCTCGCCGAGCCGCTCGCCGCCGCACTGAGCGCGGGATCGTTTTACGCATACGCCGCGCATCGCCCCGACGCGCGCGCGCTCGTTGGGCGCGGCGTGGCCTACGCGGTGCCGCTTCCCGGGGACGCGGCGCGGGTCGTCGTGCGGCGATCGCGCCACGGCGGGCTGCTGGCCCCGCTCACGGGCGAGCTCTTCGTCCCGCCCACGCGTGCGCCGCGCGAGCTGCGAACGGCCGTTCGCCTCACGGAAGCCGGCGTACCCACCCCGGAGGTCGTGGCCTTTGCCACCTATACCGCCGGCGCGTCGCTCCGCCGCGCCGATGTCGTGACGCGCGAAGTGCCCGACGGCGTCGACCTGCTGTCGGCGTTAGGCGACCATCCGACGGACGAGCAGCGCCGGGCGCTCCTCGGCGCCGTCGCGCGTCTGCTCGCCTTACTGACCATCGCCGGCGCGCGCCACCCTGACCTCAACGTCAAGAATATCCTCGTGCGCAACACCCGATCGGGTGCAATCGAAGCACTCGTGCTGGACGTGGACCGCGTGTGGTTCGATCAGCCCGGCGCGCCGCGCGTCACCGCACGAAACCTCGGTCGCCTCGCACGGTCCGCACGTAAGTGGCGCCGGCGGCGTGCGTTCTCCCTCGCCGATACCGACCTGGGATGGCTGGCGGCGACGACCCACGAGCTGGCCTTCCGCGTCCGCGCGCCGGCCTGAGCCAGCATGCACCTGGGTAAGTACCTCCGCGACCCGTCGCTCCTGGCCGGCAAGCTCCGCTGGCAGATGCTCTACAACGGCCCGCGCCGCGATGTCACCGTGGAAACCTGGAACGGCCGCCTCACGTTCGACAGCCGCGACAAGCTGATCGGCAAATACTTGTACGTCCAGCACGCGTACGAGCGACGCTACATCGAGCGCGCGATGGCACTGCTCGAGCGCGACGGGCGGCTCGCGCGCGGCGGCACGGTGCTCGACGTGGGGGCGAATCTCGGGATGATCTGCATCGCGCTGCTCCGCCACGGATTCTTCCAGCGGGCCGTGGCCTTCGAGCCCGCGCCGGGAAACGTCCGCCTGCTGGAGCAAAACGTGGCGCAGAACGGATTGGGCGATCGCATCGTGCGCCTCCCCGTCGCACTCTCCTCGGCGACCGGCGAGATGGAGCTCGAGCTTTCCGAGTACAATTCCGGCGACCATCGGTTGCGCCAGCGCGCCGAGCCGGGGGCCTGGCAGGAGGATCGCCGCGCCACCGTTCGGGTGCCCGTCCGCCCGCTCGACGACGTGCTCTTCGAACGGCCAGAGTTAGGCGAAGACGTTCGCCTCATCTGGTTGGACATCCAAGGGCACGAAGGGCGCTTCTTCGAGGGCGCGCGCCAGGCGGTTTTGCGCGGCACGCCCGTGGTGTCCGAGTTCTGGCCCTATGGCATTCTCCGGTCCGGCACATCGCGATCGGCGTATGTGCGCCTCGTGCAGGAGCTGTTCACCCACGCCTACGAGTTGGGCGCCGGCGCGCCGGTGAAGCACCCGGCGTCCGCGATCGACGGGATGTTCGACCGCTACGCCGCCCCAAAGGCGATGCGCGAGCTAGTCTTCGTGCGCGAACGGTGAGCGTGGACGCGCGCCGGATCGGCATCGTGATGATGAGCGCGATCGGCGACGCCGTCCACGTGCTCCCCGTGGTCACCGCGCTCAAACGCCGCGACCCATCGGCACGCATCACCTGGGTGCTGCAGCCCGGACCCGCGTCCCTGGTGCGCGGCCACCCGGCGGTGGACGAGATCGTGCCATTCGACCGATCGCACACCTGGCGATCACTGGCCGGCGTGCGCCGGGCATTCGCCGCGCGGCCGGTCGATCTGTTGATCGATCTGCAGGTGTACATCAAAGCCGGACTCGTGACCGCCTTGGCCGGCGCGCCAGTCAAGGTGGGCTTCGATCGCGCCCGGGCGCGGGATCTCAACTGGCTGTTCACCACGCGCCGCATTCCGCCCCATGCGCCGCAGCACGTGCAGGACCAGTACCTGGAATTTCTCGCGGCGCTCGACGTTCCCGCGGAGCCGCTCGCGTGGGACCTCGGACCTTGGCCAGAGGAGCGCGAGCGCCAGCGCGCGCTCATCGCTCCGTTAGGCGAAGGCCTCGCGACGCTCGTCATCGGTGCCAGTCACGCCGAGAAAGAATGGCCCGTCGAGCGCTGGGTCGGGCTCGTCGACGCGTTGGAGGAGCGGTGGGGGTTGACTCCCGTGCTCGCCGGGGGCACGAGCCCGCGCGAACGCGCCGCCGAGCACGAGATCCTCGCCCGCGCGCGCCATCGGCCGGCGTCCACGCTCGGCGTCCCGTTACGCGACCTCGTCGCGCTCCTGGATGCGTCGGCGCTGGTGGTCTCACTCGACACCGGCCCCCTGCACATGGCCGTCGCCCTCGACCGCCCCGTGATCGCCCTCATGGGCTACAACAATCCGAAGCGCGTCGGCCCATACCGCAAGTATCACGACCTGCTCGTGGATGCGTACGGCGATCCGGGCGAAGACTACCCCATCACCGTCGCCCACCGCCGCGGCCGGATGGTGCGCATCCAGGTGGACGACGTGCTCAGAAAAGTCGAGTGGTGGGCCGCGCGCTACCGGCAGCCGCTCGCCTAACGTTAGTCAGCGGCAGGCGTCCGGTAGCGCGGATCGTTGTACATCTTGAACTGCCGGTAGACGCGCGGCACCACGGTCCCGCTCGCGATCCCGGCGAGCAGCGCCGCCAGTTCCGCCGCCAGATCGTCGCGCTGGACGGTCAGCACCGCCGCCCGATCGAGACACTGCGCGCGAAACTCCGGCGTCGCATCCGCACGCTGACTCTGCTCACGCATGTGATAGATCTTGAGCTCCATAATGCTGAGCTTGTCCGCCAACCACCCCACCGTCTCAGCCACTCGCGTCACCGCCCGCGATGCGCACCACGCGCAACACCTCGGCATCGATGCGCTCGATCAGATCGTTGCGACGCTGGTTCAACGCGTCGATGGCGCGCTTGGCAGCGGCAACCTGGTGATCGTCATCCGCCCGCGCCTTGTCCTCCTCGTGCCATAACTCCACGTTCGTGCGCGCAAGCATGGCAATCAGGTTGCCGATACTGCCCGGACTCGCGGCGGCGTGCTCGGACATCAGGACTCGCTCCCGTATGTGCCTAACGGCGTGGGTCCAGCCAACAGCTCCCGAACGGCGCTCATCACCATCTCCGGCGTGATATCGCGCATGAAATCCTCCCCTGCGGCCAGCCGTCGCGCACGGTCGCGCAACGGGACGACTCGCGCGCCTGCACTGCTGACCGCCCGCGCGGTAGGCAGCGCGGGCATCCACGACACGGGCGACGTTGGACCGAAAATGGTGACGCGCGGTACGTCGAGCGCATCGGCCATGTGCGCCGGCCCCGTGTCGCCCGATACGAACAGACGACACGTGGACAGCACGCCAAGAAACCGCCGCAGGTCCAGCACCGGAAGTACGACCACGCCCGGCGCCATCGCCCGCATCCGTGCTGTCAACGCCTCATCACCCGGTGCCTGAAAGATGAGCGGCAGCACCCCGTCCCGCACTAGTGCGCGCGCCACGCCGCCAAAGTTGTCGATGGCCCAATCCTTGGCGGGTTCTCGCGTGGAGAGCAGCATCCCAACCCGCGCGACGTCGGGCACCGCACCGGCGCTGCGCGCGTCGCGTTCTCCACGCGTCCGCTCGTCGTCGGACAGGTAGATGCGCGGCCGTCCACCAGTCACCTGCACACCGGCCCGCTCCAGCAGCCGGGCACGTTCGCGCGCCACATATTCCACGGGCCCCCTTCGTGTATGCGTTCGCGTGTAGAACACTCGCCACGCGCCGATGCGCCATCCAAGTCGCGCCCGCGCACCCGAAGCCCGAGAGAGAAGCGCCGTACGTAAACTGCCCTGCAGGTCCACAACCCAATCGAACTTGCGCGCGCGAATCTCCCCCCACATGCGCAGAGTGCGGTTCGGGTCGAAGACGATTCGTTCGTGAATGGCCGGGTGTCCCGCGAGCAACGGCGCCGCTGCCGCGCCCACGAGATAATCGAGCTCCGCACCCGGGAAGGCCTGCCGGAGATGCTCGAGGAGCGCGGTCGAGATCACGACGTCGCCAAGGCGACGCAACTGGATGAGCAGGACACGACGCGGTGGCTGGAGCCGCATCACGTTGCTCGAAACCGTAGCCAATGTAACATTACGCTCACCCCCGATGACACGCGTCCACTACTCCTCGCGCCGCCGCGCGCGGTGACCGCTCCGTTGCCCTCGCCCGCCCGACCGACTGGGCGGCGCATCTGCATCGTTCTTCTCACCGCCGTCGGTGATGCGGTGCACGGGCTTCCCGTGGTCAACGCGCTCAAGCGCAACGACCCCCGGTGTCACATCACCTGGCTTCTCCAACCCGGACCTGCCTCGCTCGTCCGCGGTCACGCGAACGTGGATGAGATCATCGTATTGGACCGCGCCCGTGGCTGGCGTGGTTTCCTCGATGCACGACGGGTGATGCGGACGCGAGGGTTCGATCTCACTCTTGCACTGCAGGACTACTTCAAGGCCGGTGTGCTTACCGCGCTCACTCGCGCCCCAATCCGTCTGGGGTACGACCGCGCGCGCGCCCGCGACCTCAATACGCTATTCACCAACCGCCGCATCCCACCGCACCCCCCACAGCACATTCAGGACGAATACCTGGAGTTTCTCGCCGCGCTCGGCGTCCCGGCCGAGCCGCTCGAGTGGAACATCGGCCCGCGCGAGGACGAGCGCGGCTGGCAGCACGATCTTGCAGCAACCTTCGACCGGCCGATCGCGTCACTCGTGATCGGGTCCAGTCGGCCCGAAAAGGACTGGCTCCCCAATCGTTGGGCAGAGCTCGCGCGCACCTTGGCCGGCGACTTTGGCCTCGCACCGGTCATCGTCGGTGCGAGCACCCTGCGCGAGCTCGTGACCGACCGAGCCATCCGCGAGCGCGCACCTGGCGCACGGTCGGCGTTGAACAGTGGTCTCCGGCGTCTTACGGCCATTCTCGATGCGTCCGTGCTCGTCGTCTCTCTCGATACTGGTCCGCTCCACATCGCGACCGCGCTCGGCCGCCCCGTGGTGAGTCTCATAGGTTACACCAATCCCGCGCGCTACGGTCCGTACCGTCGATTTCAGGACCTCATCGTGAACGCGTATGGCGACACCTCGCGCAACGGAGTGTTGTGTCTCGATCGGCGGCCGGGCCGCATGCCCACCATTGCGGTGCGCGACGTGCTCGAGCGGGTGGAGCGGTGGCGAACGACTTATCCCGCGCCCCCCGCCTAACCGCTCACGACGCGGGACGGGCGAGAATGACCATCGTGGAATCCAGCCACGGCGTGTGACGCACTACCCGATCCCACATACGCGTCGCCACCGTTGGATGCGCCCTCGGCTTGGGATCGCCTAACACACTCACCACTCGAAATCCGTAGCGCCGCTCCAGCAGCGGCGGCAGCGTGCTAGGCGCGTAGTAGAACAGATGATGGAACGTGTCGTAGAACCGCATTCGGCGCCGGCTCAGGCCAAGGCGTCCGAGCACGCGCTTGGTTCGTGAAGCAAGCGATTCGATGTTGGGCACCCCGAGATAGAGCATCCCGCCGGGCCGCAGCAGCCGCCGGCTCAGTTCGAGATACGGCGCCGGGTTCTTGGGGTGCTCGAGCACCTGATCGAGATACACGCAGTCGTACGCACCCTGCTCGAGCGGAAGCGCGAATAGATCGCCGGTGTACACGGGCGCGCCAGTCACCTGGGCCACCCGACGGGTGGTCGCCTCGTCCACGTCGTAGCCCTCCACGGTCCAGCCGCGCGACCTGGCAACTGAGAGCTCTACGCCATCGCCGCACCCGATCGCGAACAGGCGGCCAGGCGCGAGATATCGATCCAGCAGCTCGATGTTTTCGGTCTTCTGCGCCAGTCGAAACGCGCGCTCCTCGGGCGATCCCGGACCATCCGGGATGTAGTCCGAGTAGTACGCCGTAAGATACGCGTCGGTGTACTGCGGATTCATGAAGCGAACGCCACACGCCTCACACCGCGCGATGTGCGCGCCCCGAAAGTCGTAGTCGAACGGGTGAATGTCACGCGACCCGCACAGCGGACATGCATCCAACGGCGGATCGTATTCAATCGGTGGTGCACTCATGTCTATCGAGCCTCGGCAGATTCCAACGCCCGGAATTCGTAGGCCACGCCCAAGCGCTCGAGCAGGTCCACGCACCGGCGCAACGGCAGCCCCATCACTGCAAAGAAGTCCCCATCGACGCGCTCGACGATCGTGGCGCCGTAGCCCTGAATGCCGTAGGCACCCGCTTTGTCCATCGGCTCGCCGGTAGAAATGTACGAGGCAATCTCATGGTCGGTGAGCGCTCGAAACGTGACCTGCGCCGACTCCACCGCAGATGCTACTGTCTGGCCACCGTCTCGAGTGACCGCCACGGCGGTGTGGACCACGTGCGTCCGACCGCTCAAGACCTGTAACATCGCCGTCGCCTGCAGCGCGTCGCGCGGCTTGCCCAACACGCGGTCGTCGATCACGACGACGGTGTCCGCCGAGATGACCAACGCACCCGCGTGGCAACGCGCCACCGCGGCCCCTTTCTCCCGTGCCAGTCGCTCCGCGTACACAATCGGCGCCTCGCCGGCGCGCGAGGACTCGTCGATGGCGGCCGGAATCACGTCGTGCTCGATGGCGATCATGTTCAGCAGCTCGCGGCGCCGCGGAGACGCCGAGGCCAGGATGACCTTCAGATTCATCGCTCCAGCCATAGTGTCACAGGACCATCGTTCACGAGATCCACCTCCATGTCTGCCCCGAACTCGCCCGTTTCCACGCGCACGCCACGTCCGCGAAGCGCCTGAACGAACCGCTCGTACAGCGGCATCGCAACCTCGGGGCGCGCGGCGTCCACGAAACTCGGGCGTCGTCCCTTGCGCGCGTCACCGTACAGCGTGAACTGCGACACGACGAGGAGCGCGCCGCCAACCTCGTCGAGCGCGCGATTCATCTTCCCTTCATCGTCGGAGAATAATCGCAGGCCAACCACCTTTTCCGCCATCCACTGCACCTGTTGTTCGCCGTCGGTGCGGTTGAATCCGACCAGGAGGCAGAAACCAACCCCGATCCGGCCGGTTACGACGCCGGCAATCCGGACTTCGGCGCGGGAGACGCGCTGCAAGAGTAGACGCACGGCGCGCCGGGGTGACGTGCGGAGGCTAGCGCCCGGGAACCGCCGCCGCGATGGCGGCGCTCGGCAGCGCGTTGGCGAGCGCGCGCACTGTTTCGCGGAGCCCATCGTCTAACGACACCATCGTCTCGTAGCCAAGCAAGGCGCGAGCCCGGTCCAGCGAGGCCAGCGAATCGCGCACATCGCCCGCCCGCGCCGGTTCGTAGCGTGCGTTGACGGTCGAGCCGAGCATTGCGCGGATGCGGCGCCACAGAGTGTTCACGCTCACGCGCTCGCCGCAGCCGACATTGTACACTTCGCCTAACGCCGCAGGAGGCGCCTCGCAGGCCAGCAGGTTGGCGCGCACCACGTTGGCCACGTAGGTGAAGTCGCGTGTCTGCTCGCCGTCGCCGTAAATCACCGGCGAGTCTCCAACCTGCGCGCACACGATGAATTTTGGAATCACCGCCGCGTATTGCGAGTTCGGGTCCTGGCGCGGCCCGAACACGTTGAAGTACCGTAGGGCAACCGTCCCCAGGCCAAATGATGCGTGGAACGCGCGGCAGTACTGCTCACCGGCGAGCTTCGCGACCGCGTACGGCGAGAGCGGACGCGGGATCATGTCTTCCCGCTTGGGAAGTTCGGCGGTGTTGCCATAGGCCGACGAGGAGGCGGCATACACCACGCGTGTGACGCGTGCGTCGCGGGCCGCGACCAGCACGTTCAGTGTGCCCGTCGCGTTAGCCGCGTGCGAGGCTATGGGATCTTTCAACGAGCGCGGGACGGACGGCAACGCGGCCTGATGGAGCACGTAGTCGGCGCCACGCAGTGCGCGATGGCACACATCGGGATCGGTCACCGATCCCTCGACGAGCTCGATGCGCTCCGCCCACGGAGCCAGATTCTCCCGCCGGCCGGTGGAGAAGTCGTCCAGCACCGTCACGTGCTGGCCGGCGGTCACGAGATGTTCAACGAGGTGCGAGCCGATGAAGCCCGCGCCTCCGGTCACGACGTAGCGCATGAGGGGGCGGCTGAAAGTGAGCGCGGCAGCCGGGGTGTCTACCTTCTATTCGACCGTCACCGACTTGGCCAGGTTGCGGGGTTGATCCACGTTCGCCCCACGCTTGACCGCGATGTAGTACGCCAGCAGCTGCAGCGGCACCGCCGCAAGGATCGGCGTGAACATGTCGATCGTCTGGGGAACGCGGATCTCGTAGTCGATCTTCCCCGCCAGCGCCGGCTCCGACCGGCTGGTGAGCGCGATCACCCGCCCGCCACGCGCCTTCACCTCTTGCACGTTTGACACGACTTTGTCGAACACCGAGTCGTGCGGCGCAATGAACACCACCGGCATGTTCTCGTCAATGAGTGCGATCGGCCCGTGCTTCATCTCCGCCGCGGGATAGCCCTCGGCGTGAATGTAGCTGATCTCCTTGAGCTTGAGCGCTCCTTCCAACGCCGCCGGGAAATTATAGCCGCGACCCAGGTACAGAAAGTTTCCGGCGTCGGCGAACTCGTCGGCAATCAGCTCGATTTCGTGCGCACGGTCCAGCACGTTCGTGATCTGCGCGGGCAGCGCCTGCAGCGCCTGTACGATACGCCGCCCATCCTCGACTTTGAGGCCACGCAGCCTCGCCAAACGCAGCGTGAACAGCGCCAGCGCTATCACCTGGCTCGTAAATGCCTTTGTCGAGGCAACGCCGATCTCGGGGCCGGCATGGATGTAGATGCCGCCGTCCGACTCGCGAGCGATCGTGGACCCCACCACGTTCACGATCCCCAGCGCGCGCGCGCCGCGCAGCCGTGCTTCGCGCATTGCCGCGAGCGTGTCGGCCGTCTCGCCGGACTGCGAAATCACGATGCACAACGTCTTGGGCCCGATGACCGGATTGCGGTAGCGAAACTCCGAGGCGTACTCGACTTCCACCGGGATCCGCGCCAGTTCCTCGATCATGAACTCGCCGATCAGTGCCGAGTGCCAACTCGTGCCGCACGCCGTCAGGACGATGTTGTCGAACCCGAGCAGCTCTTCATCCGTGAGATTCAGCCCGCCTAACTTGGCGGTGCCTTCCTCCGGCAGCAACCGACCGCGCATCGTGTTCTCGATGGTCGTCGGCTGCTCGAAAATCTCCTTGAGCATGAAATGCGGAAAACCACCGCGCTCGATCATGTCCAGATCCCAGTCGATGCTGCTCACCGCGCGCATCATGGGCAGGGCGTTCATGTCGATGATGCGGTAGCCGTCGCGCTCCAGCACGGCGAGGTCGCCATCATCGAGATAGATGACCTGCCGCGTGTACGCAAGGATCGCCGAGACATCGCTGGCCACGAAATACTCGCCTTCGCCCAAGCCGATCAGCAGCGGACTCCCCTTCCGGGCGGCGACGATCTTGTTCGGCTCGCGGCTGGACACGACGGCGATGCCGTAGGTGCCTTCGACCTTGCGCAGCGCTTCGATCACCGCTTCCTCGAGATTCCCCTCGAAGAACTCCTCGATGAGATGGGCCAGCACTTCGGTGTCGGTATCCGAGCGGAACGAATGCCCAACGTCTTCCAGCGCCTGACGCAGCGCCGTGCCGTTCTCCACGATCCCGTTGTGCACGACCGCGATCTCACCATCACACGACATCTGCGGATGGGCATTGCAGAAATTCGGCACCCCGTGCGTGGCCCACCGGGTGTGCGCGATGCCGAGCGTGCCGTTGATTGGCGCGCTCGCCACGAGCGCTTCCAACTCCGAGATCTTTCCCGGCGCCTTCCGCGTCTCCACACCCTTGCCGTTCATGATCGCCACGCCGGCCGAGTCGTAGCCGCGATATTCGAGGCGCCTCAGCCCCTCGAGAAGAAGTGGCGAAGCCAGCCGTGGTCCGACATATCCGACAATTCCACACATAGTGAGTAGGTCCGGGCTCAGTTGATCTTCAGCGCATCCAGCGGAACGCGGGACCGCGCCACCAGCTCGTGCGCCGCAGACGCGTCTGGCGCCTCGGCGATCACGCGCACGATGGGCTCGGTGCCCGAAGGACGGACATGCACCCACCGATCCTGCCACGACAAACGTAAACCGTCCTGCGTATCGACCTCGGCGTCGGCAAAGGTCCGGCGCAGAGCATCGTACACCGCGTCCAGAGGCGCGTTCGGACGGTCCAACTTGTCCTTCACGAAGGCGTACCGCGGATAGCCAGCCAGCGTCCGCGACAGTGGTACGTTGTCCTCCAGCAACATTTGCAGCAGGAGTGCTACACCCACCGGAGCGTCTCGACCCAGGTGCACTTCAGCCAGAATGACGCCTCCATTCCCCTCTCCACCTATCGCAGCGCCTTCCTCCCGCATGCGTACCGCCACATTGACCTCACCCACCGGCGCCCTGATCACACGAGTTCCCGCTTCGGCGGCAACGTCCTCGACGATCCGGCTGGTTGATAGGTTCGCGACAACCGGCCCACGACGGTACTTGAGCACGAGCCGGGCCGCGAGCGCCAGCGTCCAGTCTTCCCCGATCGCTACCCCATCATCGGCGACCAGCGCCAGACGATCCACGTCCGGGTCGGTGGCGAAACCGATGTCGGCCTTCGAGTCCCGCACGAGGCGTTCCAACTCTCCGAGGTTGGCCGCAACGGGCTCTGGAGAGCGCGTGAAGCGTCCGTCCGTCTCGAGGTTGATGGCGACGACGTCGCACCCCAACTCCTCGAGGAGCGCCGGAATGATTGCACCGCCCGCTCCGTGTGCGCAGTCGAGCGCCACACGAAATCGACGGCGCCGGATCTCCGGGGCGTTCACAAACGGCAGTGCGAGCACAGCGGCCAGATGCCGGGCGATCGCCTCCGTGTCCGTGCGCACGGCGCCGAGGGTATCCCAGGTCGCGCGCGGGAACGCGCCTTCGACCACCTCTCGCATCTGCGCGCTTTCGCTGCCGTCGAGGAACAGGCCGCTCGGACCGATGAATTTGAGGGCGTTCCACTCGATTGGATTGTGGCTTGCCGTAATCGCCAGGCCACCCGCGGCATGATGATGCTCGACAGCCATCTGGATGGTTGGCGTCGGCGCGAGGCCAACGTCGATCACGTCGCAGCCCACCGATTGCAGCGCGGCCAAGGTCGCGCGATGAAACATTGGCCCCGACACGCGCGAGTCGCGGCCGACCACGACATCGCGCGGGCCGGCGGCAGCTCCCGCCACCGCCGTTCCTCGCTACCCACGCGCCCACGTCCCAAATCCCGCCGCAAACTTGGCCACCACCTCCGGCGTCAGCGCTTCCCCAACCCTCCCGCGCACGCCCGACACGCTGACCATCAACCCATCGTACACGATCGACCCTCCGTCGCCATACGCGAATTCGCTCCGTGCTCACCCGCACCCTGTTGCCCGGCTTCCCGCGGCCTACCTCGCCTAACTAGCCCCGTCCGCAATCACGATCGCTCCCGACGACACCAGCTCCACGAACGCTCCCACCACCTCACCGTCAAATTGGGTCCCCGATGTTCGCCTGAGCTCGGCGATCGCCTCGGCAGACGACAGTCCCTGACGGTACGGGCGGCGGCTCATCATCGCATCGAACGCGTCGGCGACCGCGATGACGCGGGCTTCGCGGGCGATTTCGTCGCCCTTCAATCCATCCGGCACGCCCTTCCCATCCAGCCGCTCGTGGTGAGAGCGCACAACATTCAGCACCACCGAGTTGTCGCCCAACAGCGGATGCAGGATGCGCCAGCCGAGCACCGGATGCGTCATGATGTGCTCGTACTCTTCCTGCGTGAGCGGGCCGGGTTTGTTGAGGACGTCTTCCCGCACGCCGATCTTCCCAATGTCGTGGAGGTGTCCGCCCAACTCGACATTGCGCACCACCGCTGGATCCATGCCAAGCATGCGACTGATGGCACCGCCAAGTTGGCTGACCCGGATCGAGTGCCCGCGTGTGTACGGGTCCTTGAGTTCCAACGCTTCGGCCAACGATTGCACGCTGGCCACGAACAACTGCTCTAACCGGAGCGCCTGTGCCGTGACCCGCTCTTCCAGCCGCTCCTGGTAGCCGCGATTCTCCAACAGCAAGCGCCGCTTCTCGAGCGCCTGCGCTACGCGCGCCCGCACCTCTTCGAACACGAACGGCTTGATGATGTAGTCCATCGCCCCGCTCGCCAAACACGACACCGCGACCTCGACCTCGGCGACAGCGGTGATCATCACCACCGCCACGTCGGGATACACCTCACGGATCCGGCGTAGCAGCGCCACGCCGTCCATGCCCGGCATGCGCATGTCCGACAGGACAAGCTCGACCGGCTCCCGCTCTAGGAGCGCCAGCGCCTGCGACGCCGAACCCGCGTCGAAGCAGATGAATCCGGCGCTTTCCATCAAACGCACCAGCGCCTGTCGGAGCCGCCCTTCGTCATCGACCACCAGGCACCGAACCGAGTCGGTCCGCAGCGCGTGCGTCACGAGTTTTTACGAGTTATCTTGCGCGAACTCACCACCGAGCCTCCGCATGACGCGCATATTCGACGACGATCTCGCTACAGGGTTGGGCACTCAGGCCATCCACGCCGGGCAACGGCCCGAGCCTCTCGCCGGCGCGATCATGACGCCGGTCTATCTCACATCGACGTACGTGCAGGACGGGCTGGGCAGGAACAAAGGATACGAGTACGCTCGCAGCCGAAATCCAACGCGCGAGGCGCTCGAACGAAATGTAGCCACTCTCGAAGGTGGGCGGCACGGGTTCGCCTTCGCGAGTGGCACGGCGTGCGTGGACTCGATCATGAAACTCTTCCAATCCGGCGATCACGTGATCTGCGGACAGAACGTGTACGGCGGCACGTTTCGCCTGTTCGACCGCCTGCTGCAAAACTACGGATTGCGATTCACCTACGTGGACACACGCGACCCGCAACGCATTGCCGACGCTTGCACGTCGCGCACCGTAGCCGTCCTCGTGGAGACGCCCACCAACCCGTTGATGTGGATCACGGACCTGAGCGCGGCGGCCGACATCACACATCGCGCGGGCGCGTTACTGCTGGTGGACAATACATTCGCGACGCCGATATTCCAGCGCCCGTTCGACTACGGCGCCGACATCGTGTTTCACTCGACAACCAAGTATCTGAACGGGCACAGCGACATGATCGGCGGGATGGCGGTGCTGCGCGATGACGCGCTGGCCGAACGGCTTGGGTTCATTCAGAACGCCGCGGGCGCGGTGCCGGGTCCGTTCGACTGCTGGCTGGCGCTGCGCGGAACCAAGACGCTTCACCTTCGCATGCCGCGCCATGATGAGAACGGCCGCCGCATTGCCGCGTGGCTCGCCGCACGACTGGGCGCGGAGCGGATCGTGTATCCCGGCCTCCCGTCGCATCCACAACACGAGCTGGCCTGTCGCCAGATGCGCGGCTTTGGCGGGATGATCTCCGTGGACCTGGGTACGCGCGAGCGGGCAGCACACGTGCTGGAGCGCACCCGAATCTTTTCACTCGCGGAATCGTTGGGAGGAGTGGAGAGCTTGATCAGTCACCCTGCCTCCATGACCCACGCGTCAGTCCCCGCCGACCGTCGCGCCCAACTCGGGATCACGGATGGATTGATTCGGCTGTCGTGTGGCGTGGAAGATGGGGATGATCTGGTTGCGGATCTGGATAGGGCGTTTGATGAACGGTAGTTGGAGGTCGGCGGTTGGTGAACTACGTACGATGACCGCGGTTGACGACTTCCTACCACCGTAGTTGGCAGTTCACCTACCACCGGCCACCAACAACAACCAGCATCCATGCCCACCGTACTCACAAGCATCGCGCCGGCCTCGTGGGAGCACTCGGCGGATCGCGCGGCGCTCAACACGCTGCGCGCACTGCCAGGCTTCGACGACGTGCTGCGCAAAGTGATGGGACTGATCGGAGAGCGCGGCGTTCGCAGCCTGTTCACGGCGAACGCGGTGCGTGTTGGTCCACGGCAGCGGCCGCGGCTGAACGCGCTCTACGACGAAGTCCTGGCTACCATGGATTGGCCGGTACGCCCGGACCTGTTCGTATCGCAAACGCCGATCGCTAACGCAATGGCGGTCGGATTCGATCGCCCATTCATCGTCGTCAACTCGGGCGCGCTCGAGCTGCTTGAATATGACGAGCAGCGCGTGATCCTGGGGCACGAGCTGGGTCACGTGATCAGCGGCCATGCGACGTACACCACGCTTGCACTGTTGCTGCTGCGCGTCGGCTTCACGAGTCTACCGGCCTTGGGCCTCATCGCGCTGCCGGTCCAACTCGCGCTACTCGAGTGGTACCGAAAGGCCGAGTTATCGTCCGATCGCGCCGGTCTGTTGGCCACGCAGGATTCATTGGCGTCGATGCGACTGTTCCTCAAGTTCGCCGGTGGTACGCCCACCGATGACGAGACCAATCTGGACGAATTCCTGGTGCAAGCGCAGGAATACGAGGAGGCTGGCGGCGCGCTCGACACGATTTTCAAAGTGCTCAACGTGGCCTTCCGCACGCATCCGTTCAACACCGTGCGCGCCGCCGAACTGCAACGCTGGATCCAGTCGGGCGCCTACGACCGCATCGTCAACGGTGATTACCCTCGCCGCGGTGAGGACGGTCGGCCGCTCACCGATGACTACGCCGACGCGGCCGGTTACTATGGCACGGAAGCGCGTGGCGCAGTGGAGCAGGTGAAGGACGCGCTTCGCGGCGCGCGCGACGCCTTCAGCAACGCCTATCGGAGCGCCACCAACAAGTGAAGGTGTTGATCGTTGGCGGGGGCGGGCGCGAGCACGCCTTCGCCTGGCAGTTCGCGCGTGAAGATCCGTCGATCGAGCTGCTCGTGGCGCCCGGGAACCCGGGCATCGCGACGTTGGCACGGTGCGTGCCCATCACTGCAACCGACATCGCCGGACTGGTTCATCTCGCGCGCACCGAGCGACCCGAGCTCACCGTCGTCGGCCCGGAAGCGGCCCTTGCGTTAGGCATCGGGGATGCGTTCCGGGAGCACGGGCTGCCCCTGTTCGGCCCCAGCGCGGCCGCCGCGCGCATCGAGTCCTCGAAGACCTTTGCCAAGCATCTCATGAGGCGGGCGGGGGTTCCCACCGCGCGCGCGGAACGCCACACGCGCGTCGATGACGCCAAGCGCGCGGCACGCACGTTCGGTGCACCGGTGGTCATCAAGGCCTCGGGCCTGGCGGCGGGCAAGGGCGTCGCGATCGCCCAGACCATCGAGGAGGCCGACCGGGCCATCGACGCAATGCTGCGCGACCACGCCTTCGGCGTGGCCGGCGACGAAGTGTTGATCGAGGAGTTCATGGACGGCGAGGAGCTCTCGGTGTTCGTGCTGACCGATGGGACGCGGATCGTGCCCATGCAGGCAGCGCAGGACCACAAGCGCCTGCTCGCAGGCGACACCGGGCCTAACACGGGAGGCATGGGTGCGTACGCGCCGGTGTCCGTCGCGACACCGGAATTGGTCCACGATGTCGTCGCGCGCATCGTTCGCCCAACGCTGCGCGCGCTGCGCGACGCGGGGACGCCCTTCACGGGCCTGCTCTACGCCGGACTCATGCTCACCCGCGACGGGCCGCGCGTGGTCGAGTTCAACGGCCGGTTCGGCGACCCCGAGACGGAAACGTTGCTTCCGCTGCTGCAAGACGCCTTGCTTCCTCGCCTTCTCACAATCGCGCGGGGTGAGTCGCTCGACGACAGTCCGTTGGGCTGGAACAGACAATTCGCGGTCACGACAGTGTTGGCGGCGGCAGGATATCCTGAGTCGCCGCGCTTAGGCGATGTGATCACCCTCCCGGCGTCGCCGCCCCACGTGCATGTGTTTCACGCCGGCACGGCACGCGGCGACCATGGCCAACTGGTGACGGCCGGCGGGCGTGTGTTTGCCATCACCGCCATCGGCCACACCTTCGCGGACGCGCAACGCGCGAGCACGCAGACGGCGCACGATATCGAGTTCGCGGGAAAGCAGTTCCGCGCCGACGTTGGGTGGCGAGAGCTCGAGCGCCATGCCGGAGCTACCTGAAACCGAAACGATCGCTCGCGATCTGGACCGCGCGCTCACCGGCGCGCGCATCGCCGGCGTTACCGTCGTGCGCCCCGACGTCCTCCGCGAAACGACCGCTGCGCGACTTACGGCGAAACTCTCCGGCGCCACCATCGAGCGGTGTTGGCGACGCGCGAAGATGGTGGTAATCGATCTCTCGACGGGCGATCGCTTGGTCGTGCAGCCGCGCTTCACCGGTGCGCTGCTCATCGACACGGGCGCCGACTCCCTTTCCGACCGCGAGCGCGCGTACTCCACGCTCGCACTTCGCTTCACTGATGGCCGGGCTCTGCACTACCGCGACATCCGGCGATTGGGCACCGTGTCGCTCATGTCGCCCGTGCGATGGCAACGGCAGCACTCGGCGCTGGGCATCGAACCGCTTGACGTGACGTTCACCCCCGCACATCTATCGGGCGCTCTTCGGGGCTCCTCGCAGGCGGTGAAGAAGTTGTTGATGGATCAACGCCGGATTGCCGGCATCGGAAACATCTACGCGAACGAAGCACTCTGGCGCGCCGGGATCGACCCCTCGCGCGCCGGACGGTCGGTGGAGACGGACGAGTTGGAGCGCCTCCACGGCGCAATCACGTCGGTGCTGCGCGAGGCGATCGCGGCCCGAGGCACGAGCTTCCGCGACTACCGAGATGCGACAGGCGCACGTGGCACGTTCTCGGCGTCGCTGGACGCCTATGGACGCGGCGGCCAACCGTGCCATCGCTGCGGCGGTCGCTTGGTGTCCACCGATGTCATCGATGGGCGCGCGACAGTGCTCTGCCCGCGCTGCCAGCGATGAAGCGCCGCGCACTTCCCGCTCCGATCACCGACGACACGCAACTTGCGCGCATGCGCGCCGCCGTACGCGCCGAAGCCAAGGACCGGCCGGGCGTGTACCGCATGCACGCGACCGGCGGCGAAGTGGTGTATGTAGGTAAGTCGAAGCGCGTGCGCACGCGACTGCTGAGCTACTTCCGCGGCGCCTACCCGGAAGAGAAGGCCGCGCGCATCCTGCGCGAGGCGGTCCACATTGATTGGGAGTACACGCCGAGCGAGTTCGCGGCGCTGCTCCTCGAGATGCGGCTCATCAAGAAACTCCGGCCCCGCCTCAACGTGGCGATGAAGCGCGATGACCGGCACTTCGCGTTCATCAAGATCACGCGCGGCCTCGCGCCAAAGTTGACGGTCGTGCGTGGCGCCTCCGACGACCAGGCCGCCTACTACGGCCCCTTTCAGGGCGCGCGGCGAGTGGAGGATTCGCTGCGCGAGCTCAATGACGTGCTCGGGCTGCGCGACTGTACGTTCGAGCGAAAGATGCACTTTTCCGATCAAAGCGAACTGTTTCAGATCGCGCGCACGCCGGGCTGCATCCGCTACGAGATACGCAAGTGCCTCGGTCCCTGCGTGGGCGGATGCTCCGAGTCGCTATACCAGCAGCGTCTCGCCATGGCTCGCGCGTTCCTCGATTGCGTGGACGACACGCCACTCGAGTCGCTGCGCCGCGACATGGAAGCGAGCAGCGCGCGTCTCGAATTCGAGCGTGCCGCCGCCCTGCGCGACAAGGCCAGTCGGCTCGAGGAACTGCGCGTGCAGTTCTTACGATTGCGATGCGGTGTGGAATCGCTGTCGTTCGTATACACCGTGGCCGGCCACGATGGCGACGATCGCGTGTATCTCATTCGCCGCGGGCGCGTGCGTGACGAGCGGCCCGTTCCGCACACGACCCGCGACCGCGCCGCCCTGGAGCGCGCGATCGCCGACGTGTTCTCCCCCCCCGAACGCCCCACAACCAGAGTTCCAACACACGAGATCGACGAAATGCTATTGCTGACGTCGTGGTTCAGTCGGTTTCCGAAAGAGCTGGAGGGCGTGGACAGGCAAGGGCAGCAGGAATGAAGGAAGACGGGAAGATAAGAGAGGATAGTAGGGAGTGGGAGGGAATAGGGTCTTACCCTTACCTCTTACCTCTCCCCTCTTCTCTTCCTTCTTACTTCAACTTCTCACCCAGAAACTCAGCCGCCGCACTGTCCGCCTTCAGCCACGATGCGTACCGAAGAAATCCATGGATCTCGTCCGGCAGTACGAGCTCCTCGAATTTCACGCCCTGGGCCGCGAGCCTTCGGGCGAGGTCCACGGTCTGGTGGAAGCGCACATTGCGATCGTCGTCGCCCTGAATGAGCAGCACCGGGGACCGCCACGTGGACATCCACGCCACCGGCGATGAGGTCCACGCCACGTGCGCGGCGCTGTCCAGATCGGCCTTCTCGTAGCGTTGGGCATCCCGCGCCAGACGGGCCTCGATGTCCGCTGTCCAGTCGTGCACGCCGTGAAAGTCTACGCCGGCCGAGAACAGATCCGAGTTGCGCGCCAACGCCATCGCCGTGAGGAAGCCACCGTACGAGCCGCCCCAGATCCCGATGTGCGATGCGTCCACGTCGGGCAGCGTGCGTAGATACTCGCCGCCCGCCTTCACGTCCAGGTACTCCGACGCGCCCCACGGGCCGGCGTGCTCGGGATGATGGAACTCGTGGCCGTAGCCGATTCCTAACCGGTAGTTCACCGACAGGACCACGAACCCGTGCGCCGCGAGATACTGATTCACCGCGTAGCCGTTCGAGTAGTAGTCCATGTAATGCCAACCCAGCAGCATCTGCCGCGGTGGTCCACCGTGCACGAACACCACGGCCGGTCGGCGGCCGCCGCCGGGACGTTCGAACAGTTGGCCGTGCACTTCCGTGCCATCGGACGCGTGAAACGTCACCGCGCGCGGCACAACCAGCTGCGCCGTGGGGAAGTCGGGTGGAATTTGGTCGCCGGCGAGGAGCCGCGGCGTTCCCCCGCCGAACGGAACAGCCGCCGGCACCGGCGGACGGCGGGACCCTGCCGATAGCAACACCACCGTCGCCCCATCGCCGGTCACTACCGGCGTCCACTCCAGCCCCACACCCGCCGTGAGCGACACCGGAGCGGCGCGGTCCACCGGCACCCGGTACACGTGGCGCCGGTCAATGTCGTCCGTCCCCGTCCCCATGTTGCCGGCAAACACCAGCGTGCGACGGTCCACGGACAGCGCGATCTGCTCGGCCATGCCGCGGCCGGCCGTGAGCAGCAGCGGCGCCCCGCCGCCCGCGGGCACCGAATACAGGTGCGGCCACCCATCCAGGTCCGCCAGAAACACGAGCCGGTCTCCGGCCGCCCAGAACAGGTTGACCTCGCCGTCGGTCGTGGGGAACGAGCCGCGCAGCGTGTTCGGACTCTGCCACACCACGTGTCCGGCGCCGGTCGCCACATTGGCCGCCCAGATCGCGAAGGGGCGCGGGTGAAGCTCCAACAACGTCTGCGGCGTTCCGCCGTTGCCCGGCAACCGCGCAAACGCGATGCGCGACCCATCGGGTGACCACCGCGGATCCCGATCGATACTCGTGCTCGGCGCCAGGTAGCGCAGCGGCTCCGAGTCGCTGGTGAACACGGCGATGAACGCGTGGTCCCCGCGACTGGAAACGAAAGCGAGCTTGCTGCCGTCGGGCGACCATTCGGGCGACTCACTCTCTCCCGTGGCGAACAGCAGCCTCTTGCCGGGCTGGGATCCATCGAGCGGCACGACCCAGATCTGATGCTCGTGGAGGTACGCCACCCGGTCACCCCGCGGCGACACCGCGGGCTCGTCCCCATCGGCCAGGCGCTTCGGCGCCCCGCCTAACGCAGGCACGGACCAGATCTCCACCATGGGCTGCACCGGGTTCGAGGCCGGGTCGGGCGCCAGATTCCCCTGAGCGTCCCAGTTGGCATCGTGATCACCGCCCCGCACGTAAATGATCGTCGCGCCGTCCGGCGAGAAGGCGAGGTTCGTGAGCTCCTGCCCATCGTCGCTCGTGTAGTCGGTCACGCGGCGAGCCTGCCAGCCGGGTCCATCGGCCACATAGATGTTGCGCACCCCGCGCTCGTCGAACACCCAGGCCACGCGCGCCCCGGTAGGCGCGGCGACGAGATCGGTGGGGAATGGATACCCCAGCACCTGCTGCAGCGTGAAGCCCGCGCCAGCGCCCTGCGCGGCTAGCGATGGGGCCCGGCCGCCTAACAAAGCCGCGGTGAGGGCGGCGATTGCGAGGCGCAGTACGTGGCGATCACGATGACGATGCATGATGCTCCCCGAGAGTGTGCGGTGATGTGAGTGGTACGATCTCCACGTCCGCGCGCCCGCCGGCAATGGTCAAACGCGCGACGCAAGGCTCGATATCGAACCGGCGCGGACCGGCCGCGCCCGGATTGACGACCAACCGTCCCGCTGCCTTCACCGCCAGGGCACGGTGCGTGTGCCCGTACACCAGCACATCGCCCGCGTATCGAGCGAGCAACGCCTCGGGTGTCGGCTGGCCGAGCTCGTGTCCATGACTTACGTGGATGATGACTCCGCCGATGTCGCGAACCACCTCGCGCGACAACCTCGGATCGTCCGGCGTGTCGGTGTTGCCACAGACCGCTTGAACGGGAGCGATGAGCCCGAGCTCATCGAGTACGTCATCGCCGCCCACGTCGCCTGCGTGCAGAATCAGCGACACGCCGGCGAGCGCGGTGTGCACGCCGGGCCGCAACAGGCCGTGCGTATCCGAAATGAGCCCGACAACGGTCGCCCGCCTGCTAGGCATCCGCGTCGGGCACCCCGGGCGTCCCTGTCTCCCCTTCTCCCCATCGCTGAACGAGGCGGTGTTCCACGCCAAGATGATCCAGGATGCGCGCCACAATGAAGTCCACGAGGTCGGCGACGCGCCCCGGGCGATGATAGAATCCCGGTGCCGCAGGCATCACCACCGCCCCGGCACGTGAGACGCGGAGCATATTCTCCAGATGCACGATGCTGAGCGGCGTCTCGCGCGGCACGAGCAGCAGCGGACGCCGCTCTTTGAGCGTGACGTCGGCTGCGCGCTCGATGAGTGAGCGAGATGTGCCGAACGCGATCGCGGCCAACGTGCCCATCGAGCACGGGCACACGACCATGCCCGCGCTGCGCGCCGAGCCCGAGGCCGGCGCCGCGCCGCGGTCGGCATCGTCGAACACCGTTACGACGCGGTCCCACCGCGCCGCACCAACACCCCCGCGCAGCGCCGCCGGGTCCGCCAGGCCGGCCTCCATGCCTAACAGCCGCCAGCCGTGCGAGGAGACGATGAGCGACACACGGCGGTCCGCGGCCGCGAGTTGCTCCAGCAGCCGCACGGCGTACGGCGCCCCCGATGCGCCCGTGACGGCCAGGATGATGGGTGGGGACGCCGTCACCGCAGGACACGCTCAGCGAGCACGAACGCGAAGAACGTGATGCTGATGATGCCGTTCATGGTGAAGAAGGCCGAGTCGAGCCGCGACAGGTCGTCGAGCCGTACGAGCGAGTGCTCGTAGGCCAGCAACCCCGCCACCACCACCACGCCCGAGCCATACAACCACCCCGCGCCTAACGCCAGGCCCGCCAGCGCCAGGCCCACGACCGTCAACAGGTGGAGCGCCCGCGCCACGCGTACCGCCGCGCGTTCGCCGATGGCCACTGGCAAGGAGTGGAGACGATGCTGGCGATCGAAGGAGGTGTCCTGCAGCGCGTAGAAGATGTCGAACCCGCCCACCCACCCCATGACGGCGGCGGCGAGCAGCACGAGCGCCCACCAAGGGCGGCTCCACGCACCGGTGACGGCCAGGTAACCGCCGACGGGCGCGATGCCGCAGCCCAGCCCGAGCGCCAGATGCGCCCAGCGCGTGAACCGCTTGGTGTAGCTGTAAAAAAAGACCCAGGCGAGCGCGACGGGGGCAAGCGCGAAGCAAAGCGGATTGAGACGCCACGCGGCAAACACAAAGAGCGCGCTGGCGACCGCGACCGCCGCGGCGGCCTGCCCAACGGAAATTGCACCCGAGGGAATCTCGCGTGTCGCGGTTCGCGGGTTGGCGGCATCGATGCGCCGATCGGCGATGCGATTGAAGCCCATGGCGGCAAAGCGAGCGGCGGTGAAGGCGACTGCGGCCCAAACACAGTCGCCCAGCGCGACACGTTTGACATAACTGGCGAGCACAACGCCCACCAACGCGAACGGCAACGCGAACAACGTGTGCGGAAGCTTCACGAAATTCGCGTAGCGAATAACCCACGAACCGCCCGAAAACGTCTGCCCTTCCCGCAACCCCGTCTCCACTGTCATGCGTGCCTACGAGCTCAGGTGTGAAAACGCGCCACTACACGCCACTACACGCCACTACACGCCACTACACGCCACTACACGCCACTACACGCC
>JANWIF010000127.1 GCA_025450035.1 Gemmatimonadaceae bacterium
ATGTCGGTGATGTGGAGCAGGCCGTCGACGCCACCGAGGTCGATGAACGCCCCGAAGTCGGTGATGTTCTTGACGGTGCCCTTCCGCACCTGGTCCTTCGCCAGCTCCTTCATGAGCTTCTCGCGCTTGCCGGCCCGCTCGGTCTCGAGGATCACGCGGCGCGAGACGACGATGTTGCGGCGGCGCTTGTTGAGCTTGATGATCTTGAACTCGTACTTCTGGCCGAGCAGTTCATCGATGTTAGGCACGCGGCGGAGCGCGATTTGCGAACCCGGGAGGAACGCGTCGACGCCCATGAGGTCGACCACCACTCCGCCCTTGATCTTCTTGACGAGCGTGCCTTCCACCGGCTGATCGTTCTCGTAGGCCTGACGGATGCGCTCCCACACGCGCATGAAGTCGGCCTTCTTTTTCGACAGAACGACCGACCCTTCCTGGTCCTCGAGATGCTCGAGCAACACCTCGACCTCATCGCCTGCCTTGAGGTCGGGATGGTCCTTGAATTCTTCGAGCGGAACCGCGCCCTCGGATTTGAAGCCGATGTCGAGGATGACCATGTTGTCCCGGATTTCCAGGACCTTGCTCTTGACGATCTCCCCTTCATCAATGGACGCGAGTGTGCCGGCGTACAGCTCGATCATCCGCGCTTCTTCTACCGGCGAGTACTCGTCTTCGTCCCACCGGTTGTCGCCGTGGGCGAGCAGCCGGAGTGCTCCTCTTTCCTGGTCGCGCTTGAGCAGCGCGGTCCCGGTGCTGGTAGTGGTTTCTTCGAGTTCGGGCATACCGAGGTGAAATCTCCTAATCGCGGATGGTTTGCTCGCCGCGCCGAGGTTGGGCGTTCATGAGGCGGCACGACACGGGGTGCGTCGGGCCGGAATCGTCAAACATAGCGCTTCAGTACGGTGGAGGCAAGTTGCGCGGTCAAGCCAACTTGGCTATTCCTGCCTCGAATCTTGGACGACCTCTTTCAGAGAGCCGGACGCAGCACCTTCACTAACGACACGATCCGCTCGACCTGCTCTTCCTGTGTCAGGTACGTGGTGTCGATGAGCACGGCGTCCTTGGCCTGCACAGTCTGCGTGGCATCGAGCGAGTCGCGTTGCACGAGTCGTTCGGTCTCCTCGGCGATTTCTGGGTCGGTAGGCGAACGGCCGAGGCGCTGCGTCAGGCGCCGCCGAGCCCGTTCCCACGGGTCGGCCACGAGGAACACCTTCAGGTGCGCGCCCGGGAATACCACCGTCCCGATATCGCGTCCATCCACGACGACGCTCGTCCCGGCCGCGGCCTCACGCACCATCGCATTGACCCATTGGCGCACGCGCGGCATCTGCGCAACGCGCGACACGTGGTGCGTGACCGCGCTGCCGCGGATGTCGCTTTCAAGGTCGGCGCCGTTCAGGATTGGGACGTACGCACCGCGCGCGGCCGTGAGCGTGATCCCACGCGCAGCGCGCAATACGTCGTCCTCCGACCAATCGCCGCTCCCGCGTATTGAGCGCAGCACGGCGGCCGCGGCCGCACGATACAGCGCTCCAGAATCGATGTGCCGAAAGCTGAGTCGCTCGGCCACCCACTGCGCCGTCGATGATTTTCCGGATGCCGCGGGCCCATCGATGGCCACCACGATGGGCGTGTTGGCGGCCGGCACACGGGTGACGAACGGAGGAGTGGGATTGGAGGTCATGGTCGTACCGCTCGACGCAGGTCATCCCAGAATGCCGGATATGACACGGCGACGCACGCGCGGTCATCGATGTCGATCGCGTTCTCCGGGAGCGCGCCTAACACGCCGAACGCCATCGCGATCCGATGGTCGCCGCGCGATACGATGCGGCCCCGCAGCGGCGCGTCCGATCCCTCGATGCACATGCCGTCCGGCAGCTCTTCGGCCGTTGCGCCGATGGCGCGAAGATTGGCGACCACGGTCGCGATGCGGTCGCTCTCCTTGACGCGTAGCTCTTCGGCGCCGCGGATGGTGGTCGTGCCGGCGGAGCGGGCGGCCACGCATGCGAGCAGGGGCAGCTCGTCGATCATCGACGGCACGTCGGCGCGGTCGAGCGTGATGCCGGACAAGGATGACGCCGCCGCGTGCACGGTGCCCACCGGTTCCCCGCCCTCGGGCGCTCCGCTTTCGAGTGTCACGCGCGCGCCCATGCGGACGAGGGCGCGATAGAAGCCCGTGCGCGTGGGATTGAGACAGACGTCGGGCAGCTCCAATTCCCCCGTGTTCGCCAGGACCGCCAAAGCAGCCAGGAAGGCAGCGGAGCTCGGGTCGCGGGGGACGCGCATCTCCACCGGCGAGAGGTGGTCGGGCGGCGTGAGGCGCACCATGGTGCCATGCGTCTCGACCGTTGCGCCTAACGCAACGAGCATGCGCTCAGTATGATCGCGCGTTGGCGCGGGTTCGCGTACCGCGACGTTCACGCCGCCGGCCACTCCCGCGAGCAAGATGGCGCTCTTGATCTGCGCGCTCGCCGTCTCCGTGCGCCACTCGATGGCGTGCAGCGGTCCGCCGTGTACGGTCATCGGGAGTCCCTCGCCGTCCGCGCATTCCACGCGTGCCCCCATGGCGCGGAGTGGTTCGGCCACGCGGCGCATCGGGCGGCGGCTCAGGCTCGAGTCGCCCACGAACCGGCTGGTGAACGGCAGCGCCGCGGCGATGCCGGACAGCAGCCTGGCGCTAGTGCCGCTGTTCCCACAGTCGAGGTCGGCGCTCGGTGCGCGGAGGGCGCGCGCCCCCCGCCCCATGATAGTGAGGTCGCTGGACAGAGGCGGCATGGACACGCCTAACGTGCAGAGCACGCTCGCGGTGCTATGGATGTCGGCCGACGGGAGGATGTCGCGGATGCGCGATGCGCCGTGCGCCAACGCCGCGAACATCAGCGCGCGATGCGAAATGGACTTGTCGCCAGGCACCCGGATCGTGCCGCCGACGTTCATGCGCGCCGCGCTCCGCCGCCGGTGCCGCCATCGCCCGGTCCGCTCCCGCCCGTCTGCCGGCGCCAAGCGGCCGCCCGCTCCCACACTGTTGCCAGCCGGTCGTCATCCTCCGCGCTGAGGACGGCGCGCAGGTCGGACAGGGTCCGTTCCAGCCGCGACAACGCTACGTCGATCTCCGCAGGGGCGCCACGTAGGAGCGCCGGCCATGCGCCTAACGGAGTGGCGGCCAGGCGGGTGGTGTCGCGCGCGCCCGATCCGGTTTCCGCCGGGTCGATCCCCGCGGCGGCCAGCGTGTACGCGAGCGCGGTGGCCGTGAGCTGCGGAAGATGGCTCACCCACGCCATGAGGCGGTCGTGCTCTTCCGCCGCTTGATAGTCCACCCGCTGCGCGCCGGCGGTGCGCCACAGCCATTCGGCCGTGCGGCGCCCGCGGAGATCCGCGCGCGCCTCGATGCAGACCGTGGATCCCACGAACAGATCGGCGCGCGATGCTTCGAACCCGGTGTCGTGCGAACCGGCGAGCGGGTGCGTGCCGATGATCCGCGCCCACGCAATCTCCTCCATGCCTAACGCAGCACGCTGTTGCAGTCCGCCGACGTGGAAGATGCGCACCTGCGGCGGCGCCACGGCCAACAGCGCGCGCGCCACGCCGGCCAGGTGCGGGAACGGCACGGCAAGCACCACCGAGGTGGCGCCAAGGCAGAGCGCGGCCAGCGGCGCGTCGCCCTCGGCCACGCTCACGCCCGCCGCCGCGGCGCGCTGCCGGTCGCTGCCCGACGTGCTCCACCCGCGCACCTCGATGCCCTGCGCAATGAGCGCTCGCGCGAGCGAGCCTCCGATACACCCCAGCCCAACGATGGCGACCGGGCGGCGCGGCGCTTTCATCGCAGCCACTGCTCCAACGCCGTCGAGGCGCTCGTTCCGGCGTCGCGGTACTTCACGATCACCGGCGACTGTACCGCGAGCCCGTGCTCGGCGGACCACGCCCCCGCAAGCGGCCGCGTGCCAGGCACCACTACCGCGCCGGCCGGGATCTCCAGCGGCCGCTCGTCATCCGCACGATACATCGTTTCGCGCACCACGTCGAACACCCGCACGCCGCGCGTGAGAATCACCCCCGCTGCCAGCACCGCGCCCTCGCGCACCACCGTGCCTTCGTAGACCCCGCAATTCCCACCGACGAACACATCGTCCTCGATGATGACCGGCGCGGCGTTCACCGGCTCGAGCACGCCGCCGATCTGCGCGGCCGCGCTGAGGTGCACGCGCGCGCCGATCTGCGCGCACGAACCCACCAGCACATGCGAGTCGACCATGGTGCCGGGACCAACCCAGGCGCCGACGTTGATGTACATGGGCGGCATGCACACCACCCCCTTGGCCACGAACGCACCGCGCCGAATGGTCGATCCCCCCGGCACGATGCGTACACCCTGCGATTGCTGGATGGATTGAGCCGGGAACAGGTGCTTATCGAAGAAGCGGAACGAAGACTTCCCGCCTAACGACATGTCGGCCACGTGCGACACGCGAAAGCCGAGCAAAAGGCCCTGCTTGACCCATGGCACGGCGTGCCACTGCCCGAGGTCGTCGCGCTCGGCCGCACGCACCTGGCCGCGCTCCAGTGCACCCAGCAGCGCTGTTACGATTCGTTCGACCTCGCCCACCGGCATCTCCGCCGGCGGCGTTTCCATGAACCGCGCGATGTGCGAGCGCACCACGCCGATGTCGAGCGATGGAGCGGCGTAGCTCACGACAGCGCTCCCGCCGCCATCAGCGCCTGCCGCACCTCGGGGGCCAGGTCGTCGCGCAACGGCACCAGCGGGAGCCGCAGGACGTTCTTCATGCGGCCCATCATCGCCAGCGCGGCTTTGGCCGGCATGGGATTGGATTCGATGAACGCCGCGCGCATCCACGCGGCGAGCTGGTCGTTGATCGCGCGCGCGCCGGCGAAGTCGCCATCGCGGCAGCACTCTACCAGGCGGGACATGGCCCGCGGCGTGGCATTGGAGATCACCGACACGATGCCGTCGCCGCCGGCGGCCATCACCGCAAGCGTGAGCGCATCGTCGCCCGAGAGCACGGAAAAGTGAGCGGGGCGATTGCGGATGATCTCCATGATCTGCCCCAGATTGCCCGAGGCTTCCTTGATCGCGACAACGCCGGGAATCTCGGCTAACGCAAGCGTGGTGCGCGCCTCGATGTTGCTCCCCGTGCGGCCGGGCACGTTGTACACGATGATGGGAAGATCGGTCGACTCGGCGATTGCGCGGAAGTGCGCGATGATGCCGCGTTGCGGCGGCTTGTTGTAGCTTGGGCTCACGTGCAGCAGGTGGGTGGCGCCCGCCGCGCGCATGTCGGCCGAGAGCGCGATGGCCTTGTGCGTGTCATTGGAGCCCGCGCCCGCGATCACGGGCACACGGCCCCGCGTTTCCTCGACCGTGATCTCCACGACTCGACGGTGCTCGGCGGCGCTCATCGTCGCGGCCTCACCGGTGGATCCGCACGGTACGAGCAGATGCACACCTTCCGTGATCTGCCAGCCAACCAACGCGCGTAAGGCGCGCTCGTCCACCGAGCCGTCGTCCGCGAACGGAGTGACGAGCGCAGTCCCGCAGCCGAAGAGTCGCGACGACGTGGTCATGCTGGAGGCACCTCGGCCAGGAGAAAGTCGCGCATGGTGAACACCCCGTGGCGCCCCACGAGCCAGCAAGCGGCAGCGAGCGCTCCCTCGGCGAACACGCGGCGATCGCGCGCCTCGTGCACCAGTCGCACCTGCTCGAACGGCCCATCGAGCAGCAGCTCGTGCGTGCCTGGTACCGCACCCACGCGCACGCTCGTCACCGGAATCTCGCGTCCCCCCCCCCATGCCGCCGAGGCGAGTCGCTGTAAGGCGAGCGCCGTGCCCGATGGCGCATCCCGCTTCGCGGCGTGATGCGTCTCGACGATGTGCGCATCGAATCCGCCCGCGCGCGCCGCCAATCTCGCGGCCAACTCGGCGACTTGCCAGAACAAATTCACGCCCAACGAGAAATTGGGCGACCAGAGCATCGCGCCGCCGGCCGATAGCACGTCCAGCTCGACCGCGGAACGTACGTCATCCCAACCGGTGGTGCCGACGACGATGGGACAGCCGGCACGGACGCAGGCGCGCACGTTGGCGGGCGATGCCGCGGCCGTCGTGAACTCGATCGCCACGTCCGCACCAGCCAACGATTGGCCTGTGATGCCCCGACCGTCGCGATTGCCGGACTCATCGATGATGGCCGCTACGGGCCAGTCGCGCTCGGCGGCCACCTGGGCGAGCGCGCATCCCATCTTCCCGTGACCGATCAAGGCGAGGCGGGGACGGTTCACGCGGCCTCCGGACGGGGGGGACGGGTGGGGGTGGGGGTGGGGGTGGGGGGGCCGGTGGGAGAAACGTCGAAGAATTCGGAATGTAGCGCACGCATGGCGTCGACCAAGCGGTCGCCGTCGATGATGATCGTGAGGTTGATTTCGGTGGCGCTGAGCGAGATCATGTGTACGCGCATGCCATGGAGGGCGCCGAGCGCGCGCGCCATCGTGGCGCTGTCGCCGCCCAGGCCCGCGCCCACCACGGCCACCACGGCGCGGTTGCGTTCGATCGCCACGTCGCCTAACGCACGAAGATCCACCATCAGCGTTTCGAGGCGGGAGGGGTCGTCGACGGTAACCGACACCGAGATTTCCGAGGTGGCAACCACATCCACTGACGTGCGATGGCGCTCGAACACCTCGAACAACGTACGGAGAAACCCCGGGACGAGGAGCATGCGCGAGGACGTCACGCGGATCACGGTCACGTTGCCCTTGCCGGCAATGGCGGTTACGGCGCGGCGCGGGGCATCGGGGGTGATCCGCGTGCCGTGTCCTTCGGGCCGGCGCGAATTGAAGATGAGCACTGGAATGCCTCGCTGCACGGCAGGCGCGATCGTACTCGGATGGAGCACCTTGGCACCGAACGTCGCCAACTCCGAGGCTTCGTCGAACCGGATCTCCTCGATCAGCCGTGCGCGCGGCACGCTGCGCGGATCCGCGGTGAGCATCCCGTCGACGTCGGTCCAGATTTCGATTGCCTCGGCGCCTAACGCAGCGCCGAACAGCGCCGCGCTGAAATCGCTGCCGCCGCGGCCGATGGTCGTAGTCACGCCGGCGTGCGAGCGGCCGATGAAGCCGCCAACCAGCGGTACCCGTCCGCGTCTGATGATGGGCAGCAGCACACTGCGGGCGCGCTCGGTGATGGCCTCGAGGTCGGGTAGCGCGCGCGTGTACAACTCGTCGGTGACCACCACGTCTCGGCCGTCCACCAACTCCATCGGCAGCCCGTACCGGCAAAAGGCGGCGTGCACGAGTGTGGACGAAAGCAGCTCGCCATAGGCGGCGATGGCGTCCAGACTGCGCGGCGTGAGGTGGCCGAGGACCGACAGCGCCTCGGAGAGGCCAGCCAGTTCGTCGCACATCGCGCTCAGTTCGGCGCGCACGTCGTCGGCATCCGATCCGTCGCCCAACAACGTCTGGCATTCGGCCAGGTGGCGGTCGCGTAAGCCTTCCACGCCGCGCAGGGCCAAGATGAGCTGACCCTGCGC
The DNA here is from genome assembly GCA_025450035.1 of Gemmatimonadaceae bacterium. Lineage (GTDB taxonomy): Bacteria > Gemmatimonadota > Gemmatimonadetes > Gemmatimonadales > Gemmatimonadaceae > JADGGM01. Next base: position 7,547 of record JANWIF010000127.1, read on the forward strand.
CGCCTGGTCGGCGATGGCGAGCAGCTCGTTCGTGGCTCGCGAGAGCGCCGAGACGACCACCAGCGGCTGTCGCGGCAGCCGACCGCGCGTAATGGCAGCAGCGCGGGAAATCGCCGCCGCATCGCCCACCGAGGTGCCGCCGAACTTGACGACGATCACGAGCCCAGCAGTCCGCGCGCGACGAGCAGCTCGGCGTTGAGCACCGAAGCGCCGGCTGCGCCACGAATGGTGTTGTGTCCTAACGCGACGAGGCGCAGATCGAGGATCGGATCGCGGCGCACGCGCCCGACCACGACCTGCATCCCGCGGCCCGCACCTGCATCGCGGCGGGGCTGCGGCCGGTCGATCTGCCGCGTGACGACGATCGGTGGCGTGGGCGCCGACGGCAGCGCAAGCGCGGCCACGGCGCCGGGCCAGTGTTCGATCGCGTCAATGGCGGCATCGGGATCTGCGGAACGTTCGAGGGCAACCGCCATGCAGACGGTGTGGCCGTGTTCGACCGGTACACGCGTCACCTGCGCGCTGATGCGCATCGGCGCGGGCGTCACGCCGCCGGCGCTCAGCGTGCCGAGGAGTTTGAGCGTTTCGGTTTCGATTTTCTCTTCTTCACCGCCGCCGATGTAGGGGATGACGTTGCCGAGGATGTCGAGCGACGGCACCCCGGGATACCCCGCGCCGGACACCGCCTGGAGGGTGGTCACGAACACCTGGCTAACGCCAAACGCCTGATGGAGCGGCGCCAGCGCGAGCGCGACGACCATCGTCGAGCAGTTGGAATTGGTGACGATCGCCCCCGTCCATCCTCGTCGCGCGCGCTGGCGGTCCAGGAGCACGACGTGCTCCGGGTTGATCTCGGGGATGAGCAACGGGACGTCGGCGTCGAGCCGGTAGTTGCGTGCGTTGCTGAGAACGAACCGGCCGGCGCGCGCGAACGCCGCCTCCACGTCGCCGGCGACGGCCGCATCCAGGGCCGAAAAAACGATCGGCGCGTCGATGCGCGCCGGATCGCACGGCGCCACCGGCAGCGCCGCAATGCGCGCCGGAAGCTCACCGCCTAACCAGTGGGCTACCTCGCCATACGCGTGGCCCGCCGACCGGTCGGAGGCCGCCACCTCGACAAGCTCGAACCAGGGATGGTCGTGCAGCAGCCCAACGAAGGTTTGCCCAACCGCGCCCGTTGCGCCCAGCACGGCCACCGGAATGCGCGTGCGCCGTGTCGCGGCGGGAGGCGCGGAAGATGGGTCGTTCATGGTCAGGCGAGCAGCGCACGCACGAGGCGCACGTAAGCGTCCACCGCGTTGCGCAGCTCGCCGACGTCGATGAACTCGCGCGGTGTGTGTGCCACGTGGATCGAACCGGGACCGAACAGCAGCGGTGTGCCCCAGCGGCCGAGCAGCGGAATGTCGGTCGTGTAGGCCACGGGGGCCGAAGGGAAACCCGCGATCGTGTGAAAGCGCATGGTCGGAATGTGCGACCCGTACTCGATCTGTGCTCGCCCCGCCGCCCACTGTTCGACCATCCGCTTGATGGGCTCGACGTCCCCGACCAACCGAAACATCAGCTCCGACACCGCGCGATCCGGAATGATATTCGCCTCACTGCCGCCATGGATCGTCCCGATGTTGACCGTTGTGTCGCCCAACACGGGGTCGTGCGGCAGCTCCAGCTGCCGCACGGTCGGGAGCAGCGCGAGCATCGGATCGATCGCCGATTGTCCCAGATGCGGGTACGCCGAGTGGGCCGGTACTCCAGAAGTTCGCACGTAGACGCGTAACGAACCCTTGGCACCAGAAGCCAACGTGCTCTCCGTTGGTTCCCCGTTGATGAGGAAGCGGCTCGTCGCCGGGAGGTGGTTGGCCGCGCGTGCGCCGTCGGATCCTTTTTCCTCGCCCACCACGAAGAGCAGGTCGACTCGCTGCTCGTCCGCGCTGGCCAGCTGATCGGCGGCGACGAGCATCGCGGCGGCAATCCCCTTGGCGTCACATGCGCCGCGTCCCAGTCAGCGATCGCCCTCGAGCGTTGGGCGCAGAAAGGGCGGCACCGTGTCGAGGTGGGTGGAGAACGTGACCCCGCCGCCGGCGCGCGAGGCCCAAACGTTTCCGCGGCCCGGCGTGACTTCCTGAACGGTCACGTTCCATCCGCGGGCCACGAGCCATTGCGCAACGAAATCGACCGCCCGACGCTCGTCGCCGGTCGGTGATTCGATTGCCATGAGCTCGGCGGCGAGAGCGACGACATCGGTCATGGCGCAACAAATTATCCGGGAGTGCAATACGACGCCAACGGTTTTTGTTGGCGGGTCGCGCATATTGGCGGGGCGGTGGCGCGGCGGCAGCGTGCTGTCGGTGGGCGGGCGTGATCTGGCGGGCGTTCGTGAGTTGACAGCCGTGAGCGGCAGCCGTAGCTTTTGCAAGCCGAACAGACACCGAACTAACCAGTCTTCAACATTAAGGTTTAACGTTATCTACCAATGTGTAAACACTTGTGATAGCAATCGTTAGTGAACGATATCAACATTTTTCGTCACAGAGATGGTTACCCCGTCTCTTGGACGCCTAATCCGCCGTTAGGAGTCGCCGTGCCGCGTAAGTCACACGGATTGGAGCCCACCGCCAAGCGCCTCATGCGCGTCCGTGCCCTCGATCCGCATACGGCGCGCGGACAGGGGAGAACGGTGTTGCAGCTCTATGTCGTCGAAGGGCTGGAGGCGAACGGCGAGTCAACGCATCTCGTGTCTCACGACGCGCACGGCTGGTCCTGCACGCATGGTCGTGATTGCGCGGCGGTGACGGTCGCTCGGCGCGAACACAGCCGTCGCCCGGGCGCGCGACACCGAAGGCGGCGGCGACGAGCGTGACGCCCAAGACTCGTGCCCGCTATCGGGCCGGTCGCGCGCGCCACGACCGAATCGCGCGCGCGTGCTTCGGGTAGTGGTTGTACGTGTCCAGGCGCAGCCGTCGCCGAAAGCGCGTCTCCCGCGTGAACTCCTCGTCGCGCACGCTCAGAACGTAGCGCACCAGGCGGCCGTGGACCTCGTCACGTTGTCGTAAGATCTCGGCGGGCGAGTAGCCACGCTTCCGCTCCGTCATCAGCGCGTTGAACGCATTGATCCCGCCGTACGTCACAGAGTACCGGGGCGGACGACGCCCCGCGAGGATGACGGGCAACTGCGCCAGCGCCTCCTCTTCCCAGGTGGTGACGTGCGCGATGATATCGCGCACGGACCACGTGCCCGACACGCCCGGTTCCAGCATCTGCGCGTCGCGTAGCCCGGCGTACGACGACAGGAAGTCGGTCCACACCGCGTCGAGCCGTCGCACGAGTTGTTGCTTGTCCATGGTGCCACCGTTCTCAGTTAGGCGGGAAGATCGGGAGACCCCCCGAAAGGTCACGTTGCTGAAGGTAGACGCGCGCGCCCATTTCGTCTCGCCATCTTCGGACAACTGAGCCTGCGACCGCGCCATGCGATTGCCTGTCCGACAATGGCTAGCACGAGCGCCGGCACGACGTACATTGCGCACATGACCCCCGACGCCGCAGCCCGCTATAACGCGTACGTGTCGCGTGATCCCAGGTTCGACGGACTGTTCTACATCGGCGTGACGTCCACGGGCATCTACTGCCGGCCCGTCTGCACCGCCAAGACGCCGAAGTCCGCGAACTGCCGATTCTTCGACAGCGCGGAAGCCGCTGAAAAGGCCTCGTTCCGCCCTTGCCTGCGATGCCGCCCCGAACTGGCGCCCGGGTGTGCACCCGTGGACGATGCGCGCCGCCTCGCCAGCTTGATCGCACACCGCATCGTGGAAGGTCTGCCTGACGGATCGACGCGCCTGGAAACCGTCGCCGCTCAGTTCGGATACAGCTCCCGGCAAATCCGGCGCATCGTCCATCAGGAGCTCGGTGTATCGCCCATCGAACTCCTTCTCACCCGCCGCCTTCTGCTCGCTAAGCAATTGCTTGCTGAGACCAGGCTCCCGATTGTCGATGTCGCCTACGCCAGCGGGTTCTCGAGCCTGCGTCGTTTCAACGATGCGTTCGGCCATCGCTACGGCATGCCACCAACGCGCCTGCGCAAAGCTGTGAACGGCGGCGACACCATGGACTGCTCGGCGCCTCGCGACACTCTCACGCTGCAACTCAGCTATCGCCCGCCGTTCGACTGGCGGGGCATGATGCAGTTCCTCAGCATGCGCGCCCTCAAGGGCGTGGAACAGGTGGACGATGACGTATACGCTCGCACCGTCCACCTCGGTGCGTCTCCCCACACGGGCTGGGTCCGGGTCGGCCACGCGCCGGCGAAGCGCGCACTGCTGGTCGAGCTCTCGCGCTCGCTCACGCCGGTGCTCCCTGCCCTCCTGGGCCGCCTGCGGCACCTGTTCGATCTCGCCGCGCGACCCGATATCATCGACGCGCAGCTCATGCGGGACGCACGTCTCGCCGTCGCCGTGGCGCGGACGCCGGGGCTCCGCGTTCCGGGCGCCTTCGACGGATTCGAGCTGGCGATGCGCGCCATACTCGGCCAGCAGATCACCGTGCGGGCGGCGACGACTCTCGCCGGGCGCCTGGTGGAGGAGTTTGGCGTCCCGATCGCGGCGCCGCACGCAGGCCTAACGCACCACTCCCCCACGCCTCAGCGCATGGCGGCGGCCACGGTCGGCGAAGTGGCATCGCTCGGTATCATCCGGACGCGCGCCCAGAGCATCATCACGCTCGCGCGGGAGATCGTGTCCGGCCGGTTGATGCTGGAGCCCGGCGCTCCGCCCGATGTTACGATCGCGCGGCTCGTCGCGCTGCCGGGCATCGGACCGTGGACGGCGCACTACATCGCGAGGCGTGCGCTGGGCTGGCCCGATGCGTTTCCGCAGGGCGACATCGCCCTGCGCACCGCGCTCGGCGGCGTGACCGCGGCGCGCGCCGAGGACGTGTCACGGGCGTGGCGCCCGTGGCGCAGCTACGCCACGTTGCATCTGTGGCGCAGCCTCCATGCCTAACGAGAACTACTCGGATGCCCGGGGCGGGAATCGAACCCGCACTCCCCGCAAAGGGAAAGGGATTTTAAGTCCCTCGCGTCTGCCGTTTCGCCACCCGGGCGGGCGCTCTGTGTGGCCGGCGAGGACTGGGAGCCCAAAGACACAGGGACATAGGCGTTGGCCCTATGTCCCTGTCGGTCGCGCGCCGATGATGGAAGCGGGAAACGGGACTCGAACCCGCGACCCCAACCTTGGCAAGGTTGTGCTCTACCAACTGAGCTATTCCCGCAATCGACCCAAAGCTAGCCAGCCCGCAATGGCGCGACAAGGGGAATCACTGTTCGCATCGGGCTCCGCGCCTACGGCGTGCCGATGGTCGGCACGTGTGTGCTGTACGTGGTGTTCACGGCATTGATGATCAGGTTGGCGAGGAGTGCGTGCGCCGCCGCGGCTGGATGAATACCGTCGAGCGAGATGTAATTGCCAAAGGCCTTGGTCGGCTGCGTGAGATCGGGAAAGATGGGAATCTGGCCGCTCTGCCTGAGCGCGGCGAGCGCGGGATTCGGGTCGACGTACGCCCAACCGGCAGTGGTAGCGGTCTGCTGGATGAACGCATTGTAGTTCGCCACGGCGGTGGACAGCGTTGCGATCTCGCCGGCGTCGAGCACGAACAACTCGCCGAGCCCGTTAGCATGGCCGGCCAGGGCATGGCAGGCGATGGTATCGGGCGCGGTGCCGGCGCGCATGGCGGCGAACAGCTCGAAGTTGATGATCGACTGCGTGGCCGGCGTGCAACTCGTGTCCACCGTGATCGGCGCGCCCACAACCGCCGACAGCGTGGGGACGATGATCGGGTCGGCGAACAGCGCTGCGGCGGGGAAGAACACCGGAGCATTCGCGACGTTCACGACGCCGAGCAACACGCCGCCCTTGATCGTTCCGCCCGCCTGCAATCCGGTCATCATCGCGCTGTACGACTTCTCGAAACTCTGTTGGCCGGTGATGCCCGGAGACACGGCTGCGCCGAGCGAATCGCTCAGGACACCACTCAGCGCGGCCGGCAGCACGTCGGTGTTGCCGATCCAGATGCTCACGAACGTCGGATTCGCGTCGAGCGCACGCTGCACCTGCGTCTTGCCGCCGAGTATGAACGTGGTGAGCGCACCGCCGCCGCCGGTGCCGATGGGACTCGTCGGATCGAACGCGAAGGCGCCCGGTACCGCGACATTGTTCAGCACCGCGACGCCGCTCCGCTGCGAACGGAACGAGCACGAGGTCGACGTGCCACCCCCTACGCGCGTGCCCTCAGGGAAGCTGTCGATGGGCGGCGGACATCCCGGATCCGCCAGACTGGCAATCGTGAACGGCGTCCCCATCTGCTGCGCCAGCAACACCGGATACGCCTGGTGCTGCGTCGAGTCGTTGATGCCGCCCGATTGGTAGCCCGCCGTGATGCTGTTGCCTAACGAGACGTAGCTCGCGAAGAGGGGATCGGTGGGGGGCGGCGGGACGATGAGATCCTTGGTGGAATTGCAACTCGTTGCGACGGTACACCACATGAGCGCGACCGCGCCGGCGACGAGGAGCCGCTCTCGAGACATGGATGATTCTCCCGTGTGCGTGTCGTGGCGTCAGAAGTTGGCGCGGATGCTGAGCGACAGGACGTTCGCGCTCAGCGTGTAGAACCCGGAGTTGAGATCCTGCGCGGTGAGCGTGTTGCCACCGCCGTCGGGCACCGGCCCCGCGGTCGAGACGGAGTTTTCGACAACGCGTCCGCGGCGGCCGCTGGTGTTGACGTGGAGGTAGCCCGCGTCGAGGGTATACCGTGGCGAGAGCGGGACGCCGAACCCGATCGTGTAGTTCCGCCGGTTCATGTCGGGGATCAGCGGTGAGACGGAGATATCCGGCGCCGGTGAGCTGACGTAGCTGAATCCGATGCGCCCCTTGATCCCCACCGGGAACGCGTGCTCGACGCCGAATCGCAGCGACCACGAATTCGTGTAGTCCTCGATGAGGGAACGATTCTCGACACTGGCCGGTCCGCTGAACGTGACGGGGAGCGCCGTGAACGAGGAGAACTGCGTCCACTCGAAGTCGCCGGAGATGCGTGAGTTCACGAAACCGGAGTAGCCGAGGCCGACCTGAAACTGCGCAGGGTGCTTGATGCGCGTGGACACGTGTTGCGCGCTCAGCGCGGCGCCGGGGAGGAACTGTCCGCTCAGGATCCCATCCAACGGCGTGCCGCCGGGTACGCCTAACGGATTGCCGGCGGGGAGCACGAGGTTGGTGAGGATCTGGCCGAACGTGGCGTCCGCGTTGTTATAATGGAAATCGAGCGACGACAGGTAGCGGGCACCGACCTCCCAATCGGGTCCGAGCTCGCCGTGCACGCCGATATTGAACCCGAACGCGGTGGCGCTGCCGGCGAGCTTGGCCCGCGCGAACTCGGTTCGTGCCGCGAGGCCCAACTGGCCGAACGTGATCCCGCCGACCGCGTCCTGCTGCGCCAGGTCGAGCGATTGGCGCAACTGGACCTGCGAGTAGCCGATCACCGGGCCGCCGCCGATCGACCATCCCCGGGCGATTCGGTAGGCGAAATTCGGCTGCACGTAGATCGACGTCAAGGAGGCCCTGAGCGCTTCGAACCGCCCGGGAAAATCCGTCGACCATTGCGACGTCAGGCCGAACGGAACGTACGCGCCCAAGCCGAGCGCCCAACGGCCGCCCTTGGCGCCGTAGTTGACGAAGACGTTTGCCGGGAACGCCACCGGAGCATCGGCGTCGTAGGTACGCCGCGACGTGTCGGCGGTGAAGCCGCCGCGCACAGCGATCGCCGCCATGCCCACGTACGCGCTCCATCCTTCCAACGAGGCCGTTGCCGCGGGGTTCCAGTAGATATTCGAGGGATCCTTGCACGGGGAGCCGGTAACCGCAAGCCCTCGAGCCACGGCGCAACTGCCGATCTCGTTCACCTGGAACCCCTGCGACCGGGACACCGCTGAAATTCCGCACACGAGCAGCGTGACGAGCACTGGAGCACGAGAAAACCTCATGTACGTTCTCCTTGGAGTGTTCGTGTTTGTCGGAGTCCTGTAGATCCCGAGCGACTCAACACTACGAGAATGAGGCCCGCGGGGAAAGTAGACGGGGCCAACGACCGCCGCGATCGGGCGCCTTCCTCCCCCAAACGCGCGTGCCTGTGGTGAGCTCGCTCACGCCAACGAAGGCATCCGCCGAAGCCCGCGTCCGCTTCGATCGACCGGGCCGGCGTGCACGCGGCGCGATCACGGGCGTACGCCTAACGCGTGGATGGCATACCACGTGGACCACGCCAGAAGGCCGGCCAGCGCGGCGTCCCCGCCGTTCGCCACCACGCGTCCCTCGGAATCGACAATCTCGCCGGCCACGCCGTTGTCGAGCGGCGCGCGGCGCAACCACTGCAGCACGGCGGGCGCGTCGGGACCGAGCAGCCGCGCGCACTGCTCGGCCAGCGCATGTGGCTCCGCGCCCAGTCCACGCACCGTGCGGCGATAGACAGAGTCGAATCGCTCGACCGCGTCATACAGCGGAAGCCAGTACGGCGACGACTCCGGATCGCCCGCCACGCTCGAGTTTCCCGCCAGGTCGATCGACGATGCGAAGAGCACCTTGCCATCGTCCTCGATCGAGAAGTGACGGCGCACCGCGGCGCGCACGGCCTCGGGATCTTCGACTTCGCGCGCGCTATCCTCATCCAGCGTGCGCTTGAGCACGTCGAGCGCTTGGGCGACGGCCGCGTTGCCATGGAGCGTGAACGGATGCGCGGCCGGCGCCCCGGACGGTGTGACCTCGGTGCTGTACAGCGGCACGTGCTCGTCGCGCCGCACGGAGAGGTCGTCCCACGAGGCGTAGAGCGTGTCGGCAACCGCGGGCTCGTCGACGATCTGATCGTCTCCCGTTTCGCGAATGTAGCGGTCGGTCGCGATGGCGAACGACGCCACCCCTTCGAGTGAAAAGCCGGGCTCGAACAGTGTGCCATCGAGGTAGTGCACACCATTTCCCGGCGCGTACCCGTGCAGCTCGCAGGCGCGGACCAGGAGCTCGCGGGCGAGCGTGCTGTCGGCGAGCTGGATGGCCGGGAGCGTCCAGGCGAGCGCATCCCAATCGCGCGTCGTGATGCCGCGGCCGTTCCACGGTGCGCGCGAACGTACAAGGTAGAAGTGCGCGTCGTCCAGCGCGCGGCCGACGCCGTAAAAATACGCGAACAGGAGATTGCGATTGATCAGGCGGTCGATGCCATCGTGCCCTACCGTCTGCTCCAACTCCATGAGCGCATCGCGCGTGATGGTGAGCAGCTCGCTCCATCCGCGGCGTCGCATCACGGCGACCGTCGCCTCCGCTCCATCGCGCTCCGGGCCGGCGGCTATGTAAAATGCGGCGCTCGCGCGCGCACCCGCAGCTACGCGCAGCTCGCGATGCAGAGAAAATCGAGGTGAGTCGCCGGGTACGATCTCGACGCGCGCTTCGGCATCGGCGGCCACGGCGAGCGCGGCCAGCCCCGGCTGTGCACTTCCCTCCAGCACCACGACGCCATCGTCACCGACCGCAATGCGGTGCGCATCATCGGCGGGGCGCGCGGTCCGCACGCGAAGCTGCCGGTGTCCTAGCACACCTTCGAGGGCGAGGTCGATCGTTACCTCATCACCGGCGCGATTCTCGAACGACAGCGCGTACACGGCGCCGGCAATGTCGGCATCGCGTCCGTACGGCGCGAACAGCGTGCCGCGCACCATGAGCGCATCGATGGCGCACGTGAACGTGGGGAGCCAACTCATCGCTCGTTCCCACGCCAGTCCGTGTTCGCCCAACGCGCGGTGCACGCCGTTGATCCGCACACTCGGGCGCAGCAACGGCGGCCCGCCCCCGGCGAGAAAGTCCGGGCCGCCCGAGAATTCCACGGCGGCGCGCGCGCCACGATGCAACACCCCCAGCGCATGCAGTGCGCCGTCTGCCGGATGGATACACGGAAGGGCGAGCCAGTGATTGCCGGTTACCTGCCACGGAATTACCGATCTGGGCGTAGAATTCACGAGCGACTTTGCAGAAGGAATCGATTTCGTCGCGCCGCCGGACGCGGCGTCAACGTGCAATATAGGGAGCCGTGCCAACGCGCGTGCGCGCGTCACGCTCCGTTGACAATGTGAGGGCGAGATGGCACACTTGGCCGCGAGCCATTTCTGTGCCCCAACACTTCCGTAAACCGCTGAACGCGCCACTCCTCCACCTCGTGCAGTCTCGTTCGGTCCGTCGCGCGCTCGGATGTTGGGCCCTCGCGCTCGGCGGCGCCGTTGTGGCCACGGCCGCACCGCTGCGCGGGCAAGCGGTGCTCGGTTACGGTGATGATGCCACGACCGTTGGCAGCGGCACTGTTCGCTTGGGATTCACGAATCTCTGGTCGCGGTGGTACCAGGAATACGACGCGTCGTCGGGTGCATCCATCGACACGCGGTCGCAGATTCGTCGCACGCTTCTCTCGCTCGACCTGGGCATCACCAATCGGCTGATGTTCACGGCGACGGTGCCGGAGGCGGGCTCCAACGAAATAGCGACGTTCTTTCCTGACACCGCTCGAGCCATTCACGCCGACTCCGTCAACAGCTATGATCGCGGCGGGATCGGCGACGCTGTGGTGTCGCTCAAGTTCGTGTGGCTCGGTCAACAAACCGAGCGTGAGCGCGTGGCAGCAGCCGGTTTTCACGTGCGCAGCGCGGTCACGGTGCGGGCGCGGTTCGGCACCGGGAGCCCTGCGAGTCCTGATTCGCTGTTTGGCGTCGCCTTAGGCGAGGGTGACAGCGGGGCCGAAGTGGGATCGTTCTGGGACGTGATCTTCGGCCGCCACTTCTGGACGAGCGTTGTGGGGCGATACGAGCATCATCTGCAGGACACGCGCGACATCCGCGTGGGCGCCGGTGTTCCGGGAGATCCGTTCGATGTGACCGCCTTCCCGGTATTGACCACTCGGCGCCTTGGAGATGTGATATCGTTGGAGGTCACCCCGCGCCTCATGTTAGGCGAATATTTCTCCATCGGCGCGCAGTACCAGTACGTTCACGAGGCTGCGGGCACGTTCACCGGGACAGCCGACATCACGGATTCCACGGGCGCGGTCATGCACCTCGATGCCTCCTCGCTCGATGCGTCGTCGCAATTCACCGAGCAGTGGGCGGGCGGCGGCATCGTGTTCTCCACCGTAGCTGCGAGCGAACAGGGCGGCGGCAAGTATCCAGTCGAAATACTCCTCCGCTACCGTCGTGCGATCTCGCTGTCGGGGGGACGCCCGGTGCGAGGAGAATGGGGAGTGGGGCTGCGGTTCTATACTCAGCTCTGGGGCCGGAGCCTGGTTGGGCGCGACGCGCCGTCAACCACTCAGCGCGTGCCGGGAGCGGGGGGGGGGGATCCGTGACCGCGCCGCCGCGTCGCGCCGCGCGGCGCCGTTGCCGGCGCCTTTGCCGGCGCTGCGGCAGCCTCCCCGGCGTCGGCGTTGGCGAGCAGCTCGCGAGCGTGGGCAAGACCGACATCG
>JANWIF010000128.1 GCA_025450035.1 Gemmatimonadaceae bacterium
CAACTCCTCGTTCAGAATGAGCGCGAAGTCTGAACCCGCACGGGGGGCTTGCCGCAAGTCTCGGGGGTGATGATAGTATTACGTGGGGGTTACGGTTGTCTGCCTGCGTCACCGACCTCCTGCCGCACCGTCCCGACCCAACTCAACGGCGCCATACCGGCTCGCTCGCCGCGTCGTAGTCCTCGTACGCCTTCGCGAGCCCGGTCAGGACTTCGGCACTCGTCTCGAGCAGCGCGCGCGCCCGCGGCTCGTCGATTTCCGCAATGTCGTTCCGTGCCTGCAGTGCAGTGTCGACGAGCATTTTGCGAATGCGCTGCGTGTGGGGCCTGGGGTCAACGATAGATTTGGTAGCCATGGCATCCTCGTATGGTTGAGGCTGAGAGATCGTACGTGTTGCGCGAAAGGAGCGTCCTCGGGGCCTGACCAAGCGCCCGGTCAGCGTCAGGTCGCGTACTTATTCCTACCCATGAAACGCGGGGCTGATCGGCGTCGTAGGACGATCTGACACTCCGCCCCCCCGAACCATCTGACACCACGCATGCAGAGACGCACTCGAAACCGAACTTCGTGATGGCCGTCGTTTTCACCTTGCGCCGGGGATGAGCTACCAGGTGGCCGACCGGGCCGAGGCGCACCGATCACTCTCACCCATGGGCGCGACGCTTTTCATCGTCGATTGAGCAGGCGACGATTTCAGAGGGCGAACGCGTCGCGCGCGCCGGAGCGACCGGGGTTTCGTATATTCGGAGGAATGGAAGCTCGATGATGGCAGCTCGCGCTCGCGGCATCCTTGGCATGGCCATCACGTGGGGCGTCGGCCTCGCCGGCTTCGCCACGACGCTGCTCGTCGGCGGCGTCATGCTGGGAGTGGTCCCGGGTTCGATATTCGGCATTCGCGAGCTCGTCGCTGTAGCAGCACGGGCATTCATCGTCGGGGGTGGTGCGGGCGCACTGTTCGCGCTCGTCGTTGCCCGCCGGGCGCGCGCCGACAACTTCGACACCCTGCGGCTGCGCTCGTTCGGCGCGTGGGGTTTCACTGCGGCCGCCGGCGCCGCGGCGATGCTTGCGATCGGGATGCCCGGCTCGCTGCCCGCGACGATCCTGATTCCGTCGATCCTCCTGGCGGGCACACTCGGCGCCGGAGCGGCGGCCGGGATGCTCGTCATCGCGCGGCGCGGCGTGAAGCAGGTCCGCGAATGGCGCGAAGATTCCAATACCTACCTCCCTCCATGAAAATGCGCACGATTGCCACGCGCGCGTTCTCCCGTGGCGGCGACATTCCCGCCGAGAATACGCAATGTCGCGGCAACGTGTTCCCGGGCCTCGCACGGCTTCGTATGACGCGATGACCGTTCCTCGTTCTCGCATCACGATCCACATGGCCGCGAGCCTCGATGGCTTCATTGCTCGCAAAGACGGTCGAGTCGACTGGCTCGAAACCCAGGACGAGTTCGCCGGCGGCGTGTCGATGGATCCGGGATTCGTCGAGGCGTTCCTGAAGTCGATCGACTGCTACGTCATGGGATCACGGACGTACGAGACCGCGCTTCGCTTTGAAGCGCAGGGATTCGGATGGTCGTACGGGGACAAGCCCACATTCGTGCTCACGACGCGCGACCTGCCTCGCACGCGCAACAATGTCTAGTTCCATTCCGGCGATCTCGCGCAGTTCGTCGACGCGCGCCTTCGCCCCACCTTCCGCAACATCTGGGTCGCAGGCGGCGGGTCAGTCGCCGGGGAGTTTCTTCGCCTGGGGCTGGCCGACGAACTCTACTACTCCATCCTGCCGGTCCTGATTGGCGAAGGGATTCCGTTCTTCGACAGACTCGACAAGGACGTTACGCTCCATTTGGCGGACGTCAAAGGCTACAAGAACGGCATGGTGGAGCTTCGCTACGAGGTGCGATAACCATGCCGCGGCCACTCACTCCATGGTCCGCCCCATGACCCGCGTTCTGCATGACCGCGCGTGGCACACATCTTGGCCCGTGGCGCCGCTTGCCCGCGACGGGGCGACCCGTCTCGTTCCTCTCTGTGGTGTGTACACCTTTGACGACAGCGGAAAGCTCCCCAGATAGCGCTACTTCGGCGTAACGCGAAACAGCGCGCCCGACTTGGAGTCCTCGAGCATCCATATCGCTCCATCAGGTCCGACCGCGACGTCGCGAATCCGGTGTCCCATGTCCCAGCGTTCGACCGGTGTAGCTCCTCCGTTCCCGTCGAAGGTAACGCGCGTGAGCGATTTGCTGGCCATGCCGCTGACGAGCGCAGATCCGTTCCACTGCGGAAACATCGCACCCTCGTAAAACGTGAAGTTCCCCGGCGCGATGACAGGCGTCCAGTAAATGACCGGCTTGGTCAGGTCGGATCGCGAGTCGGGACTTGGAATGGGCACGCCGTCGTAGTTCGTCGCGTAAGAAACGAGCGGCCAGCCATAGTTCTTGCCCGGCTCGATCAGATTCAGTTCGTCGCCGCCCCTGGGCCCGTGTTCGAGCTCCCAGAGACGACCGTCGGGCCCGAACGCGAGGCCGTATGGCGTGCGATGTCCGCTGGTCCACGTTTCCGACGGCGTAAGGTTTGGACCCGGGAATGTGTAGGTGCGCACCACCGGCGCCGTCTTCGCTTCCTCGGTATTGCGCGGCGGGTCGATCACGGGAACCGTGGCCGCGCCGATCTTACCGGCCTGCGGATTGCCCGGCGCGGGCTTACCGTCGAGCGTCAGGCGCAGGATTTTCCCCAGCGGCTGGTCGGGGTCCTGCGCGGGCGTCATGCGCTGCCGGTCGCCGACGGTCAGGAAGAGAAACTGCCTGTCCGGAGAGAAGGCGACCGCCGCACCGAACTGTCCGCCGCGACCGCGTTCACCGTCGCGCCAGATGACCTGGAGTCCTTCCAGGCTCGCGCCGTTCCCGGTGATCGAAAGCTGTGCGCGTGCGAGGGCCAGGCTGGACCCGCCCGGTTCACCAGGTTCGGAGTATGTGAGGTAGACGTTGTGATCGGTCGGGTAGTTCGGCGAGGTGTAGACACCGAGCATGCCGCCCTGCCCCTGCGAGAGCACGGCCGGCACGTTTGTTACCGGCGTCTTCTCGCCCTGCGGTGTGACCAGCCAGAGCGGGCCCACCTTCTCCGTGATGAGCATGCGCCCGTCGGGAAGGAACGCGATGCGCCAGGGCAGATCAAAAGTCGCCACCGAGGTCATGGTAAATGGCAGCGTTGCCTCGGGAGCCTGCGTTCCGGCGTTGATCTGCGCGTGTGCCGACACCGAGGTCAAAGTCAGCAATACGATGGCGCGCGCGAACAGCTTCATTGAGCGTCCCTCTCGCGTGGGTTTGCGGTCATGACGAACACTAAGCCATCGCCCGGGCGCCGGGCCAGCCGTTTCCCCCCGTGGACAATGGGCTGGTTGACCCACGACACCGCCAGTCACTATGCGCGCCTCTATCCATGACTTGACAGGTATATACCGATAGACGTATATATAATCCATGCAATCTGCCTTCGCCATCATCGCGGAACCAAACCGCCGCGCCATCCTCAGCCTGCTGGCCGTTTCGGAGCGGTCCGTGCGCGAGATCGAAGATCGACTGCGGATACCGCAGCCGTCGGTGTCCAAGCACCTCAAGATCCTGCGTACCGCCGGCCTTGTGGAGGCGCGCGTAGACGCGCAGCGGCGCGTCTACAGGATCAGGCACGAGCCGTTGCGTGAGGTGGACGCCTGGCTCGCCCCCTTCAGGCGTTTTTGGTCGGCACACGTCGACGCGCTCGAACGCCATCTCGATCGCATGAAACAACGGCCTCATCCGAGAGGAAAGAAAAAATGATCACCCGTGAGAGCTACGCACCGGGCGCCGCAGCCGGCGCAAAGGTCAAGAAGGAAGGCGAGAGGTGGACGCTCATTCTCGTCCGCGAGCTGCGCCACCCGCCCGAGAATGTCTGGAGTGCGCTGACCGACCCCGCCGAGTTGCGCGAATGGGCGCCGTTCGACGCTGACCGGAACCTCGGCGTCGTCGGTCCGGCGAGGCTCACCACTGCGAGGTCGCCGGCGTCACCCGTCTCCGACACGACGGTCACGCGCGCCGAGCCACCGAGGCTGCTCGAATACAACTGGGGCGAAAACGACATGCGCTGGGAGCTGGAACCGCTGGGCGGCGGCACGCGGCTCACCCTCTGGCACAACATCGGCCGCAAATGGGTCGCGATGGGCGCGGCCGGCTGGCACATCTGCTTCGACGTGCTCAATCAATTTCTCGAAGGTCATCCGATCGGCCGCATCGTCGCAGGCGACGCAATGAACTTCCAGTGGAAACGCCTCAACGCCGAGTACTCCAGGCAATTCGACACCGAAGAAACGACGCCGTAACCAACAACCTGACAGGAGAGGACCGCCATGAAAATCAAGATCGCGAGCATCTACGTGAATGATCAGGAGAAAGCGCTGCGCTTCTATACCGATGTTCTGGGATTCGTGAAGAGGACCGACGTCAGCAACGGGCCCTTCCGGTGGCTGACCGTCGGGTCCGCAGACGAGCCGAACGGCGTTGAGCTGCAGCTGGCCCTGAACGACAATCCCGCCGCCAAGGCCTACCAGAAGGCGACGCTCGAGCAGAACAAGCCGGCGATGCTGTTCAACGTCGACGACGTGCATCGGGAATACGACCGCATGAAGCCACTCGGCGCGGAGTTCACGATGCCGCCGACCAAGGTGACCGGCTCGACGATCGCCGTGCTGAAGGACACGTGCGGCAACCTGATCCAGATCGTCGCGCTCGACCGCTGGGAGCAGAAGCAGTGAACCGCGCCCCGAAGGCGAGGTGATTGACGCCGCCGCGTTCACGACGCTCGTGCGCGAGGCGGTCACGCTCAATGGCTCCGCCAGGCCAAAGCGATGACGTGTGTGCGAGGACTCCGAGCGGCGGACGCTGTCCGTTGGTCGCGCCGGCGATAATATTTCCAAGGCGTTCTCCACCCGGGCTTGCCGCCCGATCACCAACAGCACCCCAGCTTCGGACCCGCCCATGCATCGTATTCTCCTCGTCGCCGCCCTGGCGGTCTCAGCCTCAGCCGCGTCAGCCCAGTCCGTTGCGGTGACGCTCTCGGAATGGAAGGTGGAACTCGCGCGCGACACCGTGCACGCCGGACCCACGACGTTCCGCGTAAAGAACGCCGGCACGATGACC
>JANWIF010000129.1 GCA_025450035.1 Gemmatimonadaceae bacterium
CACCGATGTCACCGCCACGCGGCCGCGGCATGTGACCGTGGTCGTGGAGTCCGGCCACGTCGTTCCTGAGCGCAGACGTGACGGTACAGTCACGAACACTGCCAGCAGCTCGGCGACGCTTGGATCAATGCCACCATCGCACAGTGGTTGCTTCTCGGTGCCCATCGACAGGTGGGTCAATCCCGCGACCGTGTCGAATCGAGCGCTGAATGTCGCCTTGGTCGTGTCCACGGGCCGAGTGGGAACTTTACCGCCGGTGCTGAGCGCGCTCGAGTCGATACGGCCAGTTACGCGGAATCCTCCCGTCATAGTGTCGAGCGCGAGGCTGTATATCGTGACACTTCGAATCGGAGCTGTCGGCGAAGTGTTATCACCCGTGAGCGTGACAATGGCGCTCGTTTCGACTCGATAGCGCCATCTTCCTGTTCCATGCCGAACGTCCCATTCCCGTACTGCATGCGTGGCCACCGAATCGCGAGGGGCCGACGCTTGAATTACGCGCGCTGGAATGGTTCCCGCCGATGAGCACGCGCCGAGAAGTCCCAGAGTAAGGCAAGCCGCGCGATTAACGAGCGTCGTGGAACATTGGCGCATGGTGCTCCTGATCCAGCGATGAGGACGAGCAGCGTCTGGTGTGCGCCTCAGCACGACTTGGGCCGCGCTGGGGTAAGGCAACACGGCCTCACGTACGAGGGAGCGCACGAGAGGCCGTGAAGAGTGTGGCCGGCCTGTAAGCCGGGTTCTGTCGGACGTTGCCGTCCGGACGGTCATTTCTCTCGGATCGTGATTGCCCACGACCTCTAGCAGCCTACCCGCGGCGTCTGAAACGAGACGGGCCATCCCTCGCCGCCTATTCGGCCTTGCTCCGACCGGGGTTTACCGTGCCGTACCTGTTGCCAGGTACGCGGTGGGCTCTTACCCCACCGTTTCACCCTTACCGGCAATGTAGCCCGCCGGCGGTTTGTTTTCTGTGGCACTTTCCGTCACTGCGATGCAGTGCCCAGCCGTTAGCTGGCGGTCTGCCCTGTGGAGCCCGGACTTTCCTCGGGGAGCTTGCGCCCCGCGCGACCGTCCGGCCGACCACACCCTCGCCTGAAAGATATGGTGTCAGGCCCGATCAAGCCATGCGTTGCCGCTCCGTCGAGAGATGGCGCACTGTATATAAACACACAATGCGACTATATCGCGCCATTAACGGACGATGTGATACTAAACTTGAATGCCGCGGACCCCTCGATGTGACGGACCGCTGACGCCGGTGGGCATCATATGCGCGGAACTTCCCCGCGCCACCCGATGGCCGCATTGAAGGAGGAACACCGTGCGCCCAGTCCGCCTTACGACCGAAGCCCTGGCCCCGCTCACGACCATGCTGCTCCCGACAGAACGCTCTCGAGTCGATGCCGCGGGAGAAGGATTCTATCGCGCGATGCACCGCGATACGCTGGATGACGTGTTCGATGACCTGCGCGACCAGCGGGCGGACGTCGTGCTGGTCTCAGTGTCCCGGTGCGGCGAGTCCGAGCTCACCTCGGTCGCCCGCCTCGTCCGCGAGTTCCCCCGCATCACGGCCGTCGCGCTGCTCTCCCATCTCGAGCGGGACACGGCGCGAGCGGTGCTCGGCTTGGGACACTCCGGCGTCCGAGCGCTGATCGATGTGCGACAACCAGATGGATGGCGCGACTTACGCGAAATCCTATCGAGTCAAGTGTCGGCGGACATCAGTCGCCTCGCACTGGGACAACTTGCACTCGATCTCATTGGAGCGCCCGATGACTGCTGGCGGTTTTTTGAAGCACTGTTCGATGGGATTCGCGTCGGAACAGTGCGCGCACTAGCCAGCCGCCTGCGCGTGTTGCCCAGTACCCTGATGAGTCGGTTCTTCCGCGCAGCGCTGCCATCGCCCAAGCGCTATCTGGCCACAGCCCGTCTCATACACGTCGCGCGTGCGTTCGAGAATCCTGGACTGTCGGTGGCGCACGTGGCCGATCAGCTCGACTATTCCTCTCCGCAAAGCTTTGGTCGCCACGTCCGCACGCTACTCGGCGTCACCGGGCTCGAGTTCCGCCAGCGCTATGATGGCGAGGGGATGTTGCAGCGATTTCGGGAGGAACTTGTGCTGCCCTACATGCCAGTGTTGAAGAGCTTTACGCCGCTGTCGGCGCACTCACGCTGGGAATCGGTTGGGGAACGCGCATTTCATGCGTCACCGGGAGCGATGCCACCGCAAACCTGCTAACCGATGACCGGAGCCGGTCCGAGAGCTCAGCCAACCTGCTCGAGGTTTTCGTGAGTGCCTCGATCGCCCCCCGTTGGTCGGCGGCGACTCGCGCCGCGTCGCGCGCGCTGCCCGATGCCCGGACGGCGACGTCGTGGATCCGCTCGATCTTCGATGCCAGATCCGTCATCGTCGTCGTCTGCGCTCGTGACACGACCGCCGCGTCTTGTATCACGTCGGCAAGTGTCGCGATACCATTGACCATCGTGGTCAACGCCTGGTCGGCCTCGCGTGCTACCTCACCGATGTTGTCCACTTCACGTTGGCCGCTCGTCATGGCCGCGAGCACCGCGTGGACACTATCGCGGAGTGTAGCAATAGTGCCCGCCATCTGCTTTGCTGCGCCGCTGCTCTCCTCGGCCAATGTGCGTACCTCGTCAGCCACTACCGCGAATCCCTTGCCATGCTCACCGGCGCGCGCAGCCTCGATGGCTGCATTGAGCGCGAGAAGATTCGTCTGTCGAGCAATCCGCGCGACTGTCTCCACAAAAGTACCCACGGAATCCGATGCCGCCTGAAGGGTAACGGCGATCGATGCGGTGTTTCGAACGTGCGCGCCCACCGAGAGCAGCGTCTCGCCGGCGCGACCGATCGCGTCGCGACCGGCACCGGCCGCACTCACCAGCGCCGCCGCACGACTCTCCATATGTTCGGCCCGCGCTCGCAATCCTTCAGCGGCTGCCCGGGCCCCTTCCGTTGCGGCCGTGCTCGACGCGCTGTCGGCGCGTTGGCGTTCGAGCTCCAGCGAGAGCGTATGCGCAGATTCCACGACCTCGCTAGTTGCCCCGTTGAACGTCTGGGCCGCTCCCACCACGTGGTCGGCAAGCGAGGCCACTTCGTCCGATTCACGCTGCACCACCGAAATGATGTACCCCAGTTCTTCCAGCATCCGGTTGAAGCTTCGCTCGAGCAAGCCGAGTTCATCATGGTGCTGTGCGGACGCCCGCGTCAGCAGATTTCCGCGCTCTACTTCGGTCATGCGGTCACGCGTCGTGCGAATGCGCTGGAGGAGACGAGAGGCCATCGGGGCCACCACCCAGGCCACGCTCGCGAGTACGATCGTATTGAGAACCAGGGACCATCCATCGCGACGGGCGGGATGTAGAGCCTGATACCCCCATTCCGCGATCACGTACGTGGCGGCTGACGCTACGACCGTGTAGCGCCCGATCGTGCGGTCGTTGTCGAACGAGTACGGGACAATCACTACGAGGTACACGGCGACCAGCGACTCTTTGCCGAAGGCAAGAACAAGCGTGCTCACCAGCACGCTGTCGAATGTGGCAAACACGTAGCGATACCACCGCCGGTAACCGCCGGGGCGCCCAGCCGCCCAGCTCAGCATTTCGTTTGCGCCAACGAAGAGGAGGAACGTTGTCGCCAACAGCAGTATCGCGCTCTGCGCAAGGCCCGCGACCATGGCCGCGTACACCAGGAGGCCGATGAGCGCAATCGCGATGCGGCGCCGGCGAGCGCCGTCAGAAAAGGCAACCAGATCGTTCTGTCGATGCTCTTCGCCTAACTCCACGCGCGACGAGACGACGACGGGCTCTCGCTGCTCGGACGCGCTGATGTGCAGAGCAGTGCTGGATCGACTCTCACGCTCCGGTGGGTGAACTCTGGGAGCGGCGGTAGTGGGCACAAAACCTCCAGAAGAGCCGGGTGTCGGGGGAACGCCCGTCCCTCTGAGGACGACCGCAATGTTAGAGGGTTTCCGCTCCCAAACCGTCGACGATCTCTCGTGCACGCACGAGCGGCGCCACCGGAATCCCGCGCGCCTCGATCACGTCCCGTCCTCCTTCCTCTCTGTCCACGAGCGCGAGCACCCCTGCCACCACGCCGCCAGCGGCGAGCACGGCGTCGATTGCGCGCAACGCGGACCCGCCAGTGGTGATGACGTCCTCCACCACAGCGACCCGATCGCCGGACACAAACGGACCCTCGATCAACTTTCCCGTGCCGTGCGTCTTGGCCTCCTTGCGCACGGTAAACGCCCGACGAGGACGTTTGGACGACGCGCTTGCGTAAGCAATGGCGTAGGCGATGGGATCGGCACCGAGCGTCAGGCCGCCAACCGAATCGACATTCCAGCCGTGCTGATCGAGTGTCGCAAGACCGAGTGGGCCGATCAGCGCCAGCCCCTCAGGGTTCATTGTCGTGAGCCGAGCGTCTATATACAGTGTTGACGATCGGCCCGATGCCAGGACGAATTGTCCGCGACGCGCGGAAAAGGTCGCAAGTAGGCTGACCAGTCGTTCGTGATCGGTCATGGTCCGTAGCTTATCGGCGCGTCTTGGCTCCGTCAATCGAGTCGCTTTGTTGTCTCGCCCCGTCATTTGGACACAGATTTTCCGCGGCCATCATGCGCCTGTCGAGTAAGGCAGTACGCCTTCGGGCATCGTCGATCGCGCTCGCGTTAGCGCTCACGTTCGCGCTGGCGGGATTATACGCGGTCGACCGGGCGCTCTCCGCGTCCAACAGAGTTCAGGTCCAGGTGGAAGCCGCGGAATCGGCGGCGCTTGTGCAGGGCTTCCTGGCTGTCCACACCGAAGCGCTGCAGTCCATTCGTGGACTCTACCTCGACACGACCCGCGTGGTGCGGGGAGACCATTTCCAGTCCCTCGTGAGTTCGATGACGCAGTACGCGAACTCCTTCCGGCGCATCTGGATCACCGATACCGCCGGACGCGTATGGGAGCAGCACCAGTTCGGGCCAAAGACTCCGCCGTTCGCGCTCCCGATCGGACTCGACGTCGACACGATTCACGTGATGGATATCGGTCATCTCGCGGCGCGCGCGCGACTCTCGCGACGTGCACAGATCACACGCCCTGGACAGTTGGCAACGGGCGAGCGGGGCGTGCTGCTGATGGAGCCCATCTTCGTCGCAGATCGGTTTCGCGGATTTGCCGGCGGCACGATCACAACTAACGCGATCGTGTCGAGCGTGCTCGAAGGACGCCCTCGAGTCCGAGGGCACCTCGTGATTCTGTTAGGCGCTGACACGGTCGCCGCGACCGAACAGGTGCTGGGCATTACCTCGAGGGTCGACAGCGCATCAGCGGCGGTCGAGCTCCCCGACGGCGGCGAATGGCGCGTGGTCGTGTTGCGGCGTTCCAGCTACGCGAACATTCGTCCGTTGTTGTGGGGAATCGGCTTGGCCACGTTAGGCGCGCTGATCGTCATGTTGCTGCACGAACGTCGCCAAGGCCTCCGGTTGGCGGAACGCTCCGCCGAGTTGGAGCGATTGTCCGCGGAACTGCTGCGAGCGAACCGGGCCAAGAGTGAATTCCTGGCCAATGTGTCACACGAATTGCGCACGCCCCTCAACGCGATCGTTGGATTCGTGGAGCTGTTGCGCGATGGCGTGTATGGTGAGCTCGGAATGCGCCAGGTGTCGCCGGTGGACCGTATCGCATCGTCCGCCAATCACTTGAGACAACTGGTCGATCAGATCCTCGACCTCGCGAAGATGGCGGCGGGCCGGATGGAGGTACATCCGGAGTCGATCGATCTCCGTGCCTTCGTGCTCACGGTGGCCAGCGAAGTAGAACCGCTGATCACCGAACGCGGACTGAACTTCTCGATCGACTTGAAGCCTACGCTGCCGCGCGTGCGCACCGACACGATGCATCTGCGGCAAATCCTCATGAATCTGCTTGGCAACGCGACGAAATTTACACCCACGGGCGAAATTGCCATTCGGGCGCACTACGAGTCACCGCCTAGCCACTCGCCCGTACCGCATCCGTGGATCTCGAGTATCGCGGCGCCGCTCTCGCTGCAGGCGTCGCCGTCTTCCACGTCATCCGCTACCGCCAGTACGCGTGCGCCGCGCGCAGCGCCGCCCTTCTCGGGCGCATCGCTCACTCGAGGGTGGATCGCCCTCCAGGTGGCCGATACCGGGATCGGGATCAAGGCCGGCGACAAAGAGCGAATTTTCGAGGAGTTCGAACAGGTCAACGCCGGCCCGCGAGGCGACTCGATGCAGCGTGGCACCGGACTGGGTCTCGCGATCTCACGGCGGCTCGTGCGACTCCTCGGAGGGGAGATCACGGTGGAGAGCCAGCAGGGAAAGGGGTCGATCTTTACGATCTGGCTGCCGGCCGACGGCGACGCAACGCCTCGCCTAACGCCGAGCGATGCTGCCGAGCCGTGCGCAGTACCAGAAACCGAGCCGTAAGTCGCTGGCTCACGCTGGACGTCACGCCTTGTCGTCGCGGTGCAAGAACGACCGCACGCGTCCGAACAGGCCGTCCTTGCGCGCCGGAGGTGCGTCGACCGCTGCTCGAAACTCGTTGGCGAACGACAGCGTGTCAGGATAGCGGCCCGTCGGGTCGCGCGACAATCCCTTCATCACCACCGACTCGACCCCAGGACTTACGTCAAGCGCCTTGCGGGATGCGAGGAGGGGAACAGGCGGTTGGGACAACAGCTGCGTAAACATCTCGCGCTGAGATTTCGCCGTATATGGGAGGCAGCCCGAAAGCAGGTAATAGGCAATCGTCGCTAAGCTGTACTGATCAGCGGCGGCGGTCACGAGCTGCCCTGAGAGCGCTTCCGGCGCAACGTACATCAAGGTGCCCACAAAGAATCCGGCACGCGTAAGTCGTTCGTCCGGTGATAGATCGGTTTGGGCAGCGATCCCGAAATCCAGCAGCTTCACCTGCTTGGTGGCCGGGTCGTACATCAAGTTGTCAGGCTTGAGATCGCGGTGGATGATTCCCGCGCTGTGCGCCGCATGCACAGCCGCGGCGATCTGTTCGACAATGGCAACGACCTCGGCCGGAGGCAGGGGTGCATGCCGCTTTGCATACCTCTCGAGCAACTCCCCGCTTGCCCACTCCGTGGCGAGAAAGTGCAGCCCTGGTCCAGCTTGCCCGATCTCTATGGTACGCACCACGTTCGGATGCAACACACGCGTGCCATACGAAGCTTCGCGAAGAAAACGCGCCACCGCGGTTTTGTCGCTTCGTAACTTCTCGCGAAGCACCTTCACCGCGACGGTGCCGTGCTGCGGATGATCGGCGCGATACACGACTGCCGTTCCTCCTTCGCCGACCATATCGTGGAGCGTATATCCGGCTACCGTTGTCCCGGAAAGATTTTCGCGGCTCACGGGGGCGAAGCTAATGGACCTTTAGAGGGGGAGCAAGCGCACATCGCTGAATTCGCGATGCAGTCAATGGATTAGTGCACTCGTTTATCGCCACGCCGAGACGCATCTTATGCCACGACAATGGCCTAGCGATGCCTTTGCGTCGTCTCGTGCCTGATTACGCCTCATACCTCGCTGGCTCCGCCTGTCGAGCGTTGCGCTAGGCCTTATTCGCACTAGGGTCGGAGGGAGTGCGGTACGTCGTAATGTGTACAAAGAATCTGGTCGCTTCTACGGAGAGCGTGCTGCTTGCCGACGACGGAGCATGGACTCTGAATGTGCAGCTGTTCGTGCAGAGCCTGCTGCGCCGCGGGTCAAGCCGATGAGGACACCCTGGCCCACGGTCATGAGTTGGAGCAGCGAGTGCGCAGAATAGATTCGGTGGCCGTATGTATCTTCTTGTGGCGCATGGTGTTTTCTTGACAAAAGTGCACGTTGCGCCTATATAAGCGCCCGCAAGCCGCCGCTGGCTTGCCCCGCACAACGCCGTGCAGGATCCGTTTCATCCCGCAGGAGGCTGCTCGAATGGCCAGAGGGAAAGTGAAGTGGTTCAATGACGCCAAGGGCTATGGCTTCATTGAACAGGAGAGCGGGGAAGACGTCTTCGTACACTTCTCGGCGATTACCATGGACGGCTTCAAGACGCTTACCGAAGGGCAGGAGGTCGAGTTTGAAATTCAGACCGGAGACAAAGGGCTTCACGCCGCCAACGTTCAACGGGTGAGTTAGGACCCCAACAACGGGCCATTCCATCCTGCTTCCGCCTGCCTTCCTCATGTGGCAGGCGTTGGCATTTGAGGACGTGGCTCCGCGAACCCGCTCAGTGTGCAGCGCACACGAAGCGGGTTCGTCGTCTAGTCCACCCTGGCGTGATAGGCATCGCACGCATCACTGGTCTCGGACTCGCAAGCGGGCGAACTTTGATAATGCTCCTTCCAAATTCGCCACGCCTCTTTCTGGTCGATGGGTATGCGCTCATTTATCGTGCGTTCTTCGCGCTAATCGCTCGCCCGCTCACAACAAGTCGCGGCGAAAACACGTCAGCTGCGTGGGGCGTGGTGAACTTTCTTCAACGCCTGCTCTCCACACACCGCCCGGAATACCTCGGCTGGGTTCACGATTCCGGTCTATCGTTTCGGCACGAGCGCTACCCTGAATACAAGGCCACGCGTGAGAAGCTCGGCGACGAGCTACAAGCCGACTTCGATCGCGGGATGGAACGCATCGAAGCCCTGCTGGCCGCGTATCGTATTCCCGTGCTCGCCCTCGATGGCTACGAAGCCGACGATGTGATCGGCACCTTGGCACGCCTCGGCGTCGCCGCCGGTGTCAATGTGGTGGTGGTGTCGGGCGACAAGGATTTTCAGCAGTTGGTGCGGCCGGGAGTGTGGCTCTTGAACCCCGGGCGTGGCGGGCCGGCGGGTGTCGAAGAGCAGTGGGTGGGCGTGGAAAACGGGTCGGAGCGATTGGGCGTACCGCCGGTTCACGTCACCGACTACTTGGCGCTGGTGGGCGATGCATCTGACAACGTGCCGGGAGTGAAGGGGATCGGCGATAAGACGGCCGCCGAGTTGGTCGCAACGTTTGGCTCGCTCGAGAACATTCTCGCTAACGCGGCAACGCTGTCGAAGAAGCGGCCGCGCGAAGCACTGCTCGCGCAGGCCGACGCGGCGCGGCTGTCCAAGGAATTAGTAACAATCCGCGAAGATTTATCGCTGACGCTCGACCTTCCAACGCTGACCGTCTCGGAACCGGATCACGCGCGGCTCAAAGAGCTATTCGTCGAGCTCGAGTTCCACGCGCTGGCGAAAGAACACGTGCCCGTCGTCGAGCCTCACGTCGCTGGCCCCACATATGTGACGATCGATACCATCAGCTCCCTCCGCAAACTCGCCACGCGGGTACGCGAGGTGCCTTATATCGCTATCGACACCGAGTCGGTGATCGATCCGGACAGCCCGTTGCCGGCGGATCCTCTGCGCTCCACGCTGGTGGCGATGTCCATCGCGGTCGGCCCGGGAGAGGCGTATTATCTGCCGCTGCGTCATCGCCCGCGCCGGCCGGCGCAAGGTGAGTTGCTGGAAATCGAAGGAGCCGCCGCTGCTGCCGCTGCGGCGCGAATCCACAATCTCCCACCGCTCGATGCTCCCGAAATGTCGGTGTTGCGGTCGATTCTCGACGACCCGGCGATTCGCAAGACGGGAGAGAATGCCAAGTACGACATGATCGTGTTGCGGCGTGCCGGCGTGACGCTTCGCGGGCTGGATTTCGACACAATGGTCGCGAGCTATGTGTTGGACCCAGGGCGGCGCTCGCACGGATTGGACGTGCTCGCTCTCGAACTCCTCGATCACAAGAAGACGACGTACGAGGAGCTATGCGGCAAGGGTAAGCACGTCGTTCCATACGACGAATGCGCCGTGGATGCGGCGCGCGACTACTCCTGCGAGGGCGCGGATATGACGTTCCGCCTCCGCGAATTGTTCGAGCCGCAACTCGAGTCGTACTCCCTAACGACGCTATTCACCGAGATCGAGATACCGCTCATCAGTGTCCTTGCAGAGATGGAATGGGCCGGTGTCGCGATCGATCGCGCTTGGTTCGCGTCGCTCAAGGAGCGTTTTCAGCGCGAGCGCGAGCGTGTGGAGCAGGAAATCTATGAAGCTGCTGGCGGTCCGTTCAACATCAACTCGAATCCGCAGCTACGGCAAATGCTCTTCGAGAAGCTCGAGCTGCCGGTGCTCAAGCGGACGGCAACCGGCCCGTCGACGGATGCGACGGTGCTTCAGCAGCTGGCGGAACAGGGGCACACGCTGCCGTCGCTGCTCATGGAGTATCGGGAGCTATCGAAACTGGAGAACACGTACCTGGACGCGCTTCCGGCGCTCGTGCATCCAGAAACTCACCGGATTCACACGTCCTTCAATCAGACGGTTGCAAGTACTGGTCGGCTGTCGTCAAGCGATCCAAACCTCCAAAACATCCCGATTCGGCGAGAACTGGGGCGGGACATCCGTCGAGGCTTCATTCCGCGTCAGGGCTGGAAGTTTCTCGGCGCGGACTATTCTCAGATCGAACTCAGGCTACTCGCGCATCTTTCCGGCGACGCGGCGTTCGTGAATGCGTTCCGTGCCGGTGGGGACATACACCGCCAGACGGCATCGATCATCTTCGGCGTCCCGATCGAGGACGTCACGCCCGAGATGCGCGCACGTGCGAAGACAATCAATTTTGCGACGATCTACGGACAGGGACCGAACGCGCTGTCCCGGCAGCTTCATATCGAGCACGCCGAGGCACGCCGCTTCATCGGCGAGTATTTCGAACGGTTTCACGGCATCCGCGTGTATCTCGATTCAATGGTCGCATTCGCACGCGAAAATGGTTACGTGCAGACCCTGTTCGGGCGCCGTCGGTATATCACGGAGCTGCGGGATCGGAACTTCAACGTGAGGCAATTCGGAGAGCGTACTGCTACCAACTCTCCGATCCAGGGCTCCGCGGCCGATCTCATCAAAATCGCCATGATCCGAATTCACGGTGCCCTACGGGCGCAGAATGCGCGCGCCGCGATGATCCTGCAGGTGCACGATGAATTAGTGTTCGAGGTACCGCCGGATGAACTCGAGGCAGTGCGCGCACTGGTGCAGTATGAAATGGAGCACGCCGCGACGCTGACGGTTCCGCTAGTCGTTGACCTCGGCGTAGGCGACAATTGGCTGGACACGAAGCACTAGCGTCGATGCCAGTCGTGCGCCCGCTGTATCGTTGTTTGCGAGACCTTTCGCTTCGGACGATCGTCGTTGTGCAGATATGCCCCCGTCTGGCCCGGCTCGATATCGACCGCAATGAACACTGCTCGCGCTCCCTACTCGAACCTTGTCCGCTAGCCTCCGAACCTCCCCGCCTTACCAACGCAGTCGCACCGGCAGCGCGGCCTTCGCCGCCCGGCCACTTGGGTTTTCCCTCGTCGAGCTGCTGGTCGTCCTAGTGGTCATTGGCGTCCTCGTTGGCTTCGCGATCCCGCGCTATCATGAATACAAACGCCGGTTCTTCCTCGCGACGATGGTAACCGACCTCCGCAATCTTGCCATCACGGAGGAGGCGTACTGGAACGACGCGGGCACCTATGGTTCCGATTTGCGGGCGATTCGCTACACGAGCACCCCACCCGTCGCCATCACGATGGTTGGCGCCGATTCAATGGGGTGGGCGGCTCGGGCGACCTACATCGGCGATACCGCGGTCTGTGCCATTTTCTACGGTGGGGCACCCCTGCTCAGCCCGGCAACAGTCAAGAACGTCATTGGCTGCACCCCCTGACTTGGGGCTTGAGCCGGGGCTTAGCGACTTCTCATCCACCTTGCAGACTGCCACAAGCATGGCAAATCGAGCGGTCACATTGACCATTCGACCCACGCACCATCCCATAACAGATTATCGCATAAAGCGTTAACTTGACATTACCGGCGCGGCACCTCCATTGCCCAAGGACTTCCCCGATGAGTCACGTCCATGTGACTACACCTTTAGTTACGGGGAACGTCCAATGTTTCGATCCCGCACTTCCGGCTTCACGCTGATCGAGCTGCTGATCGTGGTCGTTATCATCGGCATTCTCGCATCGATCGCGATTCCGAAGTTCGCCAGCACGAAAGGCAAGGCGTACACGGCCATGATGCGCTCCGATCTGCGCAATCTTGCGACGGCTGAGGAGTCCTACTACTACTCGACTGACACGTACTCGACCGATCTCACCGCCATCAACTTCTCGCCCTCCCAGGGCGTGACTGTTACGGTGGGCGAGGCGACGGTATCGGGATGGTCGGCCACTGATAGTCATGTGGGCGCGTCTTCGGCAAACTGCGCGATGTTTATCGGCACCGCCGCACCGCCGGCGCCGGCGACTGTCGAATCCGTGGTGGCCTGCAATTGATCGGCATTCGCAGCGAGAGGGAAACGTCGATTGACTACGTGGTATTCCGAATTCGACAAACGATGCGTTGGGATGGTATTCGCCATGGAGGGCGGACTATGGTTGCACCGGCATGTGTACCGGGGGCAGCCTATGGCGCACCTGGTATCGACGGACCGGGAACGACTCCTCGCCTACGGGCGTGAGGTTGGATTGCCTCGGGAGCACCTGCAATACAAGCCGCTCAAGGACCCGCGGACGGGGATCCGCCGAGACGCCTGGCACTGGGATCTCGTCGGGGAATTCCTACCATCGCGCTGATTCTTTCGCGCTAGCAAGCGCGTCGCTTCCGTTGACGCGCGCATTCGTGACACGAAGATTTGATTCCATGCTTGCTGACTCTCGTCATCTCCGTCGTCGCGTCATGCTGTTCACCGCACTTGCGCCATTGCTTACGTCATGCGACCGGTCGCGGCCTGCCGCACGGACGCGCGCAACACAGCCGACAACTGTGGAATCCACTCGTGTCGCGCCTGCTCCTCCGGTCGCCACACGGTGGGACTCGGGCGCCGGGCCTGTGCTCCTAACGCGGGGACCTTCGGCGTCGAACGCGTATGTGGTGTTCCCGGAGTATGACGACAGCACCTTGCCCGACACCCTGCAACTCGACGCGTCGACGCTGCAAGGGGATTTCGTGCAATTGGTGAATCGCGCCGGGTCACTTGACTCGGTCTCGGTGACGTCGGCAGGAACCAAAGTGTGGGCCGGCGACGACTGCGTTGAGTGGCCCACGGCGACGCTTGCCGTAGGAGGGGACAGCAGCCGCGCGGTTGGATGGACCGTGGGGTTCGTGCAGCAACACGTTCGACCCATCTCTCTCGATTCGCTCGGCGGTCTTCCGAGTGCTGATTCAGCTCGCCTCGCTGCCGATCTTACGCGACTCGCGTCCGCGCTGCCCGATGATGTAGCGCACACGTTTCGAGGCATCCCGTTCTCGGTGCGGTATGCGTACCGGTTCGAGCCAGCATCAGGAGTAGACGCGGTGATCGCCGACCTCGTGCAACGCCTCAATCAAGAAGCTTCGCCGCTCGAACAGCACACAATTCTTATTGCCGAGCGGCCAACCGCCAATCCGGACACGTCATACCACGTGGTGTATCACGAACGGGCGGGCGGTTCCGAAGACTCGATAGAAACCACGGACGTGCTGGCGGGTGTTCGTTTCACCTCGCCCACTCGTTTAGCGCTCGTGGTGCTACGGGAAGGCCAGGATACGGGTGCCTACGCATTGCTGGAGCGAAGCGCGAGCGGGCAATGGCGCGTGCAGTGGACCAGCGTCCACACCGGCTGTTAGGCGGGTCTCGAAGTCCGATTCAGATAGCTCTGCCCAACGCAGCTGGGGCCTGGATTCTGCGGCCGGCGAATCCGGCGAGGGCGAGTAGCGTTAGAACATAAGGCAGCGCGAGAAACAGTTGGTAGGGTACGTTCCAGCCCATGGCCTGAAACAAGTACTGCAAGGCGCTCGCGGCGCCGAACAGTAGCGATGCGATAAGTACTCCGATCGGGTTCCACCCGCCGAGCACCACGATCGCGATCGCGATGAAGCCGCGTCCGGCCGATATCCCTTCTGCAAATGTACCGGCCTGTGAGAGTACCAACGTTGCGCCAGCGATGCCGCCCATTGCTCCGCCTAGCAGCAACGTCACCCAGCGCCACCGGCGCGCCGCGATGCCGGCAACACGTGCGGACTCGGGGCGTTCGCCGACGGCGCGCACGGCGAGTCCCCAATGCGTCCGGTAGAGCCACCACCACAATACCGGAGCCGCCGCATATACGAAGTACGTGGGCGCCGGCTGGTCGAATAGCACGGGCCCGAGCACGGGGACACGCGTGAGGAGTGGCAGCGGCAGCGATCCGGTGGTCGGAATAGTGAGCGCGGCCCCCGTCGCACCATAGAGGCCGCGGTACAGGGCGCCGGTCAGGCCCAGAGCGAGGAGATTCACCGCCGTGCCCGTGATGATCTGATCGGCGCGCATCGTGACGGCGAACAGCGCGAACAGCGCGGCGATACATAGACCGCTAACCGCGCCGACGCAGAATCCGCTGACCAGACTACCGCCGCCGGCGCCGACAAGCGCGCCAAACGCTCCGGCCAGAATGATTCCCTCGAGTCCGATGTTGATGACACCAGCTCGCTCGACCATGACCTCACCCAGCGCTGCCAGGGCGAGTGGCGTTGCCGTGCGCACCGATGCCTCGAGAAAACCGGTTAGTGCGCCGGTCATGACACATCCTCTGGCGCCGCACTGTTCGTTCCAGCAAAGCGCGCGAGAATCGCCGTGCTGCCGCCGCGCCACCGAGTCAACGCGAGTAATAAGAGAACGAGCGCGGCCTCGACCACGGTAACCACGACAGCCGGTACTGCCGCTTCGCGTTGCATGGACAGCGCTCCCGCTTCGAGCGCGCCAAAGAGGATGCCGGTCGCGATCACGCCGAGTGAATCCAGTCCCGCGAGCAGCGCGACAGCGATGGCGGTGTAGCCATAGCCCGGCGATATGTTCTCGTAGAGTGCGAACGTGACGCCGGTGAGCTCGATCGCGCCGGCGAGTCCAGCAAGCGCTCCGCTGAGCAGCAACACGTGCGTGGTGGTGCGCGGTACATCGATCTGTCCGGCAATGCGCGCCGCTTCCGCGTTCGCACCAACTGCGCGAACGCGGAACCCGGCAGCCGTCGATCGTAGGCCCCACCAGAGCGCTACCGCGGCAGCGACGGCAACGACGAATCCCCAATGCAGCCGCGTGCCAGAAACGATGGCCGGCAGATGCATATCGGTGGGAATCTCACTGCTCTGAGGGTACGCGTGCGTCGGTTCCTGGAGCGGACCGCGCACCAGGTATCCCACAAGGTTCAGCGCGATAAAATTGAGCATGATCGTGCTGATCACCTCGAGCACTCCGAACCGGGTGCGCAGTACGGCCGCGATGCCGGCCCACGCGGCTCCGCCTAACGTACCGATTGCCAGTGCCAAGGGAATCGCCGCCGGACCGAGTGCACCGCCCCACGCGAGCCCCACGGCGGCCGCGGCCGCCGCGCCGATGAGCAGCTGACCGTCGGCACCAATGTTCCAAACGCCGGCACGGAAAGCGACCGCCACCGCAAGTCCCGTGAGAATCAGGGGCGTGGCCCGCACCAGCGTCGATGACGTCAGCGCATAGCCGCTCCCGAACGAGCCGTTCCAGAGCGCGGCGAGCGCACGCGTAGCATCCAGACCGGCGAGAAGCAGGGCGAGCCAGAGCAACGCAAGTGATGCGCACACCACGACCGTCGCCGCCGCGACGCCGGCGAGAGTACCGACAATGCGCCGCGGCGGGTGATCAGCGCGCACGGACCCGATGTGGCAGCAGGCGGTATTCCACCGTGCCACGATCGCAGACCGTTCGGACTTCTGAGTAGGGAATGGCGAAAAACGTGTAGGCGCGGACTCGCGCGGTGAGGCCGCCGCACGGTGCTGCTTTGGGGTCGCCGGGTCGCTCGATGCTCATCAGGCGCACGCCTCGAACGCTGTGCCGCTCGACCGGGCCGCCCCACAGTGCGCGCGCCGTGGAAATCGCCTCGACTCCGTACGGTCGCACATCGGGCGCAACGTCCGCCAACCCATCGGTGATGAGGAGTCGCGGTAGCGTTCCGCCCAATCCCAGCAGTACGAGTTTCCAACCGATCGAGATCGCAAGCAGCGCGAACACGAGGCGACGACGCTTGTCGCGAATGATGAACGGTGGCGAACCGGCCCCGGTGAGGCGGCGGAACAAGAGGCGTGGGCTCATTGATCCACGGAAATGTATCCGCGGTGATCGTGTCGAGCGACGGCGACGATCATTATCCGGCCCCGCCCGCGAGGCGTGCGGCCAGCGGACTCCGACGGAGCCGCCACATGGCCACGATGCCAAGTGCGGGGCCGATCGCCAAAGGCGCAAACGCGTATCCCCAGCCCCAATGCGCGGCCCACGCGGGAACGGCACGGATGCTAACCACCGTTAGCAAGAAACCGAGGCAGGTTTGCACGGTGAGTGCGGTGCCGATGTATGTCGGGGGCGCGAGCTCCGTCACGCAGGCGGAGAACTGCGCCGAGTCGGCCACGATGCTCACGCCCCACAACAGTGTCACAGCGCCTAACACATACGGGGAGGCATCGAGCAGGAAACCGACCGTCAACGCGCAGCAACCGCTCACCACCATCGCGACGATGGTAACGATCGTGCGCCCGAATCTATCCGCGAGCAGTCCCGCAATCAGGCAACCCACGGCGCCCGCGGCGACGGTGAAGAATGCCATGACACTTGCCGTCTCCCGCGGCAGCATGTGGCGCGTCGCGACGGCGGCCCAGAAGACTGCGATCCAACTCCACATCGCATAGAGCTCCCACATGTGTCCGAGATACCCCGCCGTGGTGAGGACGACGCCGTGGTCGCGAACGACTGCCTGGAGACCAGCCATACTCACGGGCGCCGGCGGTGGGTGGTAAGGTCCTTCCCGAACGACGCTGAGCAGCAACAGCCCGGCAAACAGCGCGGCGGCAGCTGACACGAGGAGCACCGGACGCCAGACTTGCTCTGGCGCGATGAGCCGTACCAGGTGGGGAGATGCGGATCCGATCGTGAGGGCGCCAACGAGTATGCCGATGGCGAGTCCGCGATGTGCCTTCCACCAGCCTGCGACGAGCTTGAGTCCGGGCGGGTACACGCCTGCGAGCGCAGCGCCCGTCACCGCACGCAGCGCCAGTGCGACACCAGCGGTATGAACTCCCGCGGCTAGTAGCGCGGTGGCAACGGCGGCGAGAATCGCGCTCCATCCAGCGAATCGTTCCGCGCGCCACCGGTCACTGAGCATAAACACCGATGCCACCAGCGTGCCGGCGACGAATCCCAGCTGCACGGCCATGGTAAACCACGGCGCTGTGGATGCCGGTAGTTGCCACTCCGCGATCATCGCCGGTGCCGTCACGGTGGCGCTGAACCACGGCGACATTGCGAGAACCAGGCACACGGCGAGGATGACGAGTTGGATTCGAGCCGTCCGTCGATTGGCGTCGATCACGTGAGCCCCAGCATCGCTCTGCCTACTGCGCCGCGATCGAGCGGCACATCGTGTGCGAGTCCATCGAACATCACGATCAGGCGATCGGCGATCGCGAGGACTTCATCGAGGTCACTCGAGTACATGACCACGGCCGCTCCTGCATCCCGGGCGGCGACAAGGCGCTCGTGCACCGAAGCGGTGCCTGCGATATCGAGTCCTCTGGTAGGGTTCTCGACGATGAGGGCAGTGGGGGGAGGATCTCCATCGAGTTCGCGGGCGAGGATGAGCTTTTGCTGGTTTCCCCCGGACAGTGCGGCGGCTGGTACGTCGAGTTGGGGTACGCGAATGTCGTAGTGCTCCAGCAGCGCGGCTGTGCGCGCACGAATCGAGCGCCACGGCAATCTGCCCCACGCTCGACCGGCGCCCCGGAGAGCGACGTTTTCGACCAGCGAGAAGTCGAGCACCAATGCGTCGCGCTGGCGGTCCTCGGGTACGAAACCGACGGCCGCTGGTGCGTGAAGCGTTCCCGAGATGGGCGCGAGTCGCCCCGCGAGTGCGAGCAGCAGTTCGTGCTGCCCCGCGCCGTCCACACCGGCGAGTCCGACGATCTCGCGTTCCCGAACCTGGAGTGTCGCGCCCTTCACGCGTGCCGCTCCGCGCGAGTCTCGCAACACCAGCTCGTGTGCGGAGAGCACGACGTCGCCGGGAAGGTTAGGCCGCGGGCGCAACGTCGGTGGTGGGGCGCCCCCGATCATGGCCCTCGCCAGTGCTTCGACGTCCGTAGCCGATGCCTGAGCCGCCAGCACGGTCCGGCCGCGGCGAAGCACTGTGACATCATCAGCAGCCGAGAGCGCCTCGGGCAACT
Source organism: Gemmatimonadaceae bacterium (assembly GCA_025450035.1). GTDB lineage: Bacteria > Gemmatimonadota > Gemmatimonadetes > Gemmatimonadales > Gemmatimonadaceae > JADGGM01. Next base: position 18,293 of record JANWIF010000129.1, read on the forward strand.
TGTGAGTGATCAGTACCACCGCGCCGCCCTCGTCGGCGAAGTGGCGGAGAACAGCGAGCAGCTCGTTGGCGTCTAGTGGCGGCAACACGGCCGTGGGCTCATCCAGGATGAGCGTCCGCGCGCCGCGCGCCAGCGCTTTCACGATCTCGAGGCGCTGCTGTGCGGCGATGGAGAGATCGCCCGCCCGCGCGTCGGGGTCGAGGGTGAACCCCACACGTTCGGCGATCTCCGTCACTCGGCTGCGCGCCTCCATGGCGCGGTACAGTCCATGGTTGCCTAACGCGACGTTCTCGGCCACCGTCATGGTAGGGACCGCACTGAAGTGCTGATGCACCATTCCGATGCCGAGTCGCATCGCGTCCGCGGGCGACGCGAGGATTACGGGATGACCAGCCACCTGAACGACGCCGGCGTCCGGGCGCAGCAACCCGAAGGCGATGCGTAGCAGCGTCGTCTTGCCTGCGCCGTTTTCCCCCCGCAGAGCGTGCACGGTGCCGGGCCGGACGAGCAACGAGGCGTCGTGCAGCGCTTGCACGCGTCCGAAGCGACGCGCGATGTGTTCGAGCGCCAGGGCGTACCCGCCCGTCACAGTCCCGTCGGTACGTGCACGAACGTCCAAGGCAATCCGAACCGGTGGGACAGATGGTCGGCGAGCGCGCGAACGCCCAGTGTTTCCGTGGCGTAGTGACCGGCGTAGATCACGGTGATGCCCAATTCTTCGGCATCAATGGCCGACCAATGCGGTCCTTCTCCCACTATGAGGGTGTCTATACCGCGCAAGGCGGCTTCAGTCAGCGTGTCGTGCGATGCCCCCGCGCCGGTGCAGATCGCCCAACGCCGTGTGCGGCGATCTGGTTGGCTTGCGGAGTACCGTACAGACCCCCCGTACCCTTGAGCAAAGACATCTGCGCGGGCAATGAGATCGGCCGTGGGCACGTCGGCGTCGCCGCTCACGCCAATGTCCACGGTGCGATAGCGGGCGAAACCGTGAGTCGGCTCGAGCCCGAGCTCGCGAGCGAGGAGGGCGTTGTTGCCGAACTCGGGGTGGGCATCGAGCGGGAGGTGTGCGGCGTAAAGTCCCATCCGCGCGATGAGGAGCGCTTCAACGCGCCGTAGCGCCGGCCCGCGCAGTGGTTGCAAGCCGCTCCAGAACAGGCCGTGATGCACGATTAGCAGATTGGCGCCGAGCGCCGCCGCGTCGCGAATCGTGCGTTCTCGCGCATCGACCGCTGCCGCGATCCTCGCGATGCCGACATCGGTCTCGACCTGCACACCATTGAGGGCGTTGGAATAGTCGGGGATCTCCGCGACTCGGAGCAGGTCGTCGATATAGCTAGCGATCTCGGAGAGGGTGGGCATGGCTAGTGTGCTGTCGTGGTATCCACGAATTCGATGCGCGGTGGGTGAAGACGACCGTCGACCATTGCGTGTCTGGTGCTATCGAGGCGAGCGCGCAGGGACGGCGTGATGAGCGCTGCGAGCTGTGGATTGATGATGAGTTTCACCACGTCGCTCTTCGTTCCCAGGTAGATGACGCCGGGTTTGAACGTTCCGGACTGTACCTCTCGTGCAACGGTCAAGAACGCATGCGGCAGGTCGATCACCACGCTCGCAATCACGATGCTGGGCGCGACATCGTTCTGATTGGAGTTCGAGCCGAAGATGAGCACGCCCTTCGCTTCTTTGGCTGCCTGGAAAATTCCGAGGCCGGCTGCGTCTGCGTTCTGGAAGATGAAGTCGGCACCACGTTGGATTTGCGCGATCGCGAGCTCTTTGCCCGCACTCGCGTCATCCCAGTTGCCAATGTACGAGGTGAGCACGCGCACACGCGGATCCGTGGCGTGGACTCCGGCGCTAAACGCGAGGAAGCTGCTCTTGACGGGTGGGAGATCGGTTCCGCCAATCACACCGACGACGCGCGACTTGGAGAGCGTGCCCGCGATCACACCGGCGAGGTACGACGGCTCTTCAAATCCGAAGACCATCGGCGCGACGTTGGTAGCGGCGCGGTTTCCGGAAGTCGTGATGTACACCGTGTGCGGATACTCGGCGCCGACCCGCGATGCCGCATCTTGAAACTCGAAGCCGTGGCCGAACACGAGATTGTATCGCTGGGCGCCGTATGCGCGAAAGTTTTCCTCGAAGTCGGCAGGTGTCTTCACCTGAATGTGGCTGATATGCGCCCCCAAACTGTCGCGAATACGGAGCAAGCCCTGATAGGCGCCTGCGTTCCAGGCATGGTCGGATATGGGCCCGGGGGTGAGGAGCGCGACTTTGAAGACTGTTGAGTCGGCGTGTGTCGCGTTCCGTGCCGGTGTGCCAGGGCTGCACGCGGCGAGTGCACAGATGTGGAGTAGTGTGGAGAAGGCACGCACATGAGTGTGTATTCCTGGCATAAGCTCTTATTGAGACTTGTGTTAGAAGCGTGTTGACAAACGCGAAAGGCGGCTACCTAATTTCGGTTGCCGCCTCCTAAACGTACTCTGCCAGCGCGGGTGCGCCGAGGGATCATTGGCTGTATGCGGTGGTCGGCTCCGCTGCCGGTTCGACGTCGGCGCGTTCTTTCGCGTCAGCGATGCGGACGGTGCCATTGATCTTGCCGCCTTCGATGACTGCAATCGCGCGCGTGCTGATGTCACCAACGATGAGCGAGGTGCTCTGGACCTCGAGTCGCTCGCTGGCCGTAATGGTTCCTTCGACTTTTCCGCCGACTACTGCTTCGCGCGTTGTGATATCGCCGTGGACTTCACCTTGGCGTCCAATGAGAACCTGACGTCCGGCGTGGATCGAGCCGTCGACGCGTCCTTCGACGCGAATCACGCCGTCGGTTTGGATGTCACCGTCGATTTTGGTACCGGCTGCGATAATGGAGAGGGAAGTACCGCCCGAGAGCGGCGCACTTCTGGTGTCGTCGGTAGCGCGCGCGTCTTTATTGAAGATCGCCATTCGAAGGTCCCCGTTTCATGAGCGACATGGGATCGACGCTCGTGCCATTGTGCCGCACTTCGAAGTGGATGTGCGGAGGAAGAGAGCCGGTTGCGCCACCGGAGACGGCGATCACGGTGCCGGCGGTGATGCGTGCGCCTTTGGCTACGCGAACGTTTCGCGTGCCGCCGTAGATGCTTTCATATCCGTCGCGATGGGCGATTCGGATGCTGGCGGCGCCTGTGGAGTCGACACTCACGTCGACGATCGAGCCAGTGCCGGCGGCACGTACGAGCGTGCCGGCGGGGACTTCGATGTCGAGTCCGGAAATCGCCGTAGTGCTGTCATCGTGCGAGACAATAGTGCCGGCGACGTCGAGTGGCCACTGGCTGGGCATCGAAGCGGTACCCGTGTCAATGGCGGCCGATTGGGCGGCACTCGCGTTCGCAGGTGCGAGCGCAGCGTCGGTGGTGGCAGCGCCGGCGGCCTTGGACGAACTGGTAGGCGGCGGTGCGGCAGCCGAGGCCGAAGCAGGTGAGGAGGACGACGCACCGAGCATGTGCTGAACTTGTTGAAAGCGACTTTCGAGTGCGGTGAGTGCTGTCTGCAAGGTGTCGAGGCGGGTGACGTCACGCTGGAGGTGTTGTACGCGCAAGGTGAGCTGCGGGACGCGTGCGGCCTGAACGGCGAGGAAGAACCAGCTGACGAGGACGATGACGAGGAGCGTGCCGAGTATGTAGGCCCCGCGGCGGAGGAGGCGAACTTGGCGTTGGGTGAGGATAATCGTGCGATTGGCGAGACCGCTTTCGCGTTGCACGTGGATGATCATCGAGCCTGCGTGCGGCGTGTAGATATTGCCGTATCCGCGTCCAGGCGCCTTCTCGCTGGGGGGGGGGGCCTTGGTCACATCTTCTCTCGGTTACTTCCCAGAATGAGATCGAGCAATCGATCGAGATCGTCGGCGGAATAGAAGACGATTTCAATGACGCCGCGTTCCGAAGCGGCTTGGGAAATGGAGACATCAGTCTGGAAGTGTCGGCGGAGTTGCTCTGCTGCGCGGCGTAGGGGTGAGGAGACGTTTGGTTTCGCCGAGTTGGCGCGGCGGCTGCTGCGTGGGCGAGCCGTTGTCGGCTTGCCGGCGCGGGTGCGGTGTTCGACGTCGCGGACGGAAAGTCCTTGGGCGACGATTTCGCGGGCGAGGGTGGCGGCTTCGTGTTCGTCGGGTATGGCGAGGAGTGCGCGGGCGTGTCCGAGCGTGATGTGGCCGTCCTGGAGGATCTTGCGACCGCTTGGCGGTAAGTTGAGTATCCGCAGCAAGTTAGCAACAGTCGTGCGGTTCTTGCCGACGATTTCGGCGACTTGCTGTTGCGTTAGTGTAAACTCAGTGATTAGACGCTGATAGCCGTCTGCCTCCTCGATCGGATTGAGGTCTGTGCGCTGAAGGTTCTCGACCAGGGCCAAAGTGAGAAGTGTGCGGTCGTCGATCTCCCGTACTATTGCTGGGATCTCCGTCCAGCCCAGTTTGGTCGCCGCGCGGAGACGTCGCTCACCGGCAATGAGCTCGTAGCCGTGCCCGTGTGGGGCCGAGCGGACAGTGACAGGTTGAAGCAGTCCATTTGTGCGTAGGCTAGCCTCCAGTTCGGCCAGGTCATCGGCGCTGAACTCCTTTCTCGGTTGGTAGGGATTCGGCGTGATCTGGGCAACGGGTATCCGCTGAAGGCCGTCCCGGTCCTGCGCGGACGCTCCCGTTCCCGGCCGTGCCGAGAGCAGGGCTTCCAGGCCTCGACCGAGTCGACGTGGCTTTTCAGGGGGCACGATTGACTTAAGTGGCGCCGCTCTGGGCGCGCGCGCGGTTGACGGTCACTCGGCGGGTGGATGCTGTGCTGCGGCCGGTGGCTCTGAGTGCACGAGCGCCGAGGGAGTAAAGTCGCCGCTCCGGCGGTAGCGTTCCAACAACTCCCGAGCTACGCTCACATAAGCCTGCGCCCCGGCTGATGCCACATCATACAGGATGATCGGTTTGCCGAAACTCGGGGCTTCAGCCAGGCGCACGTTTCTCGGAACGACCGTATCGAAGACTTTAGGGCCGAAATACTCACGCGCATCGACTGCAACTTGTCGTGAAAGGTTGAGCCGAGCATCGTACATGGTGAGCAGGACGCCGTCGATCGCCAGATCCGGGTTCACGCCGCGCTGAATCATGTGGACCGTATTGAGGAGCTGGGACAGTCCCTCGAGCGCGTAGTACTCGCACTGGACGGGGATGAGGATCGCATCCGCCGCGGCGAGCATGTTCACGGTGAGTAGCCCCAGCGACGGTGGGCAATCGACGAGGATGAAGTCGTAGCGAGAGCGGATTGGCGCCAGCGCATCCCTCATAGCCAGCTCTCGACGCCGGTGATCCACCAGTTCGATTTCCGCGCCAGCAAGATCAGGCGTTGCTGGCGCCACGTCCAGATGCGCGAACTGAATCGAGCGCAGGATCACATCCGACAGCAGGCACTCGCCAATGAGCGCGTCATAGACAGTGCGACTGATACGCTCTCCCTCTAGCCCGACCCCGCTTGTCGCGTTTCCTTGAGGATCGCCATCAACGAGTAGCGTGCGCTGCTCCGCCACCGCCAGACTGGCGGCCAGGTTCACGGCTGTGGTCGTTTTACCGACGCCGCCTTTTTGATTTGCGATCGCGATGACCCTGGCCACCGGCCCTCGTTCAGCTGGAGGGTATGCGAGAGAAGGACTTGCGAGTCGCCAATATACCCGCATGCGCCACTGCATGCCAATTAAACATGTTTCACGTGAAACACATTGACGCGCCTCGCCTGCGCATGTCTCACGTGTAACGCGGCGCCATAACGTGGCGCGGTTTATGCGCCATCATACAGCCATTATAGCGCCGCTTATGCGACTTTTTAGGTATTATCTTGCGTCCGGAAGGAATCGCCAACGGCCTATTACGGCCACGGTAAGCGTTTGCTCGCCGGGGCTGATTGGCGTCGTCTTCGCTCTGGCGGTTGCTTCGAGCGCCATGGGCATGGGGCGCAGTGGCGTCGAGGCGGACTCCGACGTCAAGTCGACCAGGTCACCGAGGTGTCCACCGGCGCCACGGGCCAAGGCTTCGGCATCGCCTCGAGCACGCTGCACGGCGGCAGTGAGCGCGCTTCGCCGAGACTCATCCTGGTCGGAGGAGAAGAAATCCAGCGAGTTGATGGTGTTGGCGCCCTTGCCGAGTGCGGCATCGATCAACGCGCCCAACTGATCTAGCTTCCGTACTTCAACCCGCACGGTGTTGGACACGGCATAGCCCACGATGCGCGGTGCGGTGTCCCCTTTGGAGGGATCGTAGGACTGTTGCGGATACACACTGTAATTCACCGTCGAGATCTGCTCGTCCCCGATGCCTAACGACTTGAGCGCGTCGATCACGGCCTGCTGCTTGCGCGCGTTCTCCGTGCTCGCGCGAGCAGCAGTGGTGCCGTGCGTTTCGACGCCAATGGAAATGATCGCCCGGTCGGGCGTGACGCGGGCCTCGCCCTCTGCGCCGGCGGTGATCACGGGTTGCGGCGGGCGAGTACCGAGGCGAGCTCCCCCGTCCTGCTGAGCGGCCAGCGGGGCCGCGATGCAGAGGGCGGCGACCAGAACGGCAAGGCGCATCGTCGATCTCCCGAAAGAGAAACTCCGGAACGGCCGCCAACTCGCGGGCCGTGGAGCTTAGTATCGCAATGGTACTAATACACAGACGGTCGGATACGAACCTACGATCGCTCGGCGGATGATACCTGCTCCCATGAAGCATGAAACACCGGGGAGCGCGCTAGGTGCCGGTGGCTCCGTCGGCCATGCCGTCATCACGCGCCGACACTCCGGTGTTGGAGGCGGGACGTTTGGCGACCTCGATCATGAGGTTCTGCAGGTCGCTCGGACTGATCCCCGGAATTCGTGCCGCTTGAGCCAGCGTGAGCGGACGGATAGCGGCGAGCTTCTGTCGTGCTTCGGTGGACAGGGACCGCATCGCGCCGTAGTCCAGCCACGCGCCTAACGAGAAATCGCCCATGCGTTGCAGGCGCGCAGCCTGCACGCGCTCCCGCTCGAAGTAGCCGGCATACTTGAGCTCCAACTCGGCCGTGATAACGGCGTCCGCGGCCATGTCTCCGCGGACGCCGGCGGCGCGCAGCAACGCGTCAAGGGAGATCCGCTGCCGCTTGGCCAGATCGGCGAGCGGCACAGCGTGGGCGAGTGGCGCGCTGCCGGCAGCCAGCAACATCTCGTCCACGCGCTCGGGGTGCACACTCGTCTCTCGTGCCAGGCGGAGGGCCAGGTCCTCGTCGGCGAGGCGGCGCGCCAACCGCTGCGACTCTGATGCATCCAGCATTCCTAACGCCAGCGCGCGCGGCGCAAGCCGCCGCAGCGCGTTGTCCTGCCGGACGGTGAGGCGGAACTCGGAGCGCGACGTGAACAAGCGGTACGGCTCATCGACGCCGCGCGTCACCAGATCATCGACGAGTACGCCGATGTACGACGTCTCGCGCCCAAGGACGAACGGCGGATGACCGCGCACGGCCAAGCCGGCGTTGATGCCGGCAACGACGCCCTGTGCAGCGGCTTCCTCGTATCCAGTGGTCCCGTTGATCTGGCCTGCGAGGTAGAGCCCACGGAGCACCTTCAACTCGAGCGTGGAATCGAGCTGCACCGGCGGGAAGTAGTCGTATTCGATGGCGTACCCGGCCCGCGTCATGCGCACGTGTTCCAGCCCGGGCACGGCGTGCAGAAATTCCAGCTGCACATCCGCGGGGAGCGACGTGGACAGGCCGTTGACGTAGAGCTCGGTGGTGTCGTGTCCTTCCGGCTCGAGAAAAACCTGGTGGCGCTCGACATTCGGAAACTTCACGATCTTGTCTTCGACGCTCGGGCAATACCGAGGGCCGCGCGAGGCGATAGCACCGCCGTACATCGCCGAGCGATTGATGTTCTCGGCGATGATACGCTTCACTTCTGGACCGGCATACGTGATCCAGCACGGCAGTTGTGCAGGATGACGTGAGCCGCCAGTCGTCTGTCGCGGCGTTGGCCAGAAGTGGGACCACGAAAAGTCGAACTGCTCGATCTCGGAGTCCTGCCGCTGCAACCGGCTGAAATCGACCGTGCGTCCATCGATGCGCGGGGGCGTGCCAGTCTTGAATCGCGCCACGTCGACGCCTAACGCATCAAGTTGCTGCGCGAGATGCACGGTCGGCGCGTCACCGGCGCGCCCGCCGCCGAGCTGCGTCTCGGTGCCAATGTGAATGCGCCCGCGCAGGAAGGTGCCGGCGGTGATGATCACCGCGCGCGCGCCGAACCGTCGTCCTTCGAGCGTCTCGACGCCGACCACGCGCTGCGCGTCGCGGTCTATCAGGAGACGAGCGACCGTCCCTTGAATGGTGTGTAGCGTCTGATGACGCTCGAGGAGCGAGCGCACAGCACGACGATAGAGTCCGCGGTCGCACTGCGCGCGGGGCGCCCACACGGCCGGCCCCTTGCTGCGATTCAGCATACGGAACTGGAGCATGGCGAGATCGGTCGCGCGCGACATGATCCCGCCCAGCGCGTCCACTTCGCGCGCCACGGTGCCCTTGGCGATCCCCCCGATCGCGGGATTGCAGGACATCTGCCCAATGGTCTCGAGGGCGCTGGTGATGAGACCAACGCGAGCGCCAAGACGCGCCGCCGCGACGGCGGCCTCGGGGCCGGCGTGGGCGGCCCCCAGGACGATCACCTACGGATCCAGCGCAGGGCGCGCCGCGCCAGGGGGGTGGAGAGG
>JANWIF010000130.1 GCA_025450035.1 Gemmatimonadaceae bacterium
ACTCGTGCGCCTATTTCCAGACCGGCACCGAAGATATACACGCGGCACAGGTGGCGAAACTCGATCTCCTCTGTCGCAAGCTGCGCTTGCGCCCGGGTGAACGGCTGCTCGACATCGGCTGCGGCTGGGGCGGGCTCATCCGCCACGCGGCGCGCGAATACGGCGTCGACGCGTTAGGCATCACCCTCAGCGAACAACAGGCGGCGGAGGCGCGGGATCGTATCGCCTCAGAAGGCCTGGGGGGGCGCTGCCGCGTGGAAGTACGCGACTATCGCGACCTGCCCGAAGGCGTGATGTTCGACAAAGTCGTGAGCGTGGGGATGTTCGAGCACGTGGGCCGTTCGCGCCTCGCCGAGTATTTCCGTACGGCGGCACGGCTCACGCGCCCGGGTGGACTGTTCCTGAACCACGGTATCGTGCGCGCTCGCGAGAAGGGATCGGTCGTACTGGCACTCGCGCGGCGCGCACTCTGGCGGCAGGGCGAGTTCATGCAACGCTACGTGTTTCCCGATGGCGAACTCGTGCCGGTCGACGTCGCTGTGCGCTGTGGCGAGCGGGCGGGACTCGAGACGCGCGACATGGAATCGCTGCGCGAACATTACGTCCTCACGCTGCGCCAGTGGGTGAGTCGTCTCGAGCGGGCCCGCGAGGCGGCGGCCGCGCTCGTGGGTGAGCAGGCGTATCGCGTGTGGCGACTCTACATGTCGGCCTCCGCGTACGCCTTCGCGAGCGGACGCATTGGGCTGGCGCAGGTACTCTTCGCGCGCCCCGACGAGCGGGGACGCGTGTCGCTGCCGCGCACCCGGGCCGATATCTACATGGGTGCGCCCGCCGCGCGGATTCGTCAATCGAGCCCGCCGGTTCGGTCCGCATGAGGTGCCACTTGGCGCGCGCTAATCGCTCCGTATAGACTGTGGGAGTGGCGACTCGAACAACGTGAGCGCAACCATGCGCGCCGTCGTGATTACGCGGCCGGGTCCGGCGGACGCGTTGGACGTACGCGACGTGCCGCGCCCGGTACCCGGCTACGGTCAGGTGCTGGTGCGCGTCCACGCGACCGCCGTCAATCGCGCCGACATCCTCCAGCGCGAGGGTCGCTATCCGGCCCCGCCCGACGCCCCTGCCGACATTCCCGGCCTGGAGTTCGCCGGCGAGATCGCGGCCCTGGGCCCGGGCGTGCGCGACTGGCGCGAGGGCCAGGCTGTCTTTGGCCTAACTGGAGGCGGGAGCTACGCCGAGTATCTGGTCACCCACGAGCGGCTGCTCGCCGGCATCCCCGACGGCCTGTCGTGGACCGATGCGGCGGCGATCCCGGAGGCGTTCATTACCGCCCACGATGCCTTGGTCTGGGGCGCAGCCCTGCATTCGGGGGAACGCGTGCTCGTGCACGCCGTTGGCAGCGGCGTCGGCCTGGCCGCCGTGCAGCTCGTGCGAACCATGGGAGGCGTGCCGTTCGGCAGTGCGCGGCAATCGTACAAGGTCGACGCTGCCCGCGAGTTCGGCCTGCAGGATGGGGTCGTGGTCGGATCCGACCTCGGTCCGTTAGTCGCGCAGGCGCGAGCATGGGGCGACGGACAGGGAATGGATGTCGTGCTCGACCTGCTCGGTGGGCCGTACGTGACTGCCGGCATCGAGTGCCTGCGCATTCGCGGACGGCTCATGCTCATCGGGACGCTCGCGGGGCGTGAGGCCACGATTCCTGTCGGGCGCGTACTGTCATCGCGTCTCACGATTCGGGGCACCGTGCTTCGCGCCCGCCCGCTCGAGGAAAAGATTGCGGCGACCCGCGCCTTCGTGCACGACGTCGTTCCGCTGATCCAGCGTCGCCTGCTGCGGGCGGTCGTGGACAGCGTGTTCCCGCTGGACGGCGTTCGTGACGCTCACCGGCGCCTGGAATCGAACGCGACAGTGGGGAAGGTCGTGCTCGCTATTCACGACTGAGCTCGCTAACGATCCACGCGGTGCTTGACGAATGGTGCAGGTCGGGCTGGATATATGTCTGCCTCTGGCGGATTCATCACCTTTCCAGCCACACTCCGCGTGATTGACCAGCCCTACCTGTCGCTCATCGTCCCCGTCTTCAATGGCGCCCTCCGCCTTCCTGGATCGCTCGAACAGCTGCGAGAGTTCCTCGGCTCGCGGCCGTACTCGTGGGAGCTGGTGCTGGTTGACGACCACAGCGACGCCGACGCCGCGGCCGCGCTCGATGCGTTCGCGAGCGAGGTTCCGTGCGTTTCCGTCCTCCGCAACGACCGCAACATGGGGAAAGGGTTTTCGGTTCGGCGCGGAATGCTCGCCGCGCACGGCGCGTATCGCGTGTTCACCGATGCCGACCTCGCGTACCCGGCCGTCGAGGTCGACAAGATTCTCGCCGCCCTGGAACGTGGCGCCGATGTGGCCGTGGCGTGTCGAGTCCTCCTCGAATCGCGATACATCATGAGCCCCAGTTTCTTCTCGTATCTGTACACGCGGCACGTTATGAGCAGGTGCTTCAACGCGCTGGTTCGCTGGACGCTCATTCCGCACGTGCTCGACACGCAGGCCGGCCTTAAGGGCTTCTCGGCGCGGGCCGCCGAGGTCGTGTTCCCACGCTTGACCATTCCCGGATTCGCATTCGATGTGGAAGCGTTGTTGATCGCCGGCAAGCATCGGCTTCGCATCGAGCAGACCGCGGTGACCTATCGCTACGACCAGGAGCCGACGACCGTGCGATTCACCAAGGATGCGCTGACGATGGCCCGCGACCTCGTCCGCATCGGCGTCAACCATTGGCGGAGGCGCTACGACTGACCTTCGTCGGCTCATCATCAACGGAGACGACTTCGGCTACACCGTCGGCGTGACGCGCGGCATCGTCGCTGCTCATGCCGCGGGCGTGCTCTCGTCCACGTCGATGCTCGCCAACATGCCCGGGTTCGGCGACGCGGTCCGCGCCGCGCGCCGGATTGCCGGTGACCGATCGCTCGGCGTGGGCCTGCACCTCAACCTTGTGCAGGGACCGCCGCTGTCGTACGTGCCAAGCCTAACCGACGCGCGGACCGGCCGCTTTCATTCGCTTGCCTCTCTGGTCGTTCGGGCACTCACGGGGCGCGTTGATCCCGACGACGTGCGCGCCGAGTGTGTCGCGCAGATCGGCGCGCTGCGCTCGGCCGGAATCGCGATCACACATCTGGACTCGCACATGCACGTGCACGCACTGCCCCACGTCTGGCGCCCGGTTGCCGAAATCGCGCGAGAGACGGGAATCCGTGCGGTGCGGTGGCCGGCCGAATCACTGCGTGTCGGACCGCTCTCGCCGGCTCGCCTATGCGTGAAGACCGTCGTTGCGTCGAGCTGGTGGATAGCGCGTCGCCGCGCGCCGGTGATGGCATCCCCTGATCACTTCATCGGCATGACACTGCAGGGCGGGAAGCACCTGGAGCCGCGACTGCTGAAGCTGCTCGACGCGTTGCGTCCCGGCGTGACCGAGCTCATGCTGCACCCCGGATATGTGGACGCCGACCTCGAAGCGATCGATTCGTACACTTGGCAGCGCGAGCGAGAACTCGCCGCCCTGATGTCGCCGGCGGTGAAGCAGCGGCTACGGCGCGGTGACATCGAGCTGGTGCACTTCGGCGCCCTTTGCTGACTGCGGGCGCCGCGGCCACAACAACTCGGCTTCCATCACGAGCCATGCGAGGACGCAGGGCAGCGTCTTGAGCTTGTATTGCACGAAAATCTCGCGCTGCCACACGTGCGGCACGATTTCGGTGGAGGACAGCGACACCAGAAGCAGCGTGAGCACCAGCACCGTTGTATGCCATGCCGTGGGCTTCGCCCAGACGTACCAGATGACGATACCCGTCACCGCGATCACGAACGACGGCGACTCCGATTGCGGATTGAAAATCACCATGTACACGAGCAGCGAGCAGAGGGCGCGCACGCGCAGGTCCTGGTCGCCCCATTCGTTCCGTCTGACAGCGATCGGCACCATGAAAATCAACGTTCCGGCCAGCTCGACCGGCCAGTTAGGCCAGGACACGTGCAGCCACATGCGCAATTGCTCCATCACGCCGCCGTAGAGGCCGCCTCCTCCCGTCCCGCCGCTCGCTGCGGCGTCGATCTGCTCGAGATGCCACCACGAGTGATACTGCGCCAACAGTGTGTGCGGCGAAACGAAGACGAGCGGCAGCGCGGCTAGCAAAAGCAGGACGCCCACGAGCAGCGCCCCGAACCGCGCTCGGCGCGGGTGCATGACCGCAAGCACAGCCGCCGCCAGAGGGAAGATTTTCACGAAGGCACCGATGCCGATCGCCGCCGCGGCACGAAGCTGCCGCTGTTCCTCGAGGGCCACGAACGCCAGCAGCACGAGCGCCGCGATCAATGCATTGCTCTGCGCGCGTTGCAGGGAGCGCAGTACCTCGAGGTACAGCAACGCGAGGGCCAGCGTTCCCCCATCGCCCGGCAGCATGCGCGACACCGCGTACCAGAGCAGCATGGCATTCAGCGCCGACCACAGCAGGATCGCCAGGGGCAAGGGCAGCACGGCAACCGGCGCGAAAAGTACCGCGAACGTGGGGCTGTACTTGAAAAGGTCGAGGTAGAGCAGTGGGTGCGGCGCGTATAGATCGCGCCCCGACACGAGATTCCCAAACGCCGCGCGGAAGATGCTGAAGTTGTTGTCGGCACGCAGAAATCCTTTCTGCGCCGACACCACGAGGATGCTCCCGATGTAGATCGCGAACAGAACGCGCCGCCAGAGTCGCGAGAGGTCGGCTGGTTGGGTTGTCCCGGAGGCCATGGCCGGACAATGTACCGGAACGGCGCCGGAAAGAAGAGGAGTGCGGTCGCGCTCGCCATTGACGCCGCGTTCGGCGCCGGACACTGTTGGCGTATGATGCGGGAACACCATCTGCCGGTTGGGCGCACGGCGCGTTTTTTCACTTTGGGCGATTCGCAGCGCGCGCCGCTCGAGGTGTGGTTCGTGTTGCACGGCTATGGTCAGCTCGCCGCGCGCTTTCTGCAGCACTTCGAGGTGCTTGACGACGGGCGCCGACTGATCGTGGCGCCCGAGGCGCTGTCGCGCTTCTACCTCGACTCTCCCGCCACGACGCACACGCATTCGCCAGTCGGCGCCTCGTGGATGACGCGCGAAGACCGGTTGAGCGAGATCGACGATTACATCGAGTTTCTCGATGCATTGGCCGATCAAGTGCGGCGCGACGTGGGTGGGCGCCTTCCTCGTGTTGTCACGTTGGGCTTCTCGCAGGGTGTTGCCACGGCATGCCGGTGGATGGTGCGCGGCCAGACGCGCACCAACCGGCTGGTCCTCTGGGGTGGGCCGCTTCCTCACGACCTGGATCTCGACGCACATGCGGCGGCGCTGCGCACGATGGACCTCGTCCTCGTGTGCGGAGACGAGGACGCCCTCGTTGCGCCAGCCGCGATTGCTGAGCAGAATGAGCGTCTCGCACGCAGTTCGATTCCCGTGCGCACGGTGTCGTTCGCCGGCGGCCATCGTATGGACGCAGATGTGCTCACCACCATTGCGGCCCCGCCGCCATAGCTGGTCGACGACGGTGCCGCGGCGCTGGCGATGCTATCTACGCATCTCCCTTTACTCCCTGGTCAGTGAGGTGCGCCCGTATGCTCGGGCCGTATCGGTGAGGCGCTATCCCATGCCGCGATCATCGAGTCGCACGCGGTCCCGTCGCTCCCGAATTCCTGGCCGGCAAGTTTGTCTGACAATCGCTGAAGCGCATCGCTGTCCGCTCGCGTGCGGTACGCGGTATCGAGCGCGCTCCGAATACGCAGTAAGGCCTCGTCGCCGCCCAGAGCTTTCTCGAGACGAATTCCTTCACACACCACTTGTTGTTCAATGAGCGCTGGATCGACGGCGGTGAGCTGGCTTCTCACGAGCAACGTGTACCGGTCGGCGGCGTGCGGGTACGCGGCCATGCTGGCTGGCTTCGCCGCCCGATAGGACGGTGTGCGGCTGTAGCAGGCGCACGCCAGCGCCAGGACCAGCACGCGGATGCCCTGCCATGCCGTCGTCCGCGCGCAGCGGCCATCGTGGCCGCCGCGCGCCGAGTGAGTGTTAGGCATCGATCGCCTCCCATCTCGATGCGGTGATCCGAGATTGTGTGGCAGCCCGATGTTGATGACGAGGCGGCCATGTGCTCACCCTGGCAACGATCACGGCAGGTCGCGATTGAACGTCACCGCGAGTGTGACTGGCACCCATCCCACCTGGTAGATCCAGTTCTGAGTATCCAGCGTCCCGGTGAGCGATGTGTGCTCCGCGTTCCAGGCGAGATGGTACTTGGACAGGGAGTTGCCGAAGAGCACGACGGTATCCGGTGCGATGGTATTCACTGAGTACCCTACGCCGTTCACGGCTGCGGTCAGTCGACCGAATTGGCTGAAGAAGTTCAACCGCAATGTGCCGGCCGGCATGGGGACGGGTCCGGGACTGGGCCCCGTACCGCTCAGGTGTGGATCATCGCCAAAGAACCCTGCCGCATAGGTCGCGGTGTATGCGAACGCAAATGGGTCTGTGGGAGGCGAGGGCTGCGTGACCGTGGCCGTGGCATCGGCGCGCCCCGCATGGCTCCGCGCCGAGATCACAGAAGTTCCGGCGGTGAGTCCGCGTACTGTCGCTGAGAAGCCTGACGTTTGGGTGACGGTCGTCACGGATGGGTTGCTGTTGCTCCACGAGAACACGCGACCGGCCAGCACCTCGCCGAATGCGTTGAACGGTGTCGCTTGGAGGACGGTGGCGTTTCCGACCGGCATGGAAAGCGTTGGTGGCCGAAGGGCCACGGTGCGCACGGCGCATGCGCTGTACACGCTCTCGAGTCCTTGTTGGATGGCGATGCGTGATTGCGGCTGCTCCATGTAGCTTTCGATTGCGTCATGCAGAATGATTCCGGTCGGGGCAAAGATGTTAGGCAGCGACGGGTGGTCGAGCAGTTTGTGTGACAGGTCGGTGTCGATCGCGGGCCAGTCGTTGTCGACGGTGGGGACCACGTCGCCGCGGACCACGATGGGGGCAATCAGGTGCTCCGAGAGTTCCCATCGCCGGCTGGTGGGTGAGGCGAGCGACACGAGGCCGATGCACGTGGAATCTCGTCCAGGATCGTACTCGTTGGTGACCGAGCGCAGATGATGAATGGCTTGGTTTGCCATGAGATTCCCTTGCGAATGCGGCACGAGGATGACGTGGTTCCCGTTCGTCCGATGGCCTTGGATGCGTTGGGCGAGCTCGATAGCGTCCGTTTCCGCAGCATCCGTGTTTGCCATGATCGCGAGCACCTGCCGCACGCACTCGATGAGATCGGCGTCGGAGAAGCGGCGGTACGACGGATCGGCCATACAGTCGGCCATGAACGGCCCGAAGGCATTCGCGCCCTTATAGCCGAGTGCCAGTCGGGCGACGAACAACGTGGTACAGTGCGTTTGTTGCTGTTGGGGAGTGGGACGTTGTGCGCTGCGGGTGCGATTGTAGAAATAGTGCACCCCGAACGCGCTCTGGTTGCGGAGCAGCGGAACCCTGGACACGAGGATGCGAAGCGCGACATACGCGGCCGCGGCGCCTTCGGGCCCGAATTGCGGGGTCCAGATGCCGTTCACGTACAGGAACATCGTACGTTCCAAGCTGTCCAACGCGCTGGTGGCGTCCAGCGCGTGCATCGTTCCGCGATCGTGTGTCACGCCGCGATTGGGAGAGGTCCCGACCGCACTGGCCGAGGAGTCGGCTCCGATGACGAACTCGTGGCCAGCGAGTGCCGCGTCCAGTCGCGTGAGCGACACCGAGTCGCGGATGGGGTCGAACGCGAGGTACTCGACGTCCTGAAGTTGGCGCAGAGCGGTATCCGGATCGTGGGCGTCGACATACGTCCCGACATCATCGAGGTAGCTCTGAAACGCGGCCACGGGATCGCCGGCGGTGAGCAGCGCGCGTGCCGTCTGATAGAGCGGCATGGCGGTGGCGGCGACGGTCGGGCGCCGGTCGGCAGTAACGGACAGGATGTGCTCGCGATCGGTCACGACGGTCCCGGATGCCGGTGCCGGCTGCCCGTCGAGTCGGGCCAGCACGTTTTCGTAGCCTGCCGCGGCGGTGAACGCGTATCGCACCGTCGCTCCGTTGGGCCACAGCGAATCGCCAGCGAGCGGCGTCCCGTTCACGCCATCGCCTAACTGAACGATAAGGCGCTGCGATGGCGCCTCGACCCAGAATATGATGGGGAGCGGCAGCCCGCCTACCACGAGGCGTTCGTCTGGCGAATGGCTGGGCACTCCGTGCAGCAGGTCGCGGATGAGGTCCAGGGCAACGAGATCCCGGTGCGCGAGCTCGCTGCCATCGACCAGCACGGTGATGCGGTAGCGCCGCGCCCCCCCCCCGGCAGGAGTGACACGCGGAACGACCCAGTTCGCGGCGTAAGTGGCGAACCCTTCGTCCACGGCGCGCGGTCCGCCGAGTATGAGCAGGCGTTGAGGCCCGGATGCCGTGGTGAGAAACCGGGCGATCGGGTTGCCGGTGCAGATCGTATCGCTCCTCACGCAAATCTCGACCTCGACACGGCGCGACACATCCGACGTCCCGCGTGGCAGCGGTCCGGCGTCGAGCGGCGGGAGAAAGATGACCTTGCGTGGAGGCGATGGGTTAGGCGACACCGCGCCGAGTGCGGTCCGTGAACTGGAACGTGGCGCGGTGGCGTCATCGCCGCAGGAGGCGAGACACGCCAAGATCGCGATGATGGGGAGGCACCGAAGGGAGCGGTGCATGGGAGGTACCTCGGTGAACGTGGGGAGCGAGCGAGCCGTGCTGGCTCGTGCCGGTCGGGTGACCGTGCGAGCGCACCATACGCCCTCCCCATCGGCGCACCGTCATCGAGACGATGCGTGAGGTACCGTTCTACGACGTGACGTCTGGTGGCCGGCGGGAGCCGGCCATCGGAGGCGGTTAGCTCCCGGTCTCCAGCACCACGTACTTCACGTCATCCGCGCTCATCGCCTTGAGCCAGTCGATCAGCGCGGGCATGGCACTCGCGGGTTGCACGCCGTTGTCGCCCGTGAGCGATCGCACGACATGCAGTTCTCGCCCTGCCTGCGAATACTGCGCGCGGTACACGCCGAACACGCTTGATTCGGAGATGCTCTTGGGCAGCCGCGCGTGCCAGCCGGGCGGGAGTGTGACTTCGAAGTCCTCGAGCTCCTCGTGCAAGCCCCACACCTTTCCCACATCGATCGCGCTTTTGCGGGGTCCGCGTGCCGTGAGTGATGCGACCACGCTTGGCACGGCGAAATCGCGAATTGGCACCGTGAGAATCTTGGTGCCGCCGGCGTCGTTGACCATCTTGCCGTCCGAGACCACGACCGAAATCTTCGGCGTGGCACTCAGGTCTCGACCATCGAACAGTTCAAGGCTGTCGCCCTTCGACCCCTGGATGATAGCATTGGCGATGGCGAGCGTCGCGCGTGCGCGCTCCGTGGAATCCATCTGCGTGGACCGCGACATGGAGCTCCGCAGCCCATACTGCTGCAGCCCGGTGGCGCTGCGCGTCCACTTGCCCTGGAACATGCCGTCGGGCGACAGCGCGCCATCGATATCGACGCGAGATACGTTCTGCGTTGCCGAATCGACCGGGAAGGTGATCTCTTCGCCGGTACCATCGGGGTGGACGACCAGTCCGAATTCCCCGGCTTCGCCGGGCGGCAGCGCGCCGTATGGCGCGAGGTCGGCGGTGAGATCGACATAGGTATACCCGCCGCCGGGCCGCGCGACGGCCGCAATCATATGATCGAACTGATGCGCGCTTGGCAGGGCGCGGTCCACGCCGCCGTCGGCGCTCAACAGCACCGGGTACGAGGTCAGTCCTAACTTCCGCAGGGCAGCGATAAAGAATGTCGCCTTGTCCTTGCAGTCGCCGTACTTGTTATCGAACATCGACTGCGGCAAGTGCGGCTGATAGCCGCCGATGCCGAGTGACAGGGACACGTAGCGAAAGTCCTGCGCGACCCATCGGTGGACGGCGCGCAGCGTGTCAGTGAGCGTCCGCGCATCCTTCACGACATCGACTACCTTGGCGTCCATTGCCGGCGACGTGGTGTACCGGTCGCGCGACAGGGCCGCGTACCAGTGGGCCACATCGCCCCACGTGCGCGGCGACGCGATGATGATCGATTGGCCGTACGATGAGTCGGGGGCCAGCGGCTCCGGCTGCGGTTTCGGAACGTCCTGCGTGGCCCACGTGTAGATGTGCCGTCCGCCCACGACGCGATCCTGTCGCGTGAACGGCAGGTGGTGTTCTTCGATCCGCGGCTTCATACTTTCCGGCGCGTCGAGAATATAGCGCGACCGCCGCGTGTACACGCCGGTCTGCACGCTCCACGACGTCAGGATGTCGCCGGGAATGAGCGGCTTGGTCGTCTCCGTCGTCACGCTGTAGTCGACAATCGTGCCCGGAGCGACCCCGCCTAACGTGACGCGCCGCAGCTTGAGGTCGGAGTACACGGGCGCGTCCAGCGATACGGGCGCCAGCGACTCCTGCTCGTGCGTGGGCGCGGCGCTGATCACCGCGCCGTTTGGCTTCAGCACACGGATCCAATTGATCGTGAGCTTCTCTCGACCGCTCGAGTACCTGAAGGTGTGCTCCCCCCACTGTTCGGCGGCTTCCTGCGTCATGATCTGAATCACCTGCCGGTACGTTGCCGTCTCCCGCCCGTCGGCTTCGATGCGCACCACGCCGTCGTCGAGCAAGAGCACATACGGTTCATCCGTGTGCGAGCCTGCCGGCACAGCTAACGAGTAGATGGTGTCATTCTTGACGGATGGATCACCGGTCGGCGTGATCCGCGGCGCCTGCGCCGCAGCAGCGAAGGAAATCAACGAGGCCGCGAGAGCGGCCAGCAGCGGGCGCATGACGTAGTCCGGCGCAAGAGGTGACGCGTAGGAGAGTGGAATCTTTCTCTGTGACGCGGCGGCGCAAGCGTGCGTCACGGCCGGCCCCCCGGATTCCAATGCGGAGCGGGGCCATCGGCCAGCAAGCGCACCGCACGCGCGGCCGCGTCGATGAGCTCGGTCATGTGCGCGAAGTCGATCCGCGACAGCTCGTCACTCGGCTCATGATAGTCGGTGTGCAACGCGAAACTCGAGAGCGTATGCGCCGGAATGCCGCGCCGCGCGAAGGCAATGTTGTCGCTGCGCATGAAGAAGTTCTGTGAGGGCCGTCGATCGGGCACGATCGGCAACCCCGCGCGCGCGAACATCTCGCCCATCGTTGACCGGTCGAAGCCGGTCAGCCATCCGCGGCCGGGGCCGCCGGCAAGGCTATCCGGGCGGCCGATCATCTCGATCTCCAGATTTGCCTCGATCCGGTCCAACGGCACCACCGGGTGCGACACGAACCACCGTGTGCCTAACAATCCGACTTCTTCACCGATCGTGGTCAAGAAGATCACCGTCCGGCGGGGCGTAGGACCCGCGCGCATAGCCCGGGCGATCTCCAGCACTGCCACCGTACCCGAGCCGTCGTCGTCCGCGCCGTTGTAGATCGAGTCGCCATGCACCGGCCGGCCGATCCCCAGATGATCGTAGTTTGCATCCACCAGCACCGCGGAGTCGCCGAGCACTGGGTCGCCGCCGCGGATGATCCCGACGACGTTCACCGCCGGCACGCGGTCAAGCGCGCCCGCTGCTCCGGGTGCGAGATGCTCCTCGAGGATGAGTTGCCCGCTTCCCTCGAGCCGCCCAACCGGCACGCGCTGGAAGTAGCCGCTGTCCCCAGCCGGGATGAGCCCAATGGCCGCCATCTCCTCCGCGATGTACCGCGCGGAGCGCGCCGCGCCCGGCGTCCCGGTCATTCGCCCCTGCATTGAATCGTCGGCCAGCGCCGAGAGCTCACGCTCGACCACCGCGCGCTGTACCATGCGCGCCGCGCTGCCGGTCGAGTCCTGCGCGTATACGCGCGAACCGACTTGCCCCATGCCGAGCAGCGTGATGGCCGCAGCGAGGATGATCCGCATAACGTTCGGCGGGAGAGGGTGAAGGGGTCGCGGAAGAACGTCCTACCGGCTCGCGCCTAACTGTGGGAACAGCGACACCTGCACCACGTTGCGAGCATCCAGGTATTGGCGGGCGGCGTCGCGCACGGCGGCCGCGTTCAGATGATGGACATCATCGGGGAAGCGCGTAATGTCGCCGAGGTCCCAGCCGTTGTACAGATAGTTCTGCAACAGCGTTAGCCAGTATCCATTGTTGAGCAGATTGGTCTGCCGCTCCCGCAGCTGGGTCTCCTTCACCTTCGTCAAGTCGGCGGCCGAGGGCCCGTATGTCTTGATCGAGTCCAACTCCTCCGTCGCCGCCCGCACCAGCTCGTCCACGCGGTCCGGCGCCGATCCAAAGGAGATCGCGATCTCGTAGCGCTCGCGAGGGTAGTGCATCGCGCTCGCACTCACACCCACGCCGTACGTCCCGCCCAGTTGCTGGCGTAATCGCTCGCGCAGCCGAATTTCGAGCACGTCCTGCAGCGCCGACAGCTCGTATACCGCGCGCCGCGAGAAGTGCAATGGACCGCTGAAGATGATGTCGGTCGTGCTCTTCGGTTCGGTTCCTTGATGCACGTTCCGCTTGATGACCCCGCGCGCGTAGTCGATGCCCGCATCGCGCCACCGGCTCCCGCCTGACGCAGACGGAAGGCCGCCGATGTAGGTCTCGATCAGCGGCTTGAGCGTGGTCGTGTCGATGTTGCCCACGAACACAAACGTGAAATCGCGCGCGTCGGCAAACCGCGCCCGGTAGAACGCCAACGACTGGTCGAGATTCATTTTGTCGTAAGTCTCGCTCGTGAACGGCACCGTCCGCGGATGGTGTTGGAACACCGTCACGTTGACCGTGTCCCCGAACGCCGCGCTCGGACTGGCGCTGCGATTGGCGAGAAACGCCTTCAGCCGCGTCTGGTACGCGAGGAAGGCTGACGTATCGGCGCGCGGCGATGTGAAGTAGAGATACGCCAGCTGCAGCATCGTCGATGCGTCGCGGGCCGAGCCACCGCCGCTCAGCCCCTGGTCGTACGCCTCAATGTACGGTGACACCGAGACCGATTTCCCCGCCAATGCCTTGTCCAACGCAGTCGCGTTGAACGTGCCCACGCCGCTCACGTCCACGACCGCGCTCGCCGTTTGCGCGGGCACGAGCAACGAGTCGTCCGCGAGCGATGTGCCGCCGGAGCCGAACGCCCGAAAAACCAGTTCGTCGTCTCGAAATTTGGTCGGCTTCAGATAGACGCGCGCGCCGTTCGCAAGCGTCCATTCAATCACACCCGCCGATGGCACCCGCCGCTCGGACACCACGTTGCCCGGCGCCGGTACACGCGGCACGAGCGGAGCACGTGCCGCTGAGTCTACGTAGGCGACCACCGATGTGCGCCCAACGCCGTCGGCGATGGCCTCCAGGTCGCGCTCCGATGGGATGATCGACGTGTCCCGTTGCGGCGCGCTCGCCATGATCACGCGACTGCGACCGGACAGCCACCGGCGAGCCAACGCGTTCACCTGGTCGAGCGTGATCCCCGGCAGCAGCGCCCGCGTCAGCTCCCACTCCTGCGCCACACTCGGCATCGAGCTTCCTTCCAGGTAATTGTCCACGTACGACGAGACGAATGCCTCGGAGTTCGTCTTGCCACGCTCCGCGTACGCGCGCTCCGTCTCTCGCAGAATGGTCGCCTTCCCGCGCTCCATTTCCGTGGCCGTGAACCCGTGCTGCTCCACGCGCGCCGCTTCGGTCAGCACGGCACGCAGACCGTCAGCGATCCCGCCATCCTTTACCAGCGCGCTGAGTACGTAGACGTCCTTCGACCGGATCAGCCGCCCCTGCGCCGACTGCGCGGCCAGGAACGGCGCCCCGGGCCGTTGCGCGATCTCGTCTAACCGATCGTTCAGTATCCCATCGTACAACGCCCGCACCAGCGCGTGGGCGTAGTCGCCCACGGTGCTGTCCCCAGGCACCGGCTGCAGGAAGTAGATCGCCACGCCAGAGGTCGTCGCCTCCGGATCGGTAACTATCGAAACCAACGTGCTGTCATGGTCGGGCACCGGATACACGATTCGCGCACGGGGCGACACGGACTCGGTGAGACCCGAGAAGTGCTCGCGGATGAGCTGCTCCATCGTCGCTCCATTGAAATCCCCCACTGCGACCACGGCCATCAGATCGGGCCGATACCAGTCATCGTAGAACCGCACGAGCTCGGAGCGCGGCGCAGTCGCGATGATGTGCACGTCGCCGATTGGAATGCGTTGGGCGTAGCGCGAGCCATGGAAGAGTATCGGGAACTGCTTGTCGCGAATCCGCTGGCTCGCTCCGCGGCCCAGTCGCCACTCCTCGGTCACGACGCCGCGCTCGCGGTTCATCTCCGCCGTATCGAACGTGATGCCGTGCGCCCAATCTTCGAGAATCTGCACTCCCGTCGCCAGCAGCCTCGCGCTGTCGGTGGGCACCGTGAGTTGGTAGATGGTTTCGTCAAACCCCGTCGATGCGTTGAGATCGGCGCCGAACCGTACTCCGGTCGATTCCAGATAGCTGACCAGTTCCTGACGCGCGAAGTGCCGCGTCCCGCTGAACGCCATGTGCTCCACAAAGTGCGCCAGCCCGCGCTGTGCGCTGTCCTCGAGCACCGAGCCGGCGTTCACCACCAAACGCAACTCCGCGCGATGCGCGGGCCTGTGGTTCACCCGGATGTAGTACGTCAACCCGTTGTCGAGCGTCCCGCCGCTCACATCCGGATCCGTGGGAAGCAACTTCGCGGTGTCCGGAAAGGCGATGTGGGTGGTGTCCTGCGCGGGAGCAACACGCGGCAGGCCAAACGCCAGCGGAAAGACCAGCAGACCCGCGAACCGAACCGAAGGCCCGATCGACATGCGAACTCCAGGGTGAGAATGCAACCGTCCGGAAAGGCCGGAGCAACTCCGAGAAAGCTAGTGGTCGGCCCGAACGACGACGAGCGTACTGGACCGACGCGCATTTCGGTGTTGCCAAGCAACCAAAGTGACGATTCGAACATCCAATCCTGAGCGACGAGATGCGTGACGCGTTCCCATTCTCGGTACGTGCTGTCCCGATTCCGAACAGCAACACCGACCAGACGTCCGGCAGCATCGATATAACTGCTTACGTGGCTTCGGCTTCCGCTCGTTGCAACATTGGCCCGCTACTTTCGTATAGCGGAGATCATGTGGGCGCATTCGCTACTCCAGACGCAGAGCCTCCTATGGAAGCGCTGATTCTCGAATCCACTGTGCGGGCTCCGAGGCTGACGCCGCCATTCGAGCGCGCGACGTTCGACATGGAGCGCGAGCTCGTGGCCCGTGAGCTGACGCGACAGTTCCAGGTGGTGCGTCCGCTGGGACGCGGCGGCATGGGGGCGGTTTACCTGGCCCGCGACGTCGCCTTGCACCGGTACGCCGCCCTCAAGGTGCTCCGCCACGACTTGCGCGGGCGCGAAGACGCGCGCGAACGCTTTCGCGCCGAAGCGCGGCTTTCGGCCCAATTGGAACACCCGGGCATCGTTCCACTGTATGCGTTCGGCGAAACCGCGCGCCTCATGTACATGGCCATGCGCTACGTTCCCGGCGAATCGTTAGGCGAACGCTTGCGCCGTGAGGAACGGATCTCCGCCCAGGAGACGCGCCGCGTCCTCGTCCATCTCGCGCGCGCGTTGGACTACGCGCATGGCCAGGGTGTGGTGCACCGGGATCTCAAGCCGGAAAACGTCCTCCTCGACCGCGAAACCGGCCGCGTGCTGCTCGCCGACTTCAGCGTCGCCCGCCGCCGCTCCTGGGATCCGAGTCCGGCGGAGCTGCGCCGCGCCTTCGGCACGCCGCATTTCATGTCCCCAGAGCAGGCAGTGGGCGACGCAAACCTCGATGGCCGCAGCGATCTCTACGGCCTCGGCGTGCTTGGCTACCTCATGCTCGCCGGCCAGCTGCCGTTCAACGGCGCCTCGTTCGAGGAGATCAGCGCCAAGCACATCTTCTCGCCCCTACCGCCGCTCGCGCCGCTCGCGCCGCATGCGCCGCGCGACCTGGTGCGCGCCATCGAGCGGTGCATGGCAAAGGAGCTCGAACGGCGGTGGCAGCACGGACGTCAGTTGGCTGCCGCGCTCGACCGCACCGCCGACTGGTTCGGCGTTCGCGGCATGTTTCGCCGGTTCACGAGCCGCCGCGTGCCGCTCGCGTAAGGCGATCGCGAATGCCGGTCCAGGCCGGCGTGTCAGGCGTCAACTCGATCAGCACCAGGTCACACCCGCGCTCGTCAAGCGTGTGCAGCGCGGCGTACAGCGCGCGCGCGTACAGCGCCGGATCGTCGGGCATCGCGATCCGGTGTCGTACCGTGCTGTCGATATCCGATAAGAGGAGCGCACCAACCGTCCCGCCGGCCGCATCGCGCACCCGCCCCAAGCGCGCCGCCTCATCGCGTGTGGACGCATCGAACAGATACACCTGCGCCTGCGGGGCATAGTGCCGCTCCCTCATCCCCGGCGACCGGCGCGGTGCTGTGTCATCGCCGCTGGGTCCGCCCGCAATCGCGCCTAACGGACCGATCACTGCCGCCAGCGCCGGCGCGGAAATCGTTCCCGGGCGCAACACCACGGGCAACGGCCCACGCAGATCCACCACCGTCGACTCGATACCCACCGGCGTCGGCCCGGCATCCACAATGAGATCTACCCGTCCGCCGAGCGCGCGCGCCACGTGCTCGGCGCGGGTCGGCGACAACTCCGTAAACCGGTTCGCGCTCGGCGCCGCGATGGGGACGCCGGCCGCTGCGAGAATCGCCCGCGCCACCGGATGCGACGGCACCCGCACAGCCACCGTGTCCAATCCCGCAGTGACGATCTCCGGGATGTCGCCGTGCTTGGGCAGGACCAGCGTGAGCGGACCTGGCCAGAAAGCCGCGGCAAGTCGTTGGGCCGTCTCCGGCCATTCCGCCGTCACCGCGCGTGCAGCCTCGGTGTCGAGCACATGTACGATCAATGGGTCGGACGTCGGCCGCTCCTTCGCTGCGAATATCTTTCGCACGGCGTCCGGATCGCGCGCGTTGGCGCCCAAGCCGTACACGGTCTCCGTTGGGAATGCCACCAGACCGCCGCGGCGCAGGATGTCGGCCGCACGGCCAACGACGCTGGGGTCAGGGCGCTCGGGGTCTACGCGCACGAGAGAAGTTTGCTTGGCGGTCACGCGGTTATAATGTAATTCGTATCGCGCACGCATCCGCATGACGACGCCCTCGCTCGCTCGTCTCCCCTCCAGAGCGCCGCACGCGGCGCCGCTTGCTGTCACGCCCGGCAACTCTGCGGGCCCTCGTGGGTACTCGCTGTCACCATGCCCTCCCGTCGCTCTCGTTCAGCCCTGCTTCTCGGGACGTTCATTGTCCTCGCCAGCTCGTGCGAGCGCATGGCCGTCGGTCCGCAGATCGCCGGCCAACTGCGCACGGGACGCGAGTACGCCAGACGACTCGTCGAGCACGCTCCCTCCCAACTGCGGACGCCTGCCGATACTGAACAGGCGATCGCACTCGGTTATCTCGAACGACACCGTATGGGGGTGGGCGGCCCCTTCCGCCTCATCGACTACGCGCTCGCCGATCCTCGCCTCCGTTACGCAACGCGTGACTCCCTTGCCTGGGCACTGCTCGCTCGCACCCTCGACGCCGAGCACAGTTGGCCCGATGCAACGGTCCTCGATTCATTAGCTGACAGCACTTCACTCATTGCCGCGCCCGATGCCCAAACGCAACTCGCTCTCATCGAGAACGCAGTGCGCGACACCCGTGACCCCCGCGCCGGCGAACTGGCCGTGCGCCTCGCCTATACACTCGTCGCGGCTGAACATCGGCTCAGCCCACGCGCGCCGGTCATTGCCGCCCAGGTAGCCGCGCTCGAGCGCGACCGCGATCTTGCCAAGCGCGATGTGGATGACTTGCTGCGGGCGGCCTGGCACGACGACGCGGATCCGTTGTCGCTTGTTCCCATCTGGCGTCGACAACATCGTTTTCGCGTCGAACGCCCGCTCATCGAGCCGCTGCCGGCCGGTGTCGAGCTCGAGGCGATGGAGCTTGCGCCGCGTTTGCAGCAAGAGTTGAGCGATGCGTCCACCGGGCGCCTCGACCGACCCGCCAATGCCGCGCCGTCTCTCCTCGGCGCAGCCGCAGCGCCATTCGCGCGCCTTGCCTCGAACGGCACCATGCCGCCGCAGACGCCGGTTGTCGTCGCGCTCCTGGCGCAGCGTGGCGCGCTGTTCCGGCTGCCGCCCGGCGACCCGGATGCGCGTTGGGCGCGCGCGCGATTCTTCCGGCATGCGCATGACGAGGAGGCGTTGGTGGCCGAGCATGCGCTCGTCGAAAAAAGCGCACCGGGGATCGCGGTGGAGCGCGCCGCACTCGCCGCCGCCGTCGCCATGCGTGCGTACGCGCAGGAGTCCCCGTGGTTCCCCGGCGACCGTACGCCCTTGGACCCCGTCATCGCGAGCCGGTACGGCCTAACCGCCGTGACGTTCGACGCCAGCGTGCCGGCCGCGTGGCGTCCGTACTATCGTGAGATGTTGAGTTCGGCTGTCGAGGACCTGGGCCGCGTGCTCCCGTCGCTCGACCTCACCGGGCTTCGCGTGCACATTGGCGCGAATCCAATGCGCGGCGTAGCGCTTGCGCTTCACGATCCCACGAGACGGATTATTTATCTTCCTGCGGCCACCAGCGCCGGCGCCATCGCGCACGAGATCGCCCACGACCTGGATTGGCAGGCGGCGGAGACCCGATACGCCGTGCGCGGCGACTACGCGACCGATCGCGCCGTGCGGGACGCACGGGGCGGCCCGCTGGCGGCGTCGCTCCGCGGCCTAACGGAGGCATCGCTCAGCGCCGCCGACCGCGGCGCGCCCACGGCGCTCAGCATGCGCCCAACCGAGGTGTTTGCCCGCAGCGTCGACTGGTTCGTCGCCGTCTCGCTCGCCCACGACGGGCGCATGAACGGCTATCTGTCGTCGGTGGAGGATGACCTGCTCACTGGCTATGTCACCGTCACGCCCCCCGATGTCACCGGTGCCGCGGGCTCGGCGCTCGTGAACGTGCTCGACGACGTCGCGCCGCCGTCTCGCGCCGTGCGCGACTGGTACCTCACGCGCTATGGGCCGGGGCGCGTCCTCTCGCCCTACGATCTCGTGCGCCGGGTGCTCGAGGCGCCGATCAGTTCGCCGGCCGCCGACAGCAGCGCGTCGCTCGCCGCACTTGTCGCACCCGTGGAGCGTGTGCGCGACGCCGTCCTCGCGATCGTCGATGACGGGCGCTGCGGTGATGTTCGCCGCGACGAGAACGCGCGGCTCACCGCCGCCCGGCGCCGCATGGTCGAATTGGCCGCCCGCGCCCGGGCAGCCGGTATCATGCACGCGCGCGGCAGCGCCCTGGCCGCCCTGGATGCCTGGCGATGGTCCGCATTGGCGCCGTACGCCGCCACCCGTCCCGCCGCGATCGCCGGCGTGTTAGGCGGTTCGGTGGAAAATGCGCTTGCGAACCGGACGCATCCGCTCGATCTTCTCAGGCGAGACAGCGAGCCGGCCCTCGGCCTCACGGCGTGTACCGGCAAATCCTCCGATAGCGCGCGTTAGCATCGCCCTTCCGTCCCGGTACATGGCCGCCGCCTATCCCCCCCCCATCGCATCGACCAGCACCGCGCAGCTCGAGCAGCACATCGACGTCGAGACCCCGGAGCAGGTGGTGCTGTCCTACACCGTGGCTGGTGTCGGCTCGCGCGCTGCGGCGGCCATCATCGACGCGCTCGTCATCTCGGCCTTCATCCTCAGCTTGTACTTGCTGCTGCTCCTGCTGGCGTGGGTCGGGTCGGAGCCGGGGTCGAAGACTACGCCAAACGACGTAGCCGACTCCTGGGTGATGGCCGTCCTGTCGCTTTTTGTATTCGCCGTGCAGTGGGGATACTACGTGTTGTTCGAGGCCATCTGGGACGGGCAGACGCCTGGCAAGCGCAAGCTCCACATTCGCGTGGTGCAGGATGGCGGCTATTCAGTGTCCTTTGGCGCATCGGCCGTCCGGAATGTCGTTCGCGTCATCGATATGCAGCCCGGCCTGTTCTACGCGGTGGGCATCATCAGCGCGGTGCTCTCCAAGTCCGGCAAGCGATTGGGTGACATGATCGCGGGGACGTTCGTGGTGCAGGAACGGATCGATCAGGTGCTCCCGACCGTGCGGACGGCGGCCGAGCGCAACGATGCCGCTGATGTGGCTGCCCCTGCGACGGCCGCGCTCACCGCGGACGAGTACGATCTGCTCGGGCGATTCCTCGCTCGTCGCGCCGCGCTCGACGCCGACCGCCGTGCGCGGCTCACGGAGCAGCTCATCGAGCGATTCCACGCCTTTTTGCCTAACGAAGGCAGCTCGCCCGTGTCGAGACTGGTCCGGCTCTATGACGCCGAACGGATCGCGCGCGGCCGCGGCGTCGCTGCTCGTGGCGCCACCGGCGCGGCACGCGAGCACCACGCACTCGTCGCGCAATCCACCGGCCGATGGAGCAGTTTTGCGGCTGTGCTCTCGCGCGCGCAGAAGCGCGGACTCAGCCAGCTGTCTGAGGACGAGGTGAGCGATTTTGTGGCCCAGTACCGCGACGTCGCCACCGACCTCGCGCGTCTCAAGACCGCGTCGCGCGGACGCGATTCGGATGCGCTGTTCTATCTGAGTCGCCTCGTTGCGGGCGGGCATAACCTGCTGTACCGGCAAAAGCGCCTAACCGGCCGCGCCACTGTGCGCTTCGTGGCCGTCAACGTTCCTCGGGAAATCCGGCGCTCGTGGGTGTACGTGGTCGCCGCCGCGGCCTGTCTGTTCGTGCCGGTCGGAATCACCTATCGTGCCGTCACGCGCGATCCCGCATTGGCGGAATCGCTCCTGCCGCCAGGCATGATCGACCGCGCCAACGAAGGCGCCGCCCGCGCGCGCAGTGGCAATCGCACGTACGTCGAGATCAAGGACTTCATGCGGCCCCTCGCCGCATCCGGCATCATCCGCAACAACGTGACCGTGACCTACGTTGTCTTCGCGTTTGGCATCACGGCCGGCATCGGCACGGTCTCTATGCTTGTATTCAACGGCATCTCCATCGGTGCCGCGTTGGGCCTGTACGCGAACAAGGGCATTGTCGGGCAGATTGGCGAGTTCGTGCTCGCCCACAGCGTGTTCGAGCTGAGTGCGATCTGCATTGCCGGCGGCGGCGGGCTCCTGCTCGCCAGCGCGCTGCTCCTGCCCGGAGCGCTCACACGGCGTGAAGCGTTGGTCATCAAGGGACGCCGCGCCATCCGGCTCATCGCCGCTTCGACGCTGCTCCTCATCGTTGCCGGAACGATCGAAGGCCTCATTTCGCCACGCACGGACATTTCCGTGTCCACGAAGCTCGCGATCGCCGCGTCGTGCGCCGTGGTACTGCTCGCGTACGTGCTGCTCGGCGGGCGGTGGATGACCGAAGCGTCGGGCGAGGAGTTCGCCTACAGCGACGAGCGCGCCTTGAGTTCCAGATAGCGATTGATCACCGCCGCGGTCATCGCGTGCGGCGACACGTCCACCACCGACACGCCCGCGCGCCGCATGCGCGCCAGTGCAGCCTCGCGCGCCGTAACCAGTTCTTCGGCCGCCGCCGCCTCGTACAGCCGCCTCGTCGAGGCGTCGCGCCGCGGCGTCGCCGCCTTGAGCAGCCGGTCGTTGCGCAGCGCCACCACCACGACCACGTGCCGCGCGGCGCCGCGCGCCGTGAGCGCGATGAGCGCCTGCGAGGCGCGAACGTCGATGACGTCGGTGAACAGCACGATCAACGACCGCTTGCGTTGTCGTTCGCCTAACGCACGAAATGCCGCCGCATAGTCGGGTTCCGTCATTGTCGCCACCGTCGGCACCATGACGCGGGTGAGCCGCTCCAATGCCGCCCGCCCGCGCGTCGGCGGCGCCCACCCACGGATCTCATCGTCGAATATCAGCGCTCCCACCTGATCGCGGGACTGAATCGCCACGTCGGCCAGCAGCAGTGCCGATGACAGCGCGTACTCGTACCGCGGGATCGCATCCTCCAGCTGCGTCATCATGCGTCCTGCGTCGAGGGCCAGCAGCACCGTCTGCCCCTGCTCCACGGTATACTCGCGCGTGATCAGCTGGTCGCGACGCGCCGTCGCCTTCCAGTCTATCAGCCGCGGGTCATCTCCCACCACGTACTCCCGGAGCCCCGCGAACGATCCCCCATCTCCGCGCCGCCGGAGGGCGCGCACCCCCACGTCGTGTAGCCGGTGGTGCAGCGAGAGCAACCGGTAGCGGCGCACTCCCGCCATCGACGGCACCACCGCCACCGCATCGCCCGTCGTCCAGCGCAGCGCCCGGCGCACCAATCCCAACCGGCCGTCCACCCGCAGCACCATTGGGCCTAACAGCCAGGCGCCGCGCTCGCGCCCGGTCAAGGTCACGGGCAGCGTGCAGGGGCGGTTCGACGACGCCTCCTGCGGGTTGCTCCATGCCCGGCCTACCGATACGCCGCGGGGCAGGGCATCGTGCAGCGTGAACCGCAGCGTGCGCCTGCTGACGGTGCGCACCGCGTAGTGTGCGTCCACCGTGTCGCCTAACCCAAGCCGCTCGGGAAACGCCCGCTCGACCGCCACCTGCCAGTGCGCCGGCGTCGTCAGGGCGTCGGCGAGCGCCGCAACCGCGATCAGCACGGTCAGGAGCGTTGCCAGCGTCGCGCCGACGGTCGACGCCGAGGCCAGCCACACCGGCGCCGCCACGGCGACCAGCAGCGCCAACCGCCGCGATGGCACAAGGGCGACGAAGGCACGCCCCAGCGGCGCCACCGCGCGGCGCCACCGCGCACCGGCTGCCGGGCCGCCGACCGCGCCGCCAGCCCGGCCGTTGATCTCCACCGCGTTCACTGTGGCGCGGTGACCCGGGTCAGCACCGTCTGTAGCACGTCATCACTCGATCGTCCCTCGACCTCGACCTCCGGCGCCACGACCACGCGGTGCCGCAGCACCGGGAACGCGAGCCCCTTCACGTCGTCGGGCGTCACGAAGTCGCGGCCGGCCAACAGCGCCGCGGCGCGCGAGACGCGAAACAACGCCACCATGGCGCGCGGCGATCCGCCTAACGTCAACGCCGTATCCTCCCGCGTCGCCCGCACGATCGCGGCGATGTACTCGCGCACCTCGGGTGCGACTTTCACGCCGTCCGCCGCCGCCCGCAGCTCCCGGCATGTCGCCGCGTCCAGCACCGGTTCAGGACACGCATCCGACAGGCGCTCGGCGTCGAACCCCGCCGCATAGTGCTCGAGCATCGTCAGCTCGGCCTCCAGTGCAGGGTACGCCACTTTGATCTTGAGCAGAAATCGATCGAGTTGGGCCTCGGGCAGCGGATAGGTCCCCTCGTACTCCACCGGGTTCTGCGTCGCGAACACCGTGAACAGGTCGCCTAACGGGCGAGCCACACCATCCACGGTCACCTGGCGCTCCTGCATCGCTTCGAGCAGCGCCGCCTGCGTCTTCGCCGGCGCGCGATTGATCTCATCGGCAAGCAGGAGATCGGTGAACACCGGGCCTTCGCGAAATTCGCTCGACCGGCCCGCGTCCCGCAGCACCGTGATCCCCGTGATGTCCGACGGCATGAGATCGGGCGTGAACTGGATACGCCCGAATCGCGCGTTGAGGGCGCCAGACAACGCGCGCACCAGCAGCGTCTTCGCCGTCCCCGGCACGCCCTCCAGCAGCGCGTGCCCCCGCGCCAGAAAGGCGACCAGCACCTCGTCGATCACGGCGTCCTGCCCTACAACGCGTTGGGCAACAGCGGCGCGCACCTGCTGCATGCGCTCGGCGACCTGTTCGGCTGTCATCACGGGCTGAGTGTCCTCTCGATGTGTTCAATGGCGCCGCCGACCGCGACCCACTCGCCGGCCGAGAGCGGTTGCTCGATCGCACGCTGAAGCACCCGCACGTCACCCGCCACTACCGGCGCGCGACCAGCCAGCAGCGAGAGATACTGTGTGTCATCGGCCGCAGTGGTACCCAGCGGGTGCCGGCGCCGCACACCTCGCACCAGCCGCCGCGTCGCCAGCCGCGTAGCCCGCACCTGCTCATACGCCCGTGACAACGCACCCACGTGTTCGAAGGGAGATCGACGTTCGATCGCCCGCCGCGCCCGCGGCGCGATGGGACGGATGCCAACCGCCATGAGCAACACCAGCCCCGCGATCAGCGCCTGCGTCGCCACACGCCCCCAAGTGGTCCAGACCATCGCGTGCCACACGACGTCTGTCGGCCCGGTGACATCGCCGTACCCCTGATGGAACTCGTCGAAGATCAGCGGCCGCGCCCGATCCGGCGACAGTCGCTCGATCAGCTGCACGACGAAGATCGCCGCTGTGGTGTCGCGCACCGCGCCATTGCGAAATTGATCCACATCGCCGATCACCAGCGCCCGTCCGCGGCCGAACCGTCGCTCCATGATCGCCGGCTTGATCGTGGAGCTGTCGACCCGCACGCGGACCAACGTCGTGACATCCGGGGGGAACACCGGTGCCGTGTCGTCGTCGGATACCGGCACCGGAGTCAAATAGTGCCGGATGGCGTCCGCTCGCTCCGCCGAGTATCGCAACGGCGCCGCCGTGGTCACGATGCTGTCGCCGTCTGCGCTGGGCAGGATCTTTAGATTGTACCGCGGGTACAAACTGCGCCGGATCCGCAGGGAGTCGGCCAACGGCGACCCGCGCTCCGGAATTACCAGCGCGGTTGCCCCGCGCCTAACGGCGCCCAGCAGCGCCGACACCTCCGTCGCGCTTGGCTCGTCGGGCGGCAGCAGGAGCACGTACGTCGCCGCCGTGTCCATCCCCTCCCGAAACGCGCTGCGCCGCCGCCCGACGTGCCAGCCCAAACGACCCAACACTTCGTAGATCCCCTGGGCGGCGTACGTGCTCGTCCCGTACGTAGTGAGCTGCCGCGACTCGTCCTCCCCCGCCGTCGGCGAAAAGATGATCGCTGCCACCACCAGCGCCCCGAGGATGGGGAGCACCACGCGCGGCCGCAGCCACCGGTCCAGCCGCCGCTCAGTCATGTGGACGCACGATCGGAACCGCTAACGCCAGGAGGCGCTGGTACCGCGCTTCGTCGCACGACCCAACACCATAGATCACCACTTCGTACGAACGGGCAAACTCTCGAAACCGCGCGAAGAGCGACGACGATCGCACGCGCAGTTCCCGCACGTAGTCCCCAACGGTCTTGGATGGATGCAAGCGAATGTGTTCGGCCCTCGCCGCGCTTTCCAAGAGCGCCGCGTAGAGCGCGTGCGCCGCGCTGGTGTAGTCGCCCGCCGCCGCGAGCTGCTGGGACGCGCTCCAGGGATCGCGCCACCGCGGGCCCGATTCTCCCCTCGTCCACGATGCGCCCTGGGCCAGGTCCATTCGATGAAGATGCCACAGCCAGACCGTCCGCCCCACGATCGCGACCAGCAACGTCGCCACCCCCCCCACGACCGGCCAGAATAGAAGCGGCGACGCACGCAGCGCGTGATACCCGGAGTAGATCCACGCGAAGAACCGGACTAACTGGTCGACCATCCACCCGAGAATTCGCTGGATGTAGGTGAAGCGTCCATACGCGCCGCGGCGGAACACGGAGTCCACGGCGGTGGCGATCGAACGGCTCGGAACCTGTGCGGCGGTGAGAACAAGCATGCGGTGGGGAGAGTATAGAACCCGGGCGCGCGTCACGCCACACTGACGGTCCCTCAGCGGCGCACCACCCCTTCCAATCCGCCCGCGACCAACGATGCGATGTTCGCCAAGATCACGGGCCGCAGCGCGACGCCCGGTGTCACCAGATACCGGGCCGCCCACACGGGATGAAACCACTCCTTGAACTCCCGCACTCCCTGGAAGTTGTAGAACCGCTCGCCGTGTCCGAACACCGCCGTGCCCAACCGGTGCCAGATCGGTGCGATCGTCGACGCGTGAAGCCCGGACAATGGCGCCATCCCCAGATTGAACCACCGGTATCCCCGGGCGTTCCCCCACAGCATCATCTCCGTCAACACGTACCGCATGATGCCGGGCGGCGCTTCCGGCGAGAAACGCATCAGGTCCACTTCCAACTCCTCGTGGCATCCCGATGGCCACACGTTGGCGAACGCGATCACCCGCCCGCCGCGCCGCACCACGCCAGTCGGAAATCGACGCATGTATCCCTCGTCGAAAAAGCCGAGCGAGAATCGCTTCTCGCGCGCCTTCTTTGCCGCGCGCCATCGGTCCGACACTTCGCGCATCTCCGCCATCGCCTCCGGCACACGCTCGACCGGCAGCAGTTCGAACGTGCATCCGTCCTGTTCCGCCTTGCGCCAGACGCGCCGTAAGTTGCGCCGCTCCGCACCCTCGAGCGAGAAGTCGGCTAACGAGACCCGCGCTTCTTCCCCTAACTTTGCCACACTGAACCCGAGATCGAGGTAATGGTGCAGTTGGGCTGGACCGACCTTGTAGAACACCGGCCATACCCCGTGCCGGTCGCACGCGCGAATGAAGCGCATCGCCAGGTCTGGCACCGCCTCCGGCGGCCCCACAGGATCGCCTAACGCAATCCAGCTCTGCCGAGCGACCCCGTACATCACGAATCCAGTCTGTGCCTCGTTGAATAGCAGCGCTTTGTCGCCCAGGTACACCAGGTGGGCGGACGCGTCGGGGTAGGCGGCGACAATGTCGGACACGCTGTCCAGTTGGGCCATCGATGGTAGCACGGGCCGCGCCCGCGCGGGCCGGATCAACCGCATGCCGGCCACGATGACCAGGAGGGTCACCACGCCGGTCGTTGCTCGAAGGAATCGCGATGCCTCCGCGCCGGGAGAAAAATGCCAGAACGTGCCCGCGCTGATTCCTGGTGCGCCGTACGAGATTATACCCAGCACGATCGACCCCAACACCACGAGCAGAATCGCCGCGATCCACGCGGGGGTGAACCGCTCCTCGAGCAGGCTGGCCTTGCGATAAAAGAAACGTCGGCTCGCCAGCAGTGCGACGAGCATCGCCGATAGCAAGATGGCCTCCTCGATGTCGAGCTCCTTGAGGAGACAGAACAATATCCCGGCGCCTAACAACGCGACCGTCAGGTGGTACGCAGCATCCAGGCGCCGCCAGAGCCCGCGCGCCAGAATGAGCAGTCCGGCTCCCGCCAGACTGCCGAAAAAATGCGATACCTCGATGATCGGAAGCGGCAGGAACTGCAGCAGCCACCCCAGGCGGTCCGCTGCCGCCGGCGTCGCGCCCGAGAACAACAGCATCGACCCGGCCAGAAACGTCGTCGCCGCCAGCAGACGGGGCACCACCACCGGCGCCACATGCCCGCTGATCCGCAGCACGCGCTGCAGCGGCCGCTGATGGCGCAGCAGAAACACCACACCGAGCACCACCGCGATCAGAATGCTCGGCAGGAGGTAGTGCACCGTGTTCACCGGCACGTACCTGCCCAACCGTCGGAGCGACGTACTGTCGACCTGCGAAATCACGAGTCGTTCGCAGCGTACGTCGCACACACCGCGCGCACCGGACAGCGATCGCAATGACGAATGCGCGCCGTGCAGACTAGCGCACCCAGCTCCATGAGGGCCTGATTATGGATGTACGTCGTACGACCGGTGCGAGGGAGTAGCGCGGTCGCCAGCGCCCACAACGCTCGCTGACCAGCGCCCCGCGTGGCATCGACACCCGGCGCGAACACCCGCCGCAGTACCCGCGCCACGTTGGTGTCGACTAACGCCGCACGCCGCTCGAAGGCGAACGATGCCACTGCGCCAGCGGTGTACGCTCCGACCCCGGGCAGCGCTCGCAGCCCGGCGGGATCGTTGGGCAGCACGGCCTCACCATCACCATCCCGCGCCACGGACTTCGCGAGCCGGTGCAGGTTGCGCGCTCTCGCGTAGTAGCCCAACCCGTTCCACGCGTCCATCACTCGCGCCGGCCGTGCGCGCGCCAACGACTCGAGCGTTGGAAACCGTTCAAGAAACTCCCCGTACTTGAGCAACACACGCGACACCTGGGTTTGCTGCAACATCAGTTCCGACACCAGGACGCGGTACGGATCCCGCGTTCGACGCCATGGCAGATCGCGATGATGCGCACGATACCAGGTGCGCAGCGAACGCCCAAATCGAAGCCGTACCCCTGGGGTGGGGAGAATAACCATGTCGCGCTCACGCGCGATGCTGACCCGGCGATGCGATGGTTTCACGGAGGTCTCGGCGTCGGTAATCGATGGCGAACTCGGCCGCAGAACACTTGCCGCCCTTTTCAGTAACGGCGCTATGAGCTCCGCGGCCCTTCGAAACCTCGGCAGTGCGAACAGGGTATTCAATCCCAACTCGCATCCGTACGGGCCGCGCACTGTTCCACGGTCCGCCAACCATGCATCATTTATCCGATGCGGCGTGTGCCGCGCACGTCACCCACAGTGGGCCGCGGCCCCCAAGGCTCAGGAGCACGCATGTCATCCGGTCGCACTCTCACACTCGCGCTCACGCTCTCAACCCTCGGAGCGATCGCCCTTCCCGCGCAAGCCATTGTTCGCTACACCCCCGGCACGCGACGCTATCACCTGATTTCCGTCGTCACTCGCTCCCAGGAGCAGGGCGGTCAGAGCAGCCAGTTCAAGCTCACCAACGAACAACTGGTTTCCGTCGCCCTCGCTGCCCACGGCAAGGACTCGCTCGATTTCTCGTACACTATGGATTCGAGCGCCATCGTTTCCGACCCACCCATCGAGCTGCCCGACATCTCGCGGATGAAGGGCACCCAGGTGCACGGAGTCATGGCGGCGACGGGCAAAGTTTCCTCCTATACGTCCACCGCGCAGAAAAACGACCCCGACATGCAGCGCCTCGTCGAAGGCATGAGCCAGTTCCTCATCGTGCTTCCCCGCGATGCCAAGCGCGGAAGTACCTGGACCGACACGACGCACGGCACAGTCGAACAGAATGGCGCGCACCTGAACACGACTTCGATCATTACTTCGAAAATCATCGACGACACGACGTTCGACGGCCAGCATGCCTGGCGCGTCCGCCGATCCATGGCGCTGTCCATGAGCGGCACGCAAGCCGGGACGGGACAATCGCTCACCATCGACGGCACGGGCACGGGAGATGGGATCTACTACCTGAGTGCGGCCGGCGTCTACCTCGGCTCGACCGCGACGCAGAACATGCGGATGAAAGTGGTCGCGAAGGAAACGGGTGAGACCATCCCCGTCACACAGGCCGTCACCTCGAAAGTGGAGCTGCTCCACTGACGCACGGGTCCATGGATGCTGGGGCGGGGAGCCGCGCACTCATTCGTCGTTAGGCAATCGCCGCGAGCGCTTGCGGTCCCCATGGGCCTTCTTCTCCGCCAGCCGTTGCTCCACCGCGCGACGCGGCACGCGCGTCCGTACCCGCCGCTTGGGCACCACCAGCGCCCGGCGAACCACCTCGGCCAGCCGCGCTTCCGCCTCCGTGCGATTGCGGCGCTGGCTGCGGTGCTCGCTCGCCACGATCCGCACAAACCCCTCGGCGTCTCGCCGCGCCACCAGCTTCTGCTCCACCCGCGCCCGCTCCGCATCGTCCAACGCCCGCGACGTCGTTGGGTTCCACAGCAGCTCGATCCGCGTCGATGAGGTGTTCACGTGCTGTCCGCCCGGCCCCCCGGCCCGCGTTGCGCGCACAACGAGCTCGTCGCGCGGAATCTCTACGCGCGCGTCCACCTTGATGCCGTCGCTCACGAGCCTGCCGGCCCCCCCCCCGCTCCTTCCGGTACCGCCCGATGCACCCGCACCGCCGCCACGCGTTTGCCGTCCATGGCCACCACTTCCAGCTCGCCTCCTGGATACGAAACACGATCCCCGATCTTCGGAACCCGCCCGAGCTGCGAGAAAACGTACCCGCCTAACGTCGACCAACTGCCCTGCGGAACCCGCACGCCGTGATCCGAGCGCACGTCGATCAGCGACAGCGAGCCGGCAAGCTCCAACACACCGTTCTGCATCAACGCCTCGCGCGATGCCACATCGTACTCATCGGCAATGTCGCCAATCACTTCCTCGATGAGATCCTCCATCGTGACAATCCCCGACGTGCCGCCAAATTCATCCAACACCACAGCCATGTGCGCTCGCGTCCGGCGCAAGTCGTCCAACACGCGCTCCGCGGCACGCGTGTCCGGCACGTACAGCGCCTCGCGTACGAACAGCTCGAGCGAGAACGGCGCCCTCCCCCGTCGGTCGTACAGCCACAAATCCTTCGCCAGAAAAACTCCCACGACGTCGTCCAACGTCTCGCGATAAATCGGATACCGCGAATAGCGCTCGCGACGCAACACCTCCCATACCTCCGCCTCGGTGGCGTCGATCGGCAGCGCCACGACTTCCGTCCGCGGCCGCATCACATCGCGCGCCTTCTTGTTATGGAAGTCAAACACGCCCGCCAGCATCTGCGTATCCGTTTCGTTCAACATGCCGTGCGCACGTGCCTGCATCACGAGTAACCGCAGCTCCTCCGGCGAATGCACCCGCGCGCTGTCCTGCACGGTGTGCAGCCCAAGCAGATGCAGGAATCCGTTGGCCGCGCCATTGAGCACGGCAATGAATGGCCGCCCGAACCACGAAAACAACTTCAGCGGGCGCGCCACCCAGCGACTCACACCCTCAGGGTTGAGCAGCGCCACCGACTTCGGCACCAACTCGCCCAACACGATGTGCAGCATCGTGATGATCAGAAACGCCGCGGTCGCTGCCGCGGCGCTGTGCGTCAACACGGGCGACACCACCACGCCGAACGCGCGGAACAACCGGTCGAGCAGCGTGGCGACGGTCGCTTCCCCAAGCCACCCTAACCCGAGCGACGACAGCGTGATGCCGAGTTGCGTCGCGGAGATGTACAGATCGAGGTGCTTGAGCGTCTCCTGCACGACCTTGGCACTCTTGTCGCCACGGCTGGCCAACGCATCGATGCGGCTCCGACGAGTCCCCACGAGGCCAAACTCGGCTGCCACGAAAAACGCATTGGCGAGCACCAGCAACAACACCGCAAGTAGGCGCAAAAGGATTGCGCCCGCCGTTAGCTGCTCCGGCGCACTGGGCACGTAACTCCTTGGCGGAGATAGTCGTCGAAGATATAGCAAAACGCCAGCCTCCGCGGTACTTCCGCCGTCTCGCATTCTGCGAGAGCCGCCCCTCCCTCGCTCGGCGCGCGAATAGCCATCCGTCGCCATACTCGTCCGCCACGATGCTTGATCAGCGCCGCGTCCTCCGGTGGATCTACTTGGGCCGCCTCTCGCTCGCCTCCGCGATCTTCGTCGCGGCGGTGCTCGCCTGGCAGGCTGCCGACGCGCGCGTCACCCTCATCTCGTCGCTCGCCGTCATCGCCGCCATTGCGTTCACGGCCCTCTCCATCTGGTATCGATCCCAGGTCGCGCCTCGCTCGGGTCGCGGCTTCTTCTATCTTCAGGCGGTCTTCGACGTCGCCCTCGTTACGGCAGTCGTCCACATAACCGGCGGCGAAGTGTCCCAGTTCGCCGCCCTCTACATCCTGGTCACCGCCGGCGCGTCCCTGCTCCTCCCTGCGGGCGGCGGCCTGCTCATCGCAGCACTCGGCATCGCCTGCTACGTGGCCGACGTCGTCATCTCGCGCAACGCCGAGTTGGACATCGGCATGATCCTCCAACTCGGCGTCTTCGCGGGAGCCGCGCTTGGTGTCGCGTACCTCAGCGCGCGCCTCAAAGAAGCGGGCGTCGATCGAGAGGAACTGGAGGCGCAGCTTGCGTTAGCGCGCCTCCAGGCCGAGGACATTCTCTGCAACATTCGGAGTGGAATCCTCACCGTCGGCACGCGCGGGCGAGTGCTCTTCGCCAACCCTGCTGCCGGCGCGCTCCTCGGCTTCGATCACGAAACGGGTCGCGGTCGGCTGTTGAACGACCTCATCTCCGAGGCATGTCCCCGTCTCGCCGACGCACTCGAGCACGCGATTCGCGATCGCGAGCGCGTGACCCGCGGCGAAGCGATCATCACCAGCGGCGGTCGCTCATTTCCAGTGGGCTTCACCACCACCACGATCGACGCCGAGGGCGACGCCGAAGCGGTGTCCGCCACAGCCATCTTCCAGGACATCACCGACAACAAGCGCCTCGAAGAACTTCGTCTGCGTGCCGAGCGACTCGAGGGCGTGGCGGAGCTCA
The DNA here is from genome assembly GCA_025450035.1 of Gemmatimonadaceae bacterium. Classification (GTDB taxonomy): domain Bacteria; phylum Gemmatimonadota; class Gemmatimonadetes; order Gemmatimonadales; family Gemmatimonadaceae; genus JADGGM01. The sequence continues at coordinate 32,250 of JANWIF010000130.1, forward strand.
GCGCGTCGCTCGCTCACGAGATCAAGAACCCGCTCGCTTCGATTCGGAGTGCAGTCGAACAGTTGGCTCGGGCCCCTCGTGCTACCGATGACGAGCGCACGCTCGGACGCCTCATCGTGCGCGAGTCGGACCGCCTCGCGCGGCTGCTGTCTGAATTTCTCGACTTCGCGCGCGTTCGCCGCACGCGCGGCGATCTGGTCGACGTCGGCGCCATCGCGCGCGCTGCCACCAGTCTCGCCGCGTCGCACCCGGACTGCGCGCGCGGCATTGCAGTGACGTACAAGTCGCCTCGTGAGCCGGTGCTCGTCGAGGGCGATGAAGACCTCATTCACCGGGCGGTCTTCAACATCACACTCAATGCCGTACAAGCATCGCCCGACGGCGGGCGGGTTGTCGTCGAGGTTGCGACGCTCACTCGCGACCAGATTCCCGCAGGCGTCGCGTTCCATGATGGCGCCATCTCCCTGCGCGTTACCGATCACGGACCCGGAATACCCACCGAAATCAAGGACCGCGTGTTCGATCCGTTTTTCACCACCAAGCCCGGCGGTACCGGCCTCGGCCTTCCCATCGTGCACCGCGCCATCGAGGCGCATCGTGGCTGCGTCCTCGTCGACAGCAACAAACGCGGCACCCAGTTCACGGTGCTGCTCCCGCGTTCGCAGCCTGTCGGCGCGGAGGCCGCATGACCGCCGCCGCCGGCGCGGTGAAGCCCAGCGTGCTCGTCGTCGACGATGAGACCGGCATTCTCGAGACCCTGCGCATTCTCCTCAAGAACGAAGGCTTCACGCCGCACGTAGCGTTAGGCGGCCGACAGGGACTCGACCAGATTGCCGCCCTCTCGCCCGACATCGTGCTCACAGATGTTCGCATGCCCAGCGTCACCGGCCTGGAAGTCCTCTCCGCCGCGCGCGCCAAGGATCCCGACTTGCCGGTCATCCTGATGACGGCACAGGCGGACCTCCGCTCCGCCATCCAAGCGGTCAACGAAGGGGCCTACTACTACATCCAGAAACCGTTCGTCAACGGCGACATCGTTGCCATCCTGCGCCGAGCCGCCGAGCATCGGCAGCTCCGCGTCGAAAATCGCTCGCTGCGCCAGGAAATTCGGCGGCGCGACCGCGGCGCCACCAATCCGCCGGTGGGCCGGAGCAAGGCCTGGCTCGCCGTTCTGCGTCTGGCCGAGACCGTCGCCCCTACCGACTCGACCGTGCTCATTCAGGGAGAATCGGGGACCGGCAAGGAAGTCGTGGCGCGATACATCCACGACCTCTCCGCGCGGACTGCCGGCGCCTTTCTGTCCATCAATTGCGGCGCACTCCCCGAAAGCCTTCTCGAGAGCGAGTTGTTTGGACACGTGAAGGGTTCGTTCACCGGCGCGGTGAAGGACAAGTCGGGTCTCTTCACCGCCGCCGCCGGCGGCACCTTTTTCCTCGACGAGATCGGCGAGACCACACCGTCGACGCAGGTGAAACTCCTGCGTGTGTTGCAACAGCGTGAGGTGATCCCCGTGGGCGGCACCGAGGCCGTCCCCATCGACACCCGTCTGCTCGCGGCAACCAACCGCGACCTCGAAGAGGAGATGAAACGCGGCACCTTTCGCAGCGACCTGTTCTACCGCCTCAACGTCTTTGCTCTTCACTTGCCTCCCCTCCGTACACGGCGCGATGACATTCCGCTCCTTACCGACGCGTTCTTGCATCGCGCCGCCCAACTCCGCGGGGGCGAGCCCAAACGCCTAACCGAGGCGGCGCTCGATGCCATGCTGGCCTACGGTTGGCCCGGAAACGTGCGCGAACTCGAGAATGCGCTCGAGCGCGCGGTGATCTTGAGCGAAGGCGAGATGATCGAAATCGGGGCGCTGCCTGAACGCGTCACCGAGCGCCGCGCCGAACCGCTCGTCACCACAGCCGACACACCGCTCAATCCCACACTCGACATGATCGAGCGCGCCTACATCATGTGGGTGCTGCAGAGCGAGGGCGGCAACAAGACCCGCGCCGCCGAAGTCCTCGGCATCGATCCGTCGACGCTGTATCGGAAACTGTCGCGGTACGGAGTGGACGAGTGAGCACTCGCGGCGTACGCAACAGCACTGGTCGCCGCCGCCGACTCAGCGTCTTCACGTCCCTCAAGGCGGAGATGATCCTCAGCCTGGCCGTGCTCGGCACCGCCGCGCTGTCTCTCGCCGCGCTCAATGTCATCGTGCTCCAGAACCTCGTCATGAGCCGGCATGGTGCGCTGTACCTCGCGTTACTCATCATTGCCGACGTCATCATTTTTGTCGCCTTTGGCGCATACAAAGTCCAAGGGTTGGTGCTCGATCCCCTCGACCGCGTCGTCGAAGCTACCGAAGCGATCGCCAACGGGGACCTCAGCCGCCGAGTGCCCCAAGGCTCCACGATCGAATTGTCGCGCCTCGCGCGCAGCATCAATCGTATGACCAGTCGGCTGCTCGAAGAACAGGCCCAACGCGGCCACCTCGAGAAGGTCGCCAGCGTTGGGCGACTCGCCGCCGGCGTGGCGCACGAAATCGGCAATCCACTCGGCGCGATCGGCGGCTACTCCCATCTCCTGCGCCGCAGCATGAATGGCAATGCCGAGGCGGCCGATGCCATCGCCGGCATCGAGCGCGAAAGCGCTCGCATCGATCGCATCATGCGCGGCATGCTCGACTATGCGCGCCCGCGCCACCGCGCCGTCGAGCCCACTCGCCTCAATGACATCGTCCGCCGCGTTGTCGCCATGCTCACCGACCAGGGGACGCTGCGCGGCGTCCAGGCCACGCTCAGCCTCGACGAGGAGCTCCCGCCGGTCTCCGGCGATCCCCACGAGCTCGAGCAAGTCCTGGTCAACCTGCTGCTCAATGCCGTCGACGCGATGACAGGCGAAGGCATCGTCACCGTAGTGAGCCAGTGCATCCCGTTCAGCGAAATCGCGGAGGGCGACGACCGTCGCCGTGACGACCCCGCGCCGCTCGCGCCGGCGCGTGAGCCTAACGCACGCGTGCGGGCGTGGCTCCGCTCCGTGGGCGAACTGCGCGAAGTCGTCAAACTGGTCGTGGCCGACAGCGGACCCGGCATTCCATGGAGTGAATCGGAACGCGTGTTCGATCCGTTCTTCACCACCAAGGACCCGGGGAAGGGAACCGGCCTTGGATTGGCCATCGTCGCCCGCGTCGTCGAGGGAGTCGGCGGCACAGTATGGGTGCGCGAGTCCCGAGAGGGCGGCGCCGCATTCGTGATGTACTTCCCCGTCCCCGTTGCCGCTCTGCCCAACGATATCGCCGCCGCGCCGGACACGAGCCCGTGAAGATCCTCATCGTCGACGACGAGCCCGGTCTGCGCCAGACATTGGACCGCATCCTCGGCTCCGAAGGACACGATACCGCAACCGCGGCCAACGGCGACGACGCGCTGTCCTCGCTCGCCCGCGATGACGTGGACCTCGTCCTCTGCGACCTCCGCATGCCCGCTATGGGCGGCCTCGAGTTTCTCGAGCGCTACGAAGCCCAACACGGGCGCGCACTCGTCATTGCGATGAGCGCCTACGGCGATGCGGATACGGCCATCGCCGCCATGCAACGCGGCGCCTATGACTACATCCAGAAGCCCTTCCGCGCAGAAGAGGTGATTCTGTGCGTGCGCAAAGCCGCTGAACGCGAAAAGCTGCGCGCCGCCGTCGAACGACTCGAGGGCGAGCTGTCGAGCATTCGCGGAGGCAGCGACATCATCGGCCATAGCCCCGCCATTCGCTCCGCCGTTGACCTCGCGCGCAAAGTCGCGCGCCACCCCTCTACTGTACTTGTCACCGGCGAGAGCGGCACCGGCAAGGAGCTCATCGCGCGGCTCATCCACACCAGCAGCCCGCGCGCTGCGGAGTCGTTTGTCGCCGTCAACTGCGGCGCCATCCCCGAGGCACTGCTCGAATCCGAGCTGTTCGGACACGCCAAAGGGTCGTTCACCGGAGCCACCGGCGAGAAGGTCGGATTGTTCGAGGAAGCCGAAGGCGGCACCCTGTTCCTCGACGAGATCGGCGAACTCCCATTGTCGCTCCAGGTCAAGCTCCTGCGAGCACTGCAGGAAGGCGAAGTCCGCCGCGTCGGTGCCAACACCCCGCGCCGTGTCGACGTACGCGTGGTCGCCGCCACCAATCGCGACCTCGGCGCCGATGTGACTAACGGAAGATTCCGCGGCGATCTGTACTATCGCGTCAACGTGGTGTCCATCCGCTTGCCCGCCCTCCGCGAGCGCCACGAAGATGTGGCCGAGCTGGCCCAACACTTCCTGCGGCGACACAATGCGCGTCTCGGACTCGAGGTGGCACAGATCGCTCCCGCCGCCATGCGCATGCTCGTCGAACATTCATGGCCCGGCAACGTGCGCGAACTGGAGAACGTGATTGAGCGCGCCCTCGTCATGGCCTCGGGAAGCACGATCGAGCCCGAACACCTCGTCGATTTTGTCTCCGCGAGCACGGTCACCATAGCGCCAGACAAGGGCGCGGCGCCCTCGCCAACCGCGCCGAGCGATGACGACCTGTCCGTCAAGCGCAGATCGCTCGAGCTCGAACGTACCCTCATCCGGCGCGCGCTCGAACGTACGCGCGGGAACCGCACTCGCGCAGCCCAGCTTCTTGAGCTCTCACACCGCGCGCTGCTCTACAAGATTCGCGAGTACGGCCTCGGCGAGTGACGCGCCACTCCGGGCGCGGGACCAAATGATACCCGTCGCACGATCCGGCTGATGGTCTGGCCGCGCCCCGATGTTTTCTTGGGCGCAACCTCAACCCGGCCGCGTGCGCCGTCCTTCCGTGTCCTTCGTCAGCTGTCGTCGCCCTCAGCCAACCGTGCCGGAAAGGGCGCGCGAAACTCAATCCAGGTCCGCGTTCTCTCTCGTCGAGTCCCTCGTCGCCGTCACGCTGTTTGCCGGCGGGGTCCTCGCCTTGTCCGCCACTGCCGTCTCCAGCTTGCGTCTCGAGTCAATGGCTAACCGCCGCGTGCGCGCGGCGTCTCTCATGGTCACGCGGGTAGAGCAGTTGCGCGCCACAGGCTGCGATGTTGCAATGGGCACCGACTCGGCCGTCGGCGTTGTGGCCCACTGGCATATTGAGCGTGGCTCGCGCTACTCGGTATTTCGTGATAGCGCAGAGATTCACGATTCGCCCGCCGGCGTAACGCACCGCGAGCGCGTGTACGCAGCCGTTATATGCTGATGCGCTACCGTTCCTGGCGCGGCTTCACGCTCGTCGAGATGCTCCTGGGTCTCGTCGTCAGCAGTGTCGTGGCCGCCGCAGTGCTCGGCGTCACCATTCGTCAACAACGCCTCGCGCAAGCACTCGGCGCGATCATCAACGTGCGCCGTGCGGTGCGCGAAGGCGCCGATATGCTGCGCTACGATCTGCGGGCTGCCGCGCCGCGTTTCGGCGGGGTCTACGCTCTGGGGCCGGATTTCATCGAGTTCCGTTCTTCCATTGGTACTTCGGTTGCGTGCGCCATCGATTCGTCGCGCACCGCAGTCGTCATTCCATCCCGCGGGACTAACGGCGCCGCGCTCACCACGTGGGTCGTCGCCCCTGACCCAGGGGATACCGTGTTGGTGCTCGACGACGCCGCGTCTGACAGCAGCGTGCGATGGCGCCCATACGTGCTCGCCACCGCCCCATCACGTACCGGAACATGTCCACGCAATGGAGTGCTGCGTGGCAGCGAAGATAGTGCGTCCGACGCGGTCACTATTCACATTACCGCGCCGCTCGGCGCGGGCATTCAGCCCGGCAGCGCGCTTCGTTTCGTTCGACGCGTGCGCTACCAGATCTATCGTGCCGGCGACGGCGAATGGTACCTCGGCTACCTCGATTGCATCTCGACGCGCGCTCTGCCGTGCGCCGGCGTCCAACCCGTCAGTGGACCGTACTCTGCATCCGGTGCCGCCTTCCAGTACTTCGACTCGGACGGTGTTTCCACCACCGACCGCCTACGCGTTGCGCGCATTGAAATCGCCCTGCGCGCGAGCAGTCGCACCTCGCTTCGTGTCGGCGGACTTCCCGGTGGCCGCTACGCCGACTCCATCGCGCTCACCATCACGCCAAGGAACTGAGCCATGCGCCCTACTGTCGCCATTCCCTCGCGCCCACGCCCCGGGATCGCCATCGTTGTCGTGCTCGTTGCCCTCTCGGTGGTGGGCGCCCTCGCCGCCGGAACGTTCTTGATCGCGTGGCGTGATCTGGGCGCGGGCGTCGCGTCCATGCACCGCGCGCGCGCCTTTTCCGCCGCCGAATTCGGTTTGCTCGCCGCGCTGGGCGAATGGGATCCCCGTTGGACCGCTGCGCCGCCGGGCCTCGTCGCCCTCCAACGCCACTCACTCGGCGACGACACGTCTGACACCGTGCGTGTGTGGAGGCTCGCGTCGTCCAGCGCCATGCTCGTTTCGAGCAGCGTTGCCGCGGGGACTCGATACGCGGCGCAACGTCGCCTCAATCTGCTCGTAGCGCTTCATCCGTTAGGCGTTTCGGTTCCGGCGGCGCTTATGGTACGCGACGAAGCCGCCGTTCGCGGTGGATCGCAGGTGCTCGGCACCGACGCGGCGGATCGTGACGCCGATTGCCCGCCGGATTCCTCCGCGCGCGCTGCCATCGCCGCCCCCGATTCCGCCGTCGTCGATACCGCCGCGTGCGGCGCCGCGCCATGCATCGCCGGAGCGCCGGCCATCCTCGTCACGACGCTCGCCGCTGCGCCCGACCTCGCAACATCGGTTGGCATCGATCGGGGCGCCCTCATTGCCGGCGCTCTTCCTATTCGCGGTACGCCCATCACCCCAGGCCCAACGCAGGCCGTCGACGGTGGCTGCGATGTCGATGATCCGCTCAACTTCGGCGACCCGGTGCGCGCCCTCGGCGATACCTCTCCATGCGCGCGTTGGGCCGCGCCACGCTACGCCACTGGCGACGTGCGCATGGACGGCGGTGTTGGGCAAGGAATTCTCATCGTCGACGGAAACCTCACCCTCTCCAACGGAGCCCGGTTTGCAGGCATCGCGCTCGTCTATGGTGCGTTGCGCATCGAAGGAGGCTCGCGTCTGGATGGTGCTGTCATTGCTCAGCGCGCCGTGGTGGATGAAGGCTCGGCCGTCCACTTCGCGTCGTGCGCCATCGATCGTGCCCGCCGGGGGGCGGCCCAACCATCAAGAGAGGCCGGCTTCTCCTGGGTAGAGCAAAATTGACCGGTTTCACTTGTCCAGAAGCGCCGAGTCGCGCACTCCTGTCGGCTGTTTCCCTATGTGGCGTCGAGCCTCCCGAGCCTTCGCCAACCACACTTGACAGATCGGAATCCTTGTCCCATGGCGCAGTTACCTTGTCCGCCCCCGGCAGTCTGACAGGTAGCTAAACCGGGCACCGCGCGCTGCTCTCCGCGCGCCTCTGCTCGATGTCACATACGCTCTCCCGCTAGTTCTCTCGCTCTCTCCCGCTCAACGCAACGGCCACACCATGGCGCTCTTCGGTCGCAAGAAGACGACGGTCGGGCTCGACATCGGCTCGGGTCTCGTCAAAGTCGCAGTCATCGATCACGGGAAAGGTGAGCCGGAGCTGACCAAGGTCGCCATCGCTCCACTGCTCGCCGACGCGATCGTTGAAGGTGAAGTGATGGATCCCGGCATCGTCGCCGAGGCCGCACGCAACGCCCTCGCGGCCGCCGGTATCAAGGGACGTCCCGTCGTCACCGCCGTTGGCGGTCGAGACGTGATCATCAAGAAAATCCAGATCGATCGCGTGAAAGAGCAGCAGGCCCGCGAGCTCATCCGCTGGGAAGCCGAGCAACACGTGCCCTTCGACATGGAGTCCGTCGAACTCGACTTCCAGATTCTCGATCCCGATGCCGATGGCATGGAAATGAGCGTGTTGCTCGTTGCCGCCAAACGCGACCTCATCGAGAACAAGCTTCGCCTGCTCACTGACGCCGAAGTCGCACCCAGCGTCGTGGACGTCGATGCCTTCGCGCTGCATAACGCTTTCGAGGTGAACTACCCCGAGGCGATGAACGGCGTCGTCTGTCTCGTCAACATCGGACACGAAGTCACCAACATCAACATCATGGAAGACGGAATCCCGTTGCTTACGCGCGACATCGCCGTGGGAACGCGCCGCTTCCGCGAAGATTTGCAGCGTGAGCGCGGCCTTAGCGCCGAAGAGGCGGACGGCCTCCTCCAAGGATACGATCGCTCGCCGCACCTCCAAGGTGTCACCGAAACTCGCGGCGAAGAAATCGCGACAGGCATCGAGCGCGCAGCTGCGTTCCTCGCCAGCTCCTCACGCGTTACCAACAAACTGCGCGCAGCGTTCACCAGCGGAGGCGGTTCGCGCGTACCAGGCCTGACCGAAGCGCTCGCCAGCCGCCTGCGCATTCCCGTCGAACAGGCCAACCCTCTGCAACGCTTGCGAGTACGTGACGGTGCTTTCGATTCGCTCGTCATCGACGATGTCGCTCCGCTCCTCATGCTCCCCATCGGGCTGGCGCTTCGCCAGGTCGCCTGATCCTCTCGCGAAGGCCGCGTCATGATCGAAATCAATCTCAATCCGGGTAGCGCGAAAAAGTCGCGCAACCGCGGCGCCGGCATGAGCTTCACCGGTGTCGCCGCCGGAGCGATGTCGCGCGTGAAGGATCCGTACTTGCTCGCCGCCGCCGGCTCCGTCGTCGTCGCGGCACTGCTCGTCGGTGTCATGTACTGGCACCAGAACAGTCGCGCCGCCCAACTCGATGCACAGATGCAGGCCGCCCAACAAGACTCCATTCGCTACACCGCGATCATCATACAGAAGCACAAGGCCGAGGCTCAGCGCGACTCCGTCGTGCACCAGGTGAATCTCATCAAGTCGTTCGACAACAAACGCTTCGTATGGCCCCACTTGATGGATGAGGTGAGCCGTGCGCTGCCACCGTACACCTGGATCACCTCGATCAGTCAGACCAACGTCACCACCGCAGCGCAGCAGGACCAACCACCCGCCGGCGATAAACAGAAAGGCGGCAAGAGCAAGGGGCCGCCGCCCGTCGACACGTCGAGCGTCCCCGTCGTCAAGCTGCACCTCATTGGCCAGACCGTCGATATCCAGGCGCTCACGCGGTTCATGAAGGTCCTCGAGGCGTCGCCGTTCATTCAGGACGTCACGCTCGTGAGGTCCTCGATCGTCATCGCCGATGGGAAGGAGGTCACCGAGTTCCAACTCGATGCCACCTATCAGGCGCCTGACTCCTCGGCGATCAAGACCATTCCCGTTTCGCTCTCGGTGAGGTAAGCGATGTCTGGTCTTCCCAAAGGTCAGCGCGAGCAGTCGTTGATTCTCGTCTGCGCGCTCGCAATCGCCGCGATCGGAGCCTACTGGTACATGGTTTACACGCCGCGAGCCACCACACTCGAGAAGCAGCAGACGCAGGTCGAGCAGCTGGTCGCCATGAACCAGCGCGCCAAATCGGAAATGAGCAAGGGCAACCTGAGTGAATTGCGCACGCAGCTCGCCCAGTACCAGCAGAACCTCGCGCTCATCCGCACGTTGGTGCCGGCGGGCAATGAGGTGCCGTCGCTGCTCGAGCAAGTCTCCACCGCCGCACGGCGCGCCGGCCTGGATCTCTCTACGGTCGACCCACAGCCAGTGCAGCAAGGGAGCAACTACGACACGTACCGCTACGGCATGTCGATCGTCGGTGGCTACCATGAGTTGGCCGAATTCTTCACGA
>JANWIF010000131.1 GCA_025450035.1 Gemmatimonadaceae bacterium
ATATAACAAAAAAACGGGTCGGGACTCCGATTTGGAATGAAACAGGAACGCGATCAGCCGGCTTTATTGCTTCGTGACCTCAATGGTGTTGTCGTCGGAGATGCGGTCGATGAGCTTGTTGTACGGGTCGATGCCGGCGCGCGTGGGCCGTTGATCCACGATGATCGTGAACGTCTGGTGCTCCTGCGTGAACTTTTCCTTCTTCATGTACAGCGGCTTCTCCTCATCCGTCTTGCCGGTGAACACGCCGATATCGATATAGTCGGCGAGCGGCATCGGTGATTCCACCCCGTTACTGTCGGCCTGGACCTTCCGCGCCTGCACGTCGAGCGTGACCTGGTACTTTCCGTTAGGCAGCCGATGCGACGTGGCCGTGAGGGCCTTGTCGTCGTACAACACGATGCGGTTGAAGCCATCGTCGATGAGGTACTGCAGCTCGGGCGGCGTCTGCGCCCGCAGCGCGTCCACCAGCATCCGCGTGTCGGGATACGGCCCATCCATGGACTGGACACCGCGCGCGCTGTCCGTGGCATCGACCTGGTTGTTGGCGTTGGCATAGCGGTATTGCATGAGGAAGTTGTGCAGCGCCAGATCGACCTTGTCTTCCCCGATGTAGTCGGCGAGCGTGTACATGATCTGCCCGCCCTTCTGGTACCACACATACGCCTCGCGCTGCACCTGCGACAGCGGCGGCTCGTGACGCACCTCACCCGCCCGCCCACGCAGATACTGGTCGAGGAAGTGGCGCAGCACCCGGTGCATGTAGTCCTTCCCGTACTTGTGCTCCCTCACCATGTAGGCCGAGTACTGCGCGAGCGTCTCCGACATCATGTTCGAACCCTGTACGTCGCCTCCGATGAGCTGGTGCCCCCACCACTGGTGGCCCAGCTCGTGCGCCGTCACGAAATACGTGAGATCGACGTCGGTGGGCTTGACGGTCCGGCCGATGAACCCGATGCCCTCCGAGAACGGCACCGTATTCGGAAACGACTGCGCAAACGTGCGATAGCGCGGAAACTCGATGATGCGAAACTGCGTGAACTGGTAAGGACTGTAGTGCGCCTGATAGTAGTCGAGGCCGGCCCGCGCGCTGGCGAGCATGTCGTCGATGTCGTACGTGTGGGCCGGATCGTAGTAGACCTCGAGGTTCACGGGACCGTTGGGACCCGAATAGACCTCCTTGCGCGTCGCGTAGCGGCCCGAGAGATACGCGAAGAAATCCAGGATGTGCGTGGACCCCATGCTGTATTCGTAATAGTGCCGCCCGTTCTGCTGCCATTGCCGCTGCAGGTAGCCGGGCGCGATGGCGATCTGGTCGTTTGAGGTGCTCACGACGGTGTGATACGTGATCCAGTCGGAGTTCGCGGTGAACAGGTTGATGCGCGAGTGCACGGGGTCGCCGCGCGCGGCCATCTCGACTAACGGACCGAGATGTTCCTCGCGGCGGCGGCGCGGGTCGTCGATCTCGAAGTTCTTGTCGTAGCCGATCTGGGGAAAGAACCCGGAGTCGAAGAACGTGCCGTTGTACGCCAACTCGGCGAGTTCGTTGCCATCGCGGAACCCACGGGAGGTGTGCGAGACCGCGAACGTTAGCGTGAGGACGTCGCCCGGAGCCAACGGCTGGTCGAGCGCGTAAATCGAGTAGAGGTCTCGAGGCGCCCGGCTCACCAGATGGAACGGGCGATCGAACTGGACGTTCGAGACCGCTTGCTGCTCGTCCGTGATGTGGATCTGGGAGATCGGCTGGGTGGATTTGTTCTGCAACGTGAAGCGGCCCGTCCCGTCGAAGGACCGGCGCTTCGGATAGATGTTGATGGCAGCGTCGACGGCCGTGATCTTCGGCTGTGCCAGCAACTCGTATTTCTTGAAGCTCGTCTCGTACCCGGCCTGGATGTGCCGGCGGTCGTCGGCTGTCAGGTACTCGTTCAGGACGTGCGCGTTGTAGTAGTACCACGCACCGGCGCCGACGGCCGTGAGCAAGAGCACGGCGGCAGCCGGGGCGAGACGTCGCCCGCGCTGGAGTGCGAGCGTGGCGCGCGCGGCGAACGAATCTTCCGCGCCACGCCGTGCGAACGCGATCGAGATGACGCCAAGAAACGCGAAGATGGACAACCAGTACGTGATCGCCCAGAATAGCACGGGCACGAAGTGGCCGTAGCCGTTCATGTCCGAGTACGTGTACACGGGCACGGCGCCCGGCAGGTACAGCGTGTTCTCCCATCCGAAGTTGTACAAGATCGGCACCAGCACGAAGATGCCGATGACGATGGCGTGCCCGATGAACTTGTTGGAGACCATCGTCTGAACGAACAGCGCCAGGAGCGCGAAGCCCATCACCACGGGGAACACGACGACGTACAGCTCCTTGATGTACTGGGCTAACTCGTAGTGATAGTAGCCCGCGGCCGTTTGCATCACGATGCCGACCAGCATGGTCACGGTGAGGAGAATCAACTCGACAACGGCGATGGCGGTCAGCTTGGACAGCCAGTCGGTCGTCTCACGCACGGGCAGGGCGTCGTGAATACCGTCGAAGTGCGTATCGCGTTCCCGCCACACGAGCTCGCCGGCATATAACGTCGCGACGATGTAGAAGAACAGCGTCGCGGATCCTTCAACCGACTGCAGCATCAGGTACGTGACGGGCCAGACGTTCTCATCGCCGGTGTTACCGGCATAGTGGCCGTTGTTTACCGCGAATACGATGAGGAGAGCAACGATCCCCCAGAACGGAATTTCGCGTGTGATGGTGCGGATGTGGAGCCGGGTGAGGGTGAGATACTGACGGACCGTGGTGTTCGCTCCGAAGATCTGACGAACGCGGGGCAGGCGCGCGGCAACGAGCGTGCGGATCGAGCGCGAGTCCGCGGCGTCCTGCAGCCGGGCCTTTGCAGCCCGCTTGCCCTGGGAGCGCGCGGTGAGTGCCTCGACCGACATGGGGAAGAGCGACCACACCACGCCCAGCAAGATGAGGCCGACAACCGTCCACAGGATGCGGTTATAGAGGAGCACGCCCGGCGAGATGCCGCTGAAATCCCACGGCAGCAGCAGCGTGTTCTTTTCGATGACGGTCCAATAGCGGGTGACGTTGTCGACGAGAATGAACCCGATGGGATCGAGGATGCCGGTCCAGAAATGTTCGAGCGAGCGCGCCGTGAAGTAGTACGTTAGGCCGATGACGTAGAGCATGAACACGGCCACGCCCTGCAGGTACACAACAACGATCTTTCGGCTCAGCGCGGCGACGGTGAAGAACAGGGTGCCGAGAAAAAATATCTGAAAGACGTTGATCGACAGAAAGGGCTGCAGGTACCACCACAGGTGATTGGGGCCGATGCGCGCATGATCGGCCCACGGGGCAAACGTGCCCACATACGTACCGACCAACATGCCCGAGAATACGAACACGGTAGTCACGAACGAGCCGGTCCAACGTCCGCCAAGGTAGGCGAACTTGGAGATCGGCTTCGTGAACACCATCTGGTACGTGTCGCGCTGGAAATCCCGCAGAATGGACGTCCCGAAAATCGCGGCGATGATGATCACGCCGAACAGAGACGCGCCCAGGTCGTTGAACGACATGGCGTACGGTCCGTTGAGCAACACCTTGCCGTTGGAGTTCCCAACGGGCCCGAAGCTTTCCGAGGCGACCGTCAGAAAGGAGAACGCACACCACAGCAGAAAATAGACGTAGGTGGAGATGCTCTTCGCGCGGAACTTCACTTCGAACGAAAAAAACTCCCAGAACATGGCCATGACGCGTCCCCCCCCCCTCGCTCGTGTTAGTTGGTGGTCTGGCGGGAGACGCTGAGGAAGTAGACGTCCTCGAGCTCGCAGGACACGGCGTGAAAACCGGTGCCGGGCGAGGACGGCGCGAAGATGCGGATCTCGTGCTGCCCGCCGATGAGGTGGCTGCTCACGACCTGGAACTCGGCCTCGATGGCGCGCAGCTCGTCTTCCGTGGAGAGCACGCGCGACCAGATCTGTCCATCGAGCATGGCCAGTGATTCGTTAGGCGAGCCTTCGAGCAGCACTTCTCCGGAGGCGATGATAGCCATGCGCGGACACAGCTCGAGCACGTCATCCACGATGTGCGTGGAGAGAATGACGGTGACATCGCTCCCGATGGACGACAGGAGATTGAGAAACCGGTTGCGCTCGGCCGGATCGAGGCCCGCGGTGGGCTCGTCGACGATGATGAGCCGCGGATTCGCCAGCAGCGCCTGGGCAATCCCGAAGCGCTGCTTCATCCCGCCGGAGTACGTGGAGAGGGCCTTCTTACGGACGTCCCAGAGGTTGGTCTGCTGGAGCAGTGCTTCGACCATCGCCTTCCGTTCCCCCGCCTCCGTGACGCCCTTGAGAATGGCGAGATGGTTGAGCATGTCGATCGCGGACATCTTGGGGTACACGCCGAACTCCTGTGGCAGGTAGCCCAGGACCTTGCGGACCTCGTCCTTTTGCGTGAGCACATCGATCCCGTCCAGGGTAATGGAACCGGAGTCGGGATCCTGGAGCGTCGCGATGGTGCGCATGAGCGAGCTCTTGCCGGCGCCGTTGGGGCCGAGCAGGCCGAACATGCTGTTGCCGACAGTGAGGGAGACGTTCTTGAGGGCGCGGACGCCGTTCGGGTAGGTCTTGGAGAGACCGGTGATAGTGAGTGACCCAAAAGAGAGGGAAGAGGGGGGAGGGGGAGGGGGAACTCGGAAGGCGCGCCTTCGTTCGGCAACTCATTGTCAGCTTGTCTTTTACAGTCCGGGCACGATATACTTAATGGTTACCCAAGTCTAGAGGCGCATATGAAAGCCGGCATTCATCCTACATACGCCACGGCCACGGTGAAGTGCGCCTGCGGCAATACGTTCACAACGAGATCCACGCGCGACGAGATTCATACGGATATCTGCTCCAACTGCCACCCGTTCTTCACGGGTAAGCAGAAGTTGGTCGACACCGCGGGACGCGTCGAGCGCTTCCGGCAGAAGTACGGCAGGGAGAACTGAGCCTCCGCGATCGACTGCAGGACGCTCTCGCTCGCGCCGAAGAGATCGAGCGAGAGCTGGCGACCCCGGCAACCGTTCGTGATTCACGCCGGCTGGCGGACCTGGGCCGCGAGCACAGCCGGCTAACGCCGGTGGTCGAGCTCGCCGCCCGTCTGCGCAAGTACGAAGACCAACTCGCGCAGGCCCGCGAACTGGTCCACTCCGACGATCCGGAGATGGCGGCCGAGGCTCGCGCCGAAGAACTGCGCGCCCGGCACGAGATCGACGCGATCGAGGAAGCGCTCAAGCCCGCGCTCCTCCCGCGCGACCCGCTCCACGACCGGCCGGCCATCGTCGAGATCCGCGCCGGCACGGGCGGGGACGAGGCGGCATTGTTCGCCGCCAGTCTCTATCGCATGTACACGCGCTACTGCGAACGCCACGGCTGGCGCGTCGAACCGATCTCGCTCTCCGATGGTGCGTTAGGCGGACTCAAGGAAGTCATCTTCAAGGTGCAGGGCGACGGCGCGTACGGCCGCCTCCGCTGGGAGTCGGGTGTCCACCGCGTGCAGCGCGTTCCGGTCACCGAGAGCTCGGGGCGCATCCATACCTCGGCGGCCACGGTGGCGGTGCTCCCCGAGGCCGAGGAGGTCGACGTCACCATCGAGGACAAGGACATCCGCATCGATGTGTTCCGTTCCTCGGGCCCGGGCGGCCAGAGCGTCAACACCACCGACTCCGCGGTCCGCATCACCCACATCCCGACCGGCATCGTGGTGAGCCAGCAGGATCAGAAGTCTCAGTTGCAGAACAAACTCAAGGCGCTCGAGGTGCTCCGCGCCCGCATCCTCGACCAACGACTGGCCGAGCAGGAAGCGGAGCGCTCGCGCATGCGGCGCACCCAGGTGGGTACCGGCGACCGGTCGGCCAAGATCCGCACGTACAACTTTCCGCAGAACCGCGTCACCGACCACCGCATTGGCTTCACGTTGCACGCGCTGGACCGCACCCTCGACGGCGATCTGGACGAGCTGATCGACCACCTGATGATGGCGGATGTGGAGGAGCAGCTCAGTGCCTAACGCAACGGGGATGCCCGCGGCCGGCCCGCCGGCGGACCGGACCGTGTCGAGAGAGATCGCGGTCCACACGTTGCGCGGCGAGGTGGGCGCGCTGCTGGCAAGGGCCGGCGTGGACGACGCGGACGTGGAAGCGCGCGACCTGATCGCCGCCGTCGTCGGCGAAGCGCGCTTCTGGCCCTCGCTGCATCGCGACGCGATGTTGCGCGCCGAGCAGGCGCTCGCGGCGCGGCGTGCCGCCAGGGCCCGCGCCGCAGGCGCCCCGTTTGCTTACGCAGTTGGGCGCGCCGCGTTCCGGCACCTCACCCTCATGGTCGATGATCGCGTGCTCATCCCGCGCCAGGAGACGGAACTGCTCATCGATGCGGTGAACGGCTGGGTCGCCGAGGACCCTCGGCGCTCGGGCGGCATCGCGATAGACGTCGGCACCGGATCGGGAGCGTTGGCGCTTGCCCTGGCCAACGAAGGCCGGTTCGAACGCGTGATCGCTACGGATATCTCGAGCGGGGCGGTGGCCGTGGCCCGCACCAACGTGGCGCGCCTCGCCAGCGTCCTGCGTGCCCCGGTCGAGGTGCGCGCAGGCGCTCTCCTGGCACCGGTACATGGTCTGCAGGCCCGAGTCATAGTGTCCAATCCGCCATACATCTCGTACAGCGAAGCGCCGGCGCTGCCGCGCCAGGTGCGCGATTGGGAGCCGCCGATCGCGTTGTTTGCGGGCAATGGCGGCCTGGCGGTGACGTCGGCGCTGATCTTGGGCGCCGCGGAGGTGCTGGAGCCCGGCGGCCTCCTCGCCATCGAGGTAGATTCCCAACGGGCATTGGCGACCGCCGATCTGCTTCGCGCCGACGGCCGGTACGACGAGGTGCGCATTCGTCCCGATCTCACGGGGCGCGATCGCATTCTCATGACAACACGAAAGGACGGGTGACCGTGTTGGAAGACAAAGCGAAGGAGTTGGGGCGGCTCATTGGCCAGACGCCCGAATATCAGGCCGTCCGGCGGTCGAACGATGCGTTAGGCGAGGACCGGGCCGCCGTGGCCCTGCTCAAGCAAATGGAGCAGCTGCGCGTAGATGCGCAGCTGATGATCGAACGGGGTGAGAGCCCAACGCCCGACATGGAGCAGCAACTCGACCACTTGCTGGAGCAGGTCCAGGTGAATCCATTGTATCAGCGTGTTGTCTCCGCGCAGGAGAATTTCGACAAGATCATGATGCGCGTGAACGATTGGATCCTTGATGGGATCCAGAAAGGCGGCACCAGCCCGATCATCACACTGGGGTGACCGTGGCTCGCGGCCGGCTCATCGTGTTCGAAGGACCGGAAGGCGCGGGGAAGACCACGCAACTCCGCCACCTTGACGCCTGGCTCGACGTCCGGGGGGTGGAGCATCTGTGCGTGCGCGAGCCCGGCGGCACAGCGCTCGGCGATGCGGTACGACGGTTGCTGCTCGACGCCGCGGGGCCCATGGATTTGCGCGCGGAGGCGCTGCTCTTCATGGCGTCGCGTGCCGCGCTGGTGGGCGAGGTCATCGCGCCGGCGCTCGCGCGCGGCGTGACGGTGCTGGCGGACCGGTACTTTCTGTCGACGTATGCGTATCAGGTGGCTGGGCGCGGCCTCAACGAATCCGAGGTGCGTGCTGCCAACGCGCTGGCCACACGCGGTGTCACGCCCGACCTGACACTGGTGTTTGCCGTGCCGGCGGGGGCGCGCCGGGCGCGGGCCGAGCGCCGCGGCGCCCCCGACCGCATCGAGCAGGCTGGCGATGACTTTCATGCCCGCGTGGAGCGCGCATTCGCCACGTTTCTTTCGCCTAACTGGCAGGGGGCGCACGCGGAGAGCGGTCCGGTGGTCGCCGTGGACGGCGAAGGCACGGAGGCGGTGGTCTTCGAGCGCGTGCTCGCGGCGCTCGGCGCGCGCTGGCCGGAGTTTGCGGGCGTGCTCGATGGATCGCGTTCGTGACGAGGATCCTCAATCGCGCGCGCGCGGTGATCGCCCTGGCCGTGCTCACCGGTGCGTTGGTGACCGGTGGCTGGCTGCTGCAGCGCGGCCTGTCCGGCGGCGCGGGCCTGACGTTCGGCCGCGCGCGACTGTTCGATGATGTCCTGACGCACGTGGAGCGTGACTTCGTGGATTCCATTCCCGCGTCGCAGCTCTACATCAAAGCGGCGACGGGGATGGTGCGTGGGCTCAACGACCCCTACTCCGCGTTTCTGCCGCCCGACCAGCTCAGTGCGTTGAGCGAGACGACGTCGGGCTCGTACGCTGGGTTAGGCGTGCAGGTGGACCTGCGCGACGGCTGGATCATCATCATCGCGCCGCTCCCGGGCTCGCCCGCCGAGCGTGCCGGAATCCAGGCCGGCGACCGGATCGTGTCGCTCGACGGCCAGTCCAGCAGTGGCTGGACCATCGAACAGGCGAGTCGCGCGCTGCGCGGCACGCCGGGCACATCGGTGGCCCTGGAGATCGAGCGGCCCGGCGTGGCTCAACAGCTGCCGTTCACCGTCGTGCGGCGCGACATCCACGTCGCCTCGGTGCGGCATCCCGTGATGCTCGATGACCACGTGGGCTACGTGGACCTGGCGATCTTCAGCGACTCGAGCGCCGATGAGCTGCGCGACGCGATTGGCGCGCTGCGCCGCCGCGGCATGAAGACCCTGATCTTCGACCTCCGGTCGAATCCCGGCGGGCTCCTGGAGCAGGGGGTGGGCGTCGCTGGATTGTTCCTCGACCGCGGGCAGATGATCGTCTCGATGCGCGGCCGCACCGGGCAAATCACGCACGACTTCAAGAACGACACGCGGCAACTGTGGCCCGATCTGTCGCTCATCACGCTCGTGGACGGACACACGGCCAGCGCGGCCGAGATCGTCGCCGGCGCGCTGCAGGATCACGATCGCGCGGTCATCCTCGGGACGACCACGTACGGCAAAGGCGTTGCCCAGTCGGTGTTCCCGCTCGCCGATGGCGCGGGCGCACTCAAACTCACGACCGCGCGCTGGTTCACCCCGTTAGGCCGCAGCATCCAGAAGCCGCGGGCGGATACCGTTGCCGGCGATGACGACAACGGCGATGCCGTGCCGTTGCGGGATAGCGCCGGCGCGGGAGGGCCCCTCGCCGCACGCGCGGTGTTCCACACCGACGCCGGCCGCGTCGTGTTCGGCGGCGGCGGAATCACGCCCGACGTGCTCGTTGCCATGGACACGGCCAACGGGACGCTGGCCTTCCAGCGGCACCTGGGTCCCGACATTCAACGATTTCGCGATGCCCTTACGGAGGATGCGCTCGCCGTGAAGGTGGCGCATCAGGTGACGTCGCCCGGGTTCGCGGTGACGCCCGCCATGCGTGCGGCGCTCTGGCATCGCCTCACCGCCAAGGGTGTCACACTCAGCCGCGCGCAGTTCGACTCGGCGCAGGCGCAGGTGGACCAATTGTTAGGCCAGGAGATCGCGCGCTTCGTGTTCGGATCCGACGACGCGTTCCGCCGCACGATTCCCGGCGATCACGCCATCGCCGCGGCGCTCGACCTGGCGGCCGGTGCGCGGTCGCAGCACGATCTCCTCGTGAAGGCGGCGGCGCAACGCGGCGCGAAGCGGGAGGACGCCCCGCCGCGGCCATGAGCGAGCGGGTTTTCGTGCTCGGCGCCGGGCGCGCCGGACGCGGACTGGCGCGCGCGCTGCGCGCCGTCGGGGTCGAGGTCGTGGGGTTGCATGGCCGCCAGCGCGTGGATGCCGCCGATGACATTTCGATCGGTACGCTGCCGCCGAGCGCGGGCGCCGCGTCGGTGATCCTCGTCACGGTGCGTGATGCGCAGCTCGAGTCTGTGCTGCGCGACCTGGCGAGTGAACGGCTCCAAGCAAGCGCGGTCGTGCTGCACGCCAGCGGCAGCGCCGACCCCGCGGCGATGGCGCTGCTCCGGCAGCGCGGCCATCCGGCGGGCACATTCCACCCCCTGATCCCGCTCGTCGATCCCACGCGCGCCGCTGCCACGCTGCGCGGCGCTTGGATCGGCATCGACGGCGATGCCGAGGCGCGCATGCGCGCCCGCGCGCTGGCCGCTCAGTTAGGCGCCAAGACGCTGGAGATTCCGGCTGGTCAGAAGCCGCGCTATCACGCGGCGGCGGTGCTGGTGTCGAACTTTCCCGCCGTGCTCCTTGCGTTAGGAGAACGCGTGCTTGCCGAGGCCGGACTCGGCCCCGAGACGGCGCGCCATGCGCTCCTGCCGCTCTGGCTCGCCGCGGTGGACAACGTGCGCGGCGCCACCACGGTCGCCACGGCGCTCACCGGCCCGGTGGTGCGTGGCGACGCCGTAACGGTGCGCGCCAACCTCGACGCGTTACGTGACGACGAGACGGCACGCACGGTGTATCGCGTGCTGTCGTTAGCGCTGCTCGAGGTGGTGGGCGAGGACGGACGGGTGGACGTGCGGCGCGCGCTCGACCAACGGTGACGCCGCGTCACTGATCATCCCGTCTCGTAGACCCGGACGCCCTTCGGTACCTTGAAGTCGAACGCATCCCGGTCCAGCGTGGCGTTCGGCACAAGGCGGGTGAGCGTGATGCGGCGCGCGAGACCGTTGGCGTCAAGCGTCTCCACCTGGCGAATGAGCGCGTCGTCGTCATCTACCCAGATCGTCGCTTTGGTAAACGGCAGCGATGGGTCTTTGGGAATGAGCGTGACCACGTGCGTCGCGTGCCCCGCAATCATCGCCGTCCCCGCGTCCGATATCGCATAGCGTGTGGACGGTGAATTCAGGAACCACGACGCGACGTCGGGCACCGCGGTGGTGCTGCTGTCGAGCGTGCTCTTCAGCACCTGACCGGGATTCGTGCTTGGCAGGTACAGCCATACCACTTTGCCGTTCGCCACGATCCGGTCCCCTGCGGGATCGGTGAACTTCACCGACACCGAGCCGGGAATTTTCTGCTGCAACTCGCCGTGCGACGTGACATTGGTTCGCGTGAGCGGATTGGTTACCGTCTGCTCGAACGTCGCGCGCAGGGTCTTGATGTTCGCGTACGCACGCTCCGCCCGTTGAACCGTGCTCTGCGCGTTCGCGAGGGCCGGTAGCGGGAGAGCCACGCAGAGGGCGAGGCTGCGCATCTTGGTGGTTGGTTGCTGGAGGTTGGTGGTTGGGGGTTGGTGGTTGGTGAACGCCTCCCGGCGGTCGTGGTGCGG
>JANWIF010000132.1 GCA_025450035.1 Gemmatimonadaceae bacterium
CGCAACTCCCGCAATGGCGCTGCGCTTCCAGCAAAATGTCGGGTGGAACTGGCGCCCGGCGACGTGGTCGAGATCGAGACGCCGGGCGGTGGAGGGTGGGGGCGGGCTGGTGGTTGTTGATTAGTGGTTGGTGGTTGGTGGTTGGTGGTTGGTGGTTGGTGGTTGTCCAGCGTCACGTACCGGATTTGATCTTCGCAAGTTCGCGTTGGGCGGGGGCATATTCGGGGAACGACGCGAGCGACCGCTGCAGCAGCTCGACCGCTTCGTCATTCTTGCCCGCGTCCTTGGCTGCGAGCGCGCGCGAGTAGAGCATCGCGGTCTCGAACGGCACGCGCTTGGCCTGCGCCGCGCTCGCTTCGCGCACCGGTTTCGGAATTTCGGGCAGATTCATGCCGCTGTTCAGCTTTGTGGCTAACTGGTCGATCAGCGCCATCAGATCGTCCTGCTTGCCCGACACGGTTTCCACGTGCTCGATGGCCGACGTCTCCACGTTCACGGCGCGCGCGTCCAACCGCATGGTGCCCCGGCCATCGGTCACGAAGCCGCCGAAAATCATATGGTGGGCGCCGAGCAGCTTGCCCACTTTCACCGCCGTTTCCTGATCCACGCGGCCGCCGGTGCTCAGGTTCTGTTCGTCCATCAGTTTCTTCAGGTTGTCGCGTTCCACGACCCGGATCTTGGGATTGGCGGACAGCTCGGTAATGAGCAGATCGGAGATGCCGCCCGAGAGCGGCGCCAGATCCTCGTGTGCCTTACCGATCGCGCCATCATTGAAGTACATGACGGCCACCGTTGGGCGCACATCGGCGGAGTCCTGCTGCTGCGCGGCGATCGTGTGCCCGGCGAGCACCATCATGGCACCGGCGGCCAGAGCGGCACTGAGCTGCTTCATGGGTCTCCTCCTCGGAGCCTAGGTTGTCAACGTGAGTCCTTCGGCCGCGGCCAACACCTCAAGCTCTTTGCCGCGGCGCGCCACGAGGGCGCGGCATGCGATCAGCTGTTCGTCGATTTCCGCGTCGGTACGGTCGGGATTGTGATGAAACAGCACCAATCGCCTAACGTCGGCGTCGAGCGCCAACTCCACGACGTCGCGATAGTGCGAATGTCCCCACCCGCGATGCGTCTCGTATTCGTCTTCCGTATACATCGTGTCGTGCACGAGGATGTTCGCCCCCCGCGCGAAGGCCACCAACCGGTTGCGCCAATCCACAGGCGACTCGTAGCCCGGCGCGTCGCCCAACTCGTTGTCCGAGATGTAGACGAGGCCGGCCCGCCGGGAGTTTCCCGTCCGCATACGGTACCCGAGCGCGCCGCCCGGGTGCCGCACCTGGTACACGTCCAGGGCGTACCCTTTGTCAGTGTGCCCGCCGGCCAGCGGCCGGAATTCCACGGTAGCCTCCAGCTCATCGAACGTGACGGGGAACACCGTCGGCGACATCTGCTCGCGTACCGCCTTGGCAACGCCCTCGGCGATGGATGCGGCGCTCCAGATGCGAAAATGATTTCCCCGCTGAAACGCCGGCGAAAAGAACGGCAACCCTTGAATGTGGTCCCAATGCGCGTGGCTGAGAAAAATGTCGCCGGTGATGCGCGCGCCGTTCGCGCGTTCCGTGAGCGACTTACCGAGCGGGCGAATGCCCGTACCGGCGTCGAGAATCACCAGCGACCCATCGCTCGTGCGCACCTCCACGCACGGCGTGTTG
Source organism: Gemmatimonadaceae bacterium (assembly GCA_025450035.1). Classification (GTDB taxonomy): domain Bacteria; phylum Gemmatimonadota; class Gemmatimonadetes; order Gemmatimonadales; family Gemmatimonadaceae; genus JADGGM01. Next base: position 1,704 of record JANWIF010000132.1, read on the forward strand.
CCGCCGTAGCGCACGGTCGCGTTCCCCGGCGTTGGGATGGAGCCGCGCGTGCCCCAGAACTGCAGCGTGAGGCTCATCGCATGGCGCTCGTCCATGCAACAATCTGCGGGGCGGCGCGGCCTCCGGACAGGCTCGCTGTCACGCTCGGGGCGTGACGAATGTCACACGCGGACCTGGGCCAGGCGCTCGAGTCCGGCCCGATTCGCGAGCGTGATTTGCCGGCGGTGCACCGTGATCAGCCCGTTGTCCTGGAACTCGCGCATCGCGCGCGACACCGTCTCGCGACTGGCGCCGATCATCTGGGCGATCGTCTGGTGCGTTAGGCGCTTGTCGATCGTGTCGCTGCCGCTCTCGGTGGCGGCGTCGAGCAGCAAGCGCGCGATGCGGCCGTCCACGTCGAGCAGCACCAGACTGCCGATCTGTTCGTCGGCCCGTCGCAGTCGGCGCGAGATCTCGACCAGCAGCGCCCACGCGACCTTGGGCGACTCCACCACGCGCCGGCGAAAATCTTCGCGCCGGAGCACGATGAGCTGCGCGTCGTCCATCGCGATCACGTGTGCGGAGCGCGGATGTCCGTCGATGAGCGAGAGCTCCCCGAAGTGATCGCCCACGCTCAGAATGCCGAGGATCACTTCTCGACCGTCTTCGCCAATCAACACCACTTTCACGCGCCCGTTCTTGACCAGGAACAGGGAGTCGCCGGGATCGTCCTCGAACAGGATGACGCTCCCTTTGGGATACGACCGTTCGCGCGTCATCTCGGCGAAACGCGCGAGCTCCGCGCTCTCGAGTCCACTGAGCAGTGGCACGCTCGCCAGAAAGCCCGACGTGTCCATGCGTCAGTGCGCCGAGATGGTGAGCGCGGCTTCGAGTTTGTGCACGTCGAAGCGGCTGAGTCCGGTGTCGAGGCGTCCAAACTCGCCGCCCACGGTTGGGCGTAGCTCGAATCGGCCCGCGTCCCAAGCGAAGCCGACATCGCCGCCGGCGGCCACGATGCCGGCCGTGGGGAGCGATGCGTCGATGGACAGGCCGGTGTGATAGCGTCCGCGCAGACTCGCCACGAAGCCGAGCGAACGGCCCATCGGGATGCGACCGGTGGTACCGAACTCGAGCTCGTTGCCGTTGGTGCCGGCCACCGTCTGTCCGTCACGGTGGTAGGACATGCGATACCGGTCGAACGCGTACACGCTCAGTTCGCGGAACGCGCCCGCGGCGGCGCGGAGCTGCCACTGGGCGGTGAACATCGGGCCTAACGTGAGCGGCTCTGGCGGGGTGCCGCCGGCGCTCAGCGCCACGCGATCCTGTGTGTAGAACGTGGACGCGAGGCTCATCGTCATCGCGCTCTGGCCCACCAGTCCGTCGCTGCCCACGGACACGCGGATGGCCTGCCCCGGACGAAGATCGAAGTCGCCGGTGCCGAGTCCGAGTGCCGCGGCCTGCGCCGGCGAGTATTGCCCGCGGTACTCGTACGACGCGCCGAATCCCCACGACCATTCGCCGGCGCGGGCGGTGTAGACCAGACCCGTGGTTCCGCCCCAGCCCGTGCCGAGCACGGGCGTCTGGTAGCGCAGCGCCGGCGCGCCGACGACGTCCAGAACGTTCAACTCACCGCCGTCGAGCGTCGTTTTCCCCGTGGGGACGTTCGCGCCGACGGTGAGCAGCAGCGCGTCGCCGGCCAGGTGAACGCCGGCGCGCAGGTACGTGTCGGTGACGCCATCCAGGTGGTAGGTCGGTTGGTCCGGGCCGCGCAGCGTCACCTCGCCGCGCATCCAGGCGGCATAGGCGTCGATCGATACGCGTCCGAGCGAGACATCGGCGGTGATCGGCACCGTCCACTCGCTGGCCTGGCGCACGCTGGTTTCGGGGGTGGCAGCGCTGCAGCAGCCGAAGCGCCACTGCTCGAACGTGACGCCCGTTTGTGCGCCCATCCCGCCGCCTAACGGAATCTGAGCCGGCAGCGCGGTGGTCGCGCCGGCGGCGAGCGCCATCAGCACAGCGGTGGCGCGCGCGTGGTCCAGACGCGTCATGGGACGAACACCGGGATGTTCAGGGATCCCGGGATGCCGCCGGCGATGATGGCGCGTTGGCTGGCGTCGCCGTGGTCGCTGAACGTGCCCAGCGAACTGGCCGGGCTCGGATTGAGCGCATCGACGACCGGTGACGGCGTGGACAGCGAGGGATCGATGCCGGCCGTCGTGAGCGGTATTGCGTTAGGCGCCCGATTGCCGGCGGTCTGCACGCCCTGAAGACGCGCGCCGGCCATGGCAAAGCCGGGGTCGATCATCACCGCGCGCGCGTAGTACGTCCGCGCCGACCGGTAGTCGCCGTAGGCCTCCGCACGGGCGCCGTTGCTGTACGCCAAAAACGCCGAGAGGTAGCGCGTGGGCTGCTGTTCGACTGCCCCGCGCTCGGCCGGGGTGAGCGTCACCCCGAGCTCGCGGAAGAGCGCGAACGCGAGCGATTTTTCCGAGTCGAGTATGCCGTTGAGCGAGGTGCGCTCCGTGACCGGCTGACCAACGAGCGTTCCCTGGGCAGCGTCGGCCACGCGCGTACTCACCGCAATCCCGCCGCCCGGCAGCGCGTCGATGACACCGTTCACGATGCGTCGCGCGCCGACGAGCCGGCCGATGCGCGGCGCGGTCGCACTGTCCACGCGCCCCGAGCCGGCGAGCGTGAGCTCGCGGAGCAGGGCGTCCACGCGCACACGATCCACGATCTGGAGCTGCGCGCTGCGGGAGAGGTCGGTGATGAGCAGGTCCGCCAGCCCGTATCCCAGCGGCGCGAGCGCCGAGTCGCCGCCGGAGACGACGAGCGGCGCCACGCCCACACTGCGCGCCGGGAGGCTCGATGCCGCCAACGTGCGTTCGCTCGCGATCGCCTCTCGCGCGGCGGCGTCCGCTTCGCGGCGGGACAGGTTGGTTAGTCGCGCACGCACGGCGCCGTCATCGTGCGTAGCCAGCCAGTGCGCGTAGCCGTGGTGCGCGTCGGACAGCGCGCCCAACTGATCGGCCGCCGCCGCATCGTAGAGATTCGCTCGATCGCCCACGTCACCCGACATATCGAGCAACGGACGGAGCGTCGCACGCGCGGCCGTGTCCTGTCCCGCGCGATACTGCGCTTCGCCCAACCGCAGCTGCGCGGCCGGCGAGGGCTGGTGTGTGTAGGCGAGCTGCGCCGCGGACACGGCGGCCGGCCCCTGGTCTGGTGACAGGCGCGCGAGCGGTGAACGGCCGGCGCAGGCGCACAGTACCGCCGAGAGAATGGAAATGCGCAGCAATCGCATAATGAGTCGAATCGGGTGACACATGGGGGCCGCGACCACGCTCGCGCCTCGCGTCCCGCCATCTTGATAGGACGCGAGGCCAACTTATTCGGGGCGGAGCACCCTGTCAAAGGAAAAGATCAGTTGACTCGATGCTCGTCGACGATCTCGCCGCTCAGTTACCGGGCGCCGACGATGATTTCTGCGTCAGGCGGTCGCGCATGGCCCCATCCACTGCGAGATCGATGGCCGTCCACGCCATTGCCAGCGATCCTTCGACGACCGCCCGATCCGCGGTTGCGGTCGCACAATGGGCTGTGAACTCCGGCTGATGATTCACCGCCGGCAGCGAATCGATGGCGATCATCGGGTGAATGGATGGGATCGCGTGCGAGATGTTGCCCATATCGGTGGATCCCGACACCCGTTGCGCCATGGGGCCCGGGTCCGCGAAGGTACGGCCGAGTGCCTCCGCGTTCCGGCGGTAGAGGGCGCTGATGGCGTGATCGGGCCGCACGTCCGCGTACGGTTTGTCCCCGCCGTGGATGTCCAGCGTCGCGCCCGTGGCGATCGCGCCCGCTTCGAAGCAGCGATACACTTTCGCGCGCGCGTCGCGCAATTCGTCCAGGTTGGCCGCGCGCACGATGTACCGGGCCGACGTGTGCGCCGGTACCACGTTAGGCGCGTCACCGCCGTGGGTCACGATGCCATGGACGCGATCGGTCTGCCGGAGGTGCTGGCGCAGCAGCCCAATGGACGTCTGCGCCACGGTGAGCGCATCGGCGGCGTTGATCCCCAGCTCGGGGAAGGCGGACGCGTGGGCTTCCTTCCCGGTGTACGAGACTTCGAACATCGATGCCGCGATCATCTGCGCTTCCAGCACTTCCATCGGTGCGGGATGCACCATCATGGCCGCGTGGATGCCGGCGAACGCGCCGCGTTCCAGCATCAAGATCTTCCCGCTCGCATTGCCCACTTCCTCGGCGGGGGTGCCGAACACCGTTACGGTGAGGCCAACATCGTCTGCGACTTCCGCGGCCGCGATGGCCGCGCCGACCGCCATCGCCGCGATCATGTTGTGGCCGCACGCGTGGCCGATGCCGGGCAACGAGTCGTACTCGGCGCAGATGCCGACGTGCAGCGGACCGCTGCCTTTTCGCGCGACGAAGGAGGTGGGGAGCTCGCAGACGCCGCTCGTCACGTCGAATCCGTTGTCGGCCAGCATTTCAGTTAGCCACGCCGAGGCTTTCTCTTCTTCGAAGCCCAGCTCGGGATTCGCGTGGATGCGGTGACTCAGGTCGAGGATGCTGTGCTCAACGTTTCTGAGGCGTAGCTGAGCGCCAGATTTCGGGTCCATGATCGGCGGTCTCCATGTCGGTGGTCCCACATGTTGCGCGTCTGACGCGCCGGCGCCTCACGTTCACACTCCTTGCGGAACAATCTGGTCGAGCACAGCTTGGACGCAAGGCGGACACGAGAGTTGCGCGCACCGGAGGGCGGCATTGGCTACATCCAGAAACCCAGGTCGAATTCCTGAGGAGGCGGACATGTGTGCATTCCGGACAACCCTTGGCGGCGCGGTGCTGCTGTTGGGATTCGCGGTCGCGACCACGGCGCAACAGGGAGCGGCGTCGGATTCCGAGTACATCGCGCAGGCGACTTCTGCCGCGCCAAAATCGGTGGGCGATGGCGCCACGGTGATGCGGGTGGAGAAAGACGGCAGTATGCGCACGCTTCGCCCCGGGAACAATGGATTCACGTGCCTGATGATGGGAACCGACAAGATGTGCAATGACGCCAACAGCATGGGATTTATAGGGGCGATGATGAAGCACATGCCGCCGCCGGACAAGGTCGGGATCTCGTACATGCTCGCGGGTGATGAGGGGGCGAGCAACACGGATCCGTACGCCACGAGCAAGACCCCCGACAATCATTGGGTCGTCACCGGCCCCCACCTCATGGTCTTTGGCGCTCCGAGCAAGGCGCTGGGCTACACCAGAGACAAGGACCCGGATCCCAGCAAGCCGTACATGATGTGGGCCGGGACGCCGTACGAGCATGCGATGATTCCGGTTCATGCGGCGGAGATGAGAGACCCGTAACTGCATGGATCGGAGGGCATCGCGCAAAGGCAACCTTCGGTGAACGCCGTGGATCCTGTTTGACCCAAGGGGGGGCCGTCCAGAACCCTGGACGGCCCTTCGGGTGTTTGCCACCGTGCAGAG
>JANWIF010000133.1 GCA_025450035.1 Gemmatimonadaceae bacterium
GACCCGCAACAAGCAGCACGTCGTTTTTGGCAATGACCCGGTCGAGAAACGGTTGGCCCGGCCACGCCGCTTCGATCAGTCCCGACGCATCGCGCAACACCGCCTGAAAAATGCGCAGTCCCTTGCGGCTCGGGATGATCCCCTTGGAGATCACCGTGCCGATGACCGTCGCGTCCATGCCCGGCTCGAGCGACGCGATGGACGCCACGGTGCTCGCATCGTGATACCGGTGCGGCAGATGATACAGGAGGTCGCGCGCCGTGCGGATGCCTAACCGAAGCAGCGCTTCCGCGCGTCGCGGGCCGACGCCCTTGAGATACGTGACCGCAGTGTCGAGACTCGGCACGCCACGAGGGTGAGAGGGAGGGCGCGCTACTCCGCGAACAAGTCGCTGGAGTACCGCGTCGCGTCGAACGGCACCAGATCGTCCGCGTGTTCACCCATGCCCACGAACTTGACGGGAATGTCCAACGCCTCGTGCACCGCCACCACGATGCCGCCGCGCGCGGTGCCATCCAGCTTGGTGATCACCACGCCCGTGAGCGGCACCGACGCCGTGAACGAGCGCGCCTGCGCCACCGCGTTCTGCCCGACCGTGCCGTCGAGCACGAGCAACGTCTCGTGCGGCGCACCAGGCAGCCGCTTGGCAATCACGCGCGCCACTTTCTGCAATTCCGTCATGAGGTCGTCCTGCGTATGCAAGCGTCCCGCCGTATCCACGATCACGACATCGGCACGCCGCGCCACGGCCGAATCGATGGCGTTGTACGCCACCGCGGCCGGATCAGTTCCCGGCGCGCTCCCCACGAAATGCCCTCCCACGCGCTCCGCCCATACCCGCAGCTGATCGATCGCACCCGCGCGATACGTATCCCCGGCCGCGACGACTACGGCCTTCCCTTCTCTTCGAAGACGCGATGCGAGCTTCCCGATGAACGTGGTCTTCCCCGCCCCGTTCACACCCACCACGAGGATCACCGTAGGCATCGCGTCGAGTGCGAGCGCTGGATCACTGTTCCCCGAGCGGAGCGCGTCTTCCACTCCCGCGCGGAGCGCACCCACAAATTCATCCTGCGTACGCACCGCACCACGCTTCGCGGCCGCTTCCACGTCGGCCACAAGACGAACACTCACCGGCACGCCAAAATCGGCGTCCAACAGCAATTCCTCCAACCGCTCCAGCGAGCCGGCGTCGACTCCGCCGCGCACCAACATGCCCACGTCCAACAGCGCGACGTCTTTGAGGCGCTGCCAGAGCGAGCGACGCGGAGCATCATCGGCACGGCGAAGAATGCGCATGACCTGAACAGGTTCGAGATTGGCCGAGCGACGCGCACTCAGCGCAGTCCGCGCCGGCGACGCAGCAACCACTCGGCGCACAGCGCGCCGAGGAGAACGACATACGCCCACCATTGATCGCGGAGGCGCCGCTGATTGCCAAAGGCAGCCGCGCCACCCACGCTGCCGCCGACAACCGACCTGGTGCGCGGGAGCAATTCGCGCGACGGATTCACCACCAGCACCGCTGCTCCACCGGGAACGCGCACGTCATACACCCCCGGCGGCATGGGGTCCGTCTGCGCAACCGTTGCGCCGCCTCCAAAGCGGATCGCAACCGAATCGTCCCGCGTGTCACCGTGTTTACGCAACACGGCGACCACCACGCTGTCGTGCGACGACGTCCCACGTCGCCAGCGAATGGGATCCCCAGCGCGCAACACCCCCTCGGCGGGCGAAGCCGCGCGCGCATCAGGGCGCTCGGCGCTCAACCAGTCAAATATACTGCCCCATAGCGCGACGTACGCATCGGCCGTCGCACCGCCGCGAAACTGCCAGCGCCAGAATCCTGACGCGCCCACCACCACGACCCGGCGCCCGCCCGCTCCCGCTGAACCGACACCCGCGATCGCCGGCCGCCGGTCGAACTGACGCGCTCGCGCGACAATCAGCCCGTCCCAATCACCGTGCGGCGCCTTGCTCGACACGGTGATCGGCGGCAGACTGTCCCACGATACTCCTGCCAGCGACGCGGAGATCGGCGACGCCGGCGCGTCGACCGCATACCACTCGCCCGTGGAATCGGACGCGGAGGGCGGCGCGACGAGCGCGAGCGATCCCGTCGTTGCGGTGCGCGGCGGGCCGAAGTAGCTCGTGTCTCCATGCAGAATGGCCAGCGGCGCATCGTGCACCGCGTTGCGCACCGCACGCTCGTCCACCGCGGCCAGCGTTCCGTCCTGCCGCCATTCGCCGGGCGCAACCCGGTAGTACGCGCGCGTGGGCAGAGCGACCGCGCCGCGCAGCACGGGCAGCATGAACCGCACATCGAAATCCGGCGACGTGGACACGAGCACCGCACCCGCCGCGCGCGCGACATCGACGGCCACGGCCAGCGTGTCGTTGCGCGGCTCCACATCGCCGGGAACCGCCACCACCGCGGCCAACACGGCGGGCCCTTCGGGTCCGGCAATCCGGGCGCGCACGGTGAGCGTGCGCTCGGCGCGCGGGGGAAGCGAATCGATCGGCGTGGATGCCAGCTCGCGTCCCGACAGCACGATGCGGAGCGTTCCCGGCGGCGTGGACAGCGAATCCGCGCGCACGGTGACGCGCAGCTCCACCGTATCCCCGCTGACCGCGGCGCGCGGAGCATCCAGCGCGACGATCGCGACATCGCGCACCGGGGGGTGAGGCACGATCGTGATGCGAGACCCCGACGGAAATCCGGGAATCGCCGATGGGTCGTCGAGCTCGCCATCGCTGATGAGCAGCAGCGGCCGCCCGGCGCCTAACGCTAGCTCGGCCAACGCGCGTGCGCGCGTGGACAGGTCCGCCGGCACCGGCGTGCGCGGCGCGCGCCGAACCGAATCGCCGAACACCAGCAGCGAATCGCGCGCCAGCGCGCGCGCGCGATTCAACGCCGTGTGCCAGAGCGTCGTGTCGCCGTCGCGCGTCCAACTTTGCGACGCATCGAGCGCGATGAGCGGCGGCAACGCGTGTCGCATGCCCGCCGGCGCATCGAACAGCAGCGCGACCGCCATGGCCATGGCGACCGCGCGCAGCACCACGAGCGCCCAACGCAAGCTCCCCCGCCCTCCGCCGCCGTCGCGCCAGCCGTAGAGCCACCCGGCGATCCCCACGCCTGAAAGGGCGGCAACGAGCCAGGTCAGCATGCGGAGACGGAAAGAGAAAGAGGAAACGCGCGGAGCGGATGCGAAATCGCCCCCTTACGCGACCCCGCCCTTCAACAACGCCATCAGTGCGCTTTTGACGGAGTCGAACCGGACCCGGTCCGCGGTCGCGATGGGGAGACCGGCGTTTTGTTTGAGAGCGGTGCGCGGATCGCGTTGCGTACCATTCACCAGGATTTCGAAGTGCAGGTGCGGCCCCGTCGCGAGCCCGGTCATCCCAACGTAACCGATCGTCTCGCCAATGGTGACCTGGCGTCCGGCGCGGATGCCGGCCGCAAAACCGCGAAGGTGGCCATAGCGACTCACGAAGCCGTTGCGATGGCGGATGTCTATCATGTTGCCATAGCCGCCACGCCGCCCGGCGAACGTGACCACGCCGTCGCCGATCGCACGCACCGGCGTGCCCGCGTTCGCCGCGTAGTCGATCCCTGTATGCTCGCGCATTATGCCCAGGATCGGATGCATCCGGAGGCCGAAGACACTCGAGATCCGGCGGAACTGGAGGGGCACGCGCAAGAACGCGGCCCGCATCGACCTACCGGTCTGATCGAAGTACTGCGCGATACCTTTTGCGTCGCCAAACCGCACGGCATCCGTCTTCGTTCCGGAGAGTTCGAACCGGGCCGCGAGCACGCGCCCAACTTTCACCACTCCATTCGGCCCGATCAATCGTTCGAACAGGACGCGAAAGGTATCACCGGGTTGCAGGTCGCGGCTCATGTCCACGCGATACTCGTAGATGTCGGCCAACGACCAGGCGAGCTCGGATCGCGCTCCTTTCGGCAGCACAGCCGCCGCCGAGTCATCGAGCGCGGCGTACAGGTTAGACGAAATCGCGCCGCCGACCGCGAGCGTATCGGTCTTCCACGGGAGGCGCTCTTCCGTGGCGGTCCACGTGGAATCGGCCGCGCGCCGCACGTGGATCAGGTGATCGACGGCGAGCTGGAACGTGACCTCCGATGGTACCGAGTCGGCGCGGGCGGTGCGAACCACGACGGGCAGGCCGGCCGGCACGCGGCGTTCGTCGATCCCGGTGGCCGCCGCGAGGATCCGCGGCACGCGGCTTGGCTTCACGCCGTCGCGGGCGAGCAACTCGGAGAGCGTCTCTCCAGCGTGCAGCGTGTCGGCGCGCACCAACTCGCCAGAGGCCGCCGCGATCGTTCCGTTAGGCGGGTGGGCGCTCGACTCGCCGCTCGCCGCGCCGCCGCCAGAGTCTCCCGCCGCCAGCGCCGCGAACGGCGCCGCGGTGTGTACATGGGGAAGGTGGATCGCCAGCGCGCCGACACCGAGCGCCACGATCACGACCGTCGTGAGCGTGCGGGCCGACGGGGTGGGGCGCTTCAATCCATCTGTCTCCGAATGAACGTCGGGATCTCCATGTCGCTGAGATCCTGCGACGCCTTCTCGGACGGTTGCGAGGGACGGCGCTCAGCCGGAGGAACGGTGCGCGGCGACACGGTTCCGGCCCGCTGACGCTGCGCCGGGAACGGAATCACCGGTGTGGCCAACCCGCCCCTCGCCGCGTGCGACTCGGCGGCCGTCATGCCCGTCTGCACCGCGCGGTCGAATCCCGTGGCAATCACGGTCACGCGGATCTCGCCTTGCATGGCCGGCTCATTCACCGCGCCGAAGATGATCTCGGCGTCGTCTCCCACCGCATCGTGCACGATCTCGTTGATCTGGTGCACTTCGCCTAACGTAAGGTCGTTGCCGCCGGTGATGTTGATGAGCACGCCGGTCGCGCCGCCCACCGAGATGTTGTCGAGCAGCGGCGACGAGATGGCCTGCTGCGCCGCCTCCATCGCCCGGTTCTCGCCGCGACCGACCCCCGTGCCCATGAGCGCCGAGCCGCCGCTCTGCATCACCGTACGCACATCGGCGAAATCCACGTTCACCAGTCCCGTGACGCTGATCAGGTTCGAGATCCCCTGCGTCGCGTGGAGCAGCACCTCATCGGCCTTCTTGAGCGCGTCGGCGAAGGGAATGCCCTTCCCCACCACAGCCAGCAGCCGCTCGTTGGGCACGACGATCATCGTGTCCACGTACTTGCGCATGTCGGCAATGCCGGACTCGGCTTGCCGCATTCGCTTCCGCCCCTCGAACAGGAACGGTTTGGTCACGATCCCCACCGTGAGCGCGCCCGCTTCGTGTGCCATCTCGCACACCACCGGCGCCGCACCCGTTCCGGTGCCCCCGCCCATCCCACACGTCACGAACACCAGGTCGGTGTTCGTTAGGGCACGCGACACCTCGTCTCGATTCTCGTCGATCGCCTGACGGCCGATCTCCGGCCGCGCGCCAGCCCCGAGCCCGCGCGTCAGCTTCTTCCCAATCTGAATCTTGACGTCGGACTTCGAATTCAGCAGCGCTTGCGCATCCGTGTTGACCGAGATGAACTCGACGCCTTCCAGGTGCTCCTCGATCATCCGGTTGACCGCGTTGCCGCCGCCACCTCCGACGCCTACCACCTTCATGCGGGCGTTCTGCGAGGTGCTCTCCTCGAACTCGAAGATCATTGCGGGGGAAACTCCAAGTGAGTGAACGACGCCGAGAGAGGGTTAAAGGCGGGCGGGATGACTGTCGTGGACGACCCGCGGCGATCGCAGGCCGGAAAAGTTGCCGGGAATATAATGCTTCGTCGCGCCCAGCACAGTGACCCGTAAGCAGATATGCACGCGGCGCGCCAACTCAGAAGAAATCCTGCAGCCATGTCTTGACGCGCTGCGCCAGCCGGTCCACGCCCGGCGTCGACACGCCGCGACGACGCCCCGACGCCGCGCCGGGTACGCCGAGTGCCAATCGCTGCGCACCGTACAGCGCGAGCCCTACCACCGTGGAAAATCGCGGCGACTCGACCGCATCGCTCAATCCGCCCACGCTCGCCGCAGGAGAGCCCACTCGAACGCCAGCACCAAACACATCACCCGCCAGCTCCGCTGCGCCGGGAATTGCCGACGCGCCTCCGGTGAGTACGACCCCTGCGCTCAGCCGCCCTGAAAAGCCGGCCTGCGTGATCTCCTGATTCACCAGCTCGAAGATCTCGTCCATCCGCTGATGGATGATGTGTGCCAGGAGCTCCCGCGGTATCTGGCGATCCCCCTGTGCCACGGTACTCGGCAGCTGAATCACCTCGTGCGAGTCCTTCATCATCGGCTCGTACGCGCATCCATGACTCTCCTTCAATCGCTCGGCGTCGGCCTGCGTGACACCCAGCCCGTGCACGATGTCGCTCGTCACGTTGTTGCCGCCAAACCCGATCGTTCCAAGGAAGCGAATCTTGCCCTCGTGAAACACCGCCAGATCAGTAGTCCCTGCTCCCATCTCGACGAGTGCAACCCCCAGTTCCTTCTCATCGTCGGTGAGCACGCTGAACGAACTGGCCAGCGGCTCGAGCACCAACTCACGCACGTGATATCCCGCGCGCTCCACCGCCTTGCGCAGGTTCATCGCCGGCGACGCGCCGATGGTGACCAGATACATCTCCGTCTCGAGGCGCATTCCCACCATGCCGAGCGGATCGCGGATGCCGTTGTTCTTATCCACTCGATATTCCTGCGGGATAGCGTGCAGCAACTCGCGGTCCGCGGGTATGGCCTGCGTACGCGCCACCTCGTTCGCGCGCTCGACATCGGCGCGCGTCACCTCTTCTCCATTCACCGCCACCACGCCCGAACTGGTCATCGCTTGAACGTGCTCGCCCGCGATTCCCGCGTATACGTATTCCACCGGCACGCCCGCCATGCGCTCGGCGTCCTGCACCGCTTTGGTGATCGAGCGCGTTGTTTCCTCGATGTCGGCCACCATGCCGCGGCGGAGGCCTGCTGTCCGCGCCTGGCCAACGCCTAGGACTTTGATGTTCGGATGCTTGGGGAGATCGCCGACCACCTCCGCGATGATCGCGGTGGTGCGCGACGTACCGATGTCCAGCCCCGCGACGAGACGTTCGGGATTCATTGCAGCCTGGCGATGACCTGATCTCGGAAACGAAGATCGAGCTCTGCCACACGCGCATGCCGGCGCGCGAGGTCGGCCTCGACGGGAACGATGTCCGCGAGCCGCTGCGCGGTGACCCCTGCCGCAGCCCGCACCAATACCGGCGGGATCTCGAGCGTCACGTCTCCATCTGCTCGACTCCCTGGTCCAGCCCCACTACCACGTTGTGCCCAACTGATCTGTTCGAACAAGCGGGCGTCGTGCGCACGCACATCGGCGAGCAGCCTGAGCAGCGCTGTATCCACTCGGTCCACCACAGGCAAATCAACGGTCGAACGGGTCGGATCGATGGGCAGCACGTGCCCCGCCCCATCGACTACTTTCATTCCACCGGCTGCGCCCGCTACGAGCGCGACCGGCAGGTTCTCCAGCAGCCGCACAACGAGTGTTCCCGGAAGCTTACGCTCGATCTCCACGGAGCGCACCTGTGGGTCCCGTGCCACACGCCGCTCAAGCGGGGTGAGATCCATCCAGATCGACATGGTAGTGTCGACGTGCAGCCGCGCCAGAATCTGCGATGGCTGGACGAATGTGCGGCCGTAGATCTCCACTCGGCGCACCCGAAAATAGGCGAGATGCGACAGCAGCGGCGGACCCCACCACGACATCGAGCCAAGGAGAACCGCAGCCGCAATTCCGGTTGGAGTCTTCCATCCGGCATTGCGCAGTCGCTCGATGAGTCGCGTCATGCGGCGGCGCCCAGTCGTTCGAGCAGTTCCGGACCCGTGCGCGTGATGTCTCCCGCGCCCAGCGTCAGCACCACGTCCCCCGCCTCCACGCGGCCCGCCAGTGCCGAGGCGAGATCGGCGCGCGCGCCGTGCCACGCGAGTGTTCCACCCGCCGCCCGTACGGCGGCGGCGATCAGATCCGCCGTCACGCCGGCAATCGGCTGCTCGCGCGCGGCATAGATCTCGGTGAGAAAGATCGCGTCGGCATGAGCGAGCGCCGCGCCGAATTCCCCGGCGAAGTCGCGCGTGCGCGTGTACAGGTGTGGCTGAAAGGCCGCCACCAGTCGCCGCCCGGGAAAGGCGCTCCGCGCGGCGGTGAGCGTGGCCCGTATTTCGGTGGGATGGTGCGCGTAATCGTCCACGACCGTCACCCCCGCGGCTTCGCCCAACCGCTGGAACCGGCGCTCCACCCCGCGGAACGCGCCCAACCCGGGCGCCATATCCGACAGCGCGGCGCCCACGGCGAGTCCGCTCGCCACGGCGGCCAGCGCGTTGAGCACGTTGTGCCGGCCCGGTACGCGCAACACGATTTCGCCTAACTGGTCGCCGTCCAACGCGACGCCGAACCGCGAGCCCTCGCCTGTCGCCGTCACGTTTCGTGCCATGAGCCTCGCGTTAGGCGAGGTGATGCCGTAGCGAACCACCTCGGCGCCGCCCGGGGTGGGGAGCGAGTCGGCGCCCGCATCGTCGGCGCACAGCACGATGGTCCGCGCGCCGCGTACGAAGTGCCCGAAGGCAGCGCGGATGTCGGCAAGATCCCGGTAGATATCCAGATGGTCCGCTTCGACGTTGGTCACCACCGCCACATCCGGCGACAAGGCGAGAAACGACCGGTCGTATTCGTCCGCTTCGACGATGAACAACGCCTCACCACCGAGCCGCAGATTCCCACCCCAGCCCGGCACGCGTCCGCCCACGACACCGGTTGGATCCAGATGCGCGGCCGCGAGCGCTTCCGTGGTCATCACGGTGGTGGTGGTCTTGCCGTGCGTCCCGGCGATGGCGATCAGCCGCCCAACGGACACCGCTTCGGCCAGCGCCTCAGCGCGCCGGATCACCGGGATGCCCAACGACCGGGCGCGGGCGAGCTCCGGATGCGCGGGCGGCATGGCGGACGTGACGACCAGCGCTCGCGCGCCCTCCACGTGCGCCGGATCGTGGCCACGAGCGACCACGATCCCGAAACGTTCGAGGTCGGCGGTAGATGCGGGGTTCGCATCGCAGCCCGTGACGCGCACGCCGCGCCGCGCCAGCAGCTCGGCGAGCGCACTCATCCCGGCGCCGGCGGCGCCCACAAAGTGGACCGGTCGAGGATCGTCGAGGGTGAGCAATGACATGCGCGGTGGCGCAATCTAGCGCCACCACGCCCCTTCACTCAAGCGCGACGTTGCTTCACCTCACACGACGTAAATCCACACTCGACATGTCATTCGCTTTTTCGGCGCCGACTCGGCTTGACGACCTTCCCCGCCTTCCCGTGCGCCGGCTCGGACACACGCTGCACGACGCCCGGGATGCGATCAATCTCCTCGGGCTCGACCGCCGGCGCCTTGGCCAACAGCTCAAGGAAACGCTGCCGCTGTCCGCGCCGCGCTCGCTCGGCGAGATACTGCTCTGCCTCGAGCGCCGCCACCTTCTCCGCCGCCGCCGTGGCGATGAACTGATTGATCGACGTGCGATCCCGCTCGGCGAGCTCTTTGATTTTCTGATGAATCGAGTCCGGCAACCGCAGGCTGATGGCACTCATTCGATGGCTCCGATCTCGGTCAGGAGATCCCGAGGCGCCAGCACACGCACTCCGAACAGCTGGGCCCTGCGAAAATGGTTCGCGTTGAAGGTCACGATCGACGCGCGGTCGGCCGCGACGGCCAACTCCAGTATGAACTCGTCCGCCGGATCGGGCAGCTGCGGACGCCACAAGTAAAAGATGTCCTGATGGTGAGCAAGCGCGCACAACCCGTCCAACAGCTGGTCAACATCCCGCGGCGTATACGCTGGTACTATGCCTGGCCGCTTCAGCACCGCTTCATATTCGAGAACAACCGGAACAGACACGTTGATCTGAATCAGCCCCCGCCCAACGAGGTCCAGTACGCGCGCCGACGCGCCGAGGCGCGAGCGCAGTCCAGCAACCAGGATGTTTGTGTCCAGGACCACGCCGCCAGTTGACATGTGGTATTATGGGAAATGTCTCTTCATAAGTCAATAGGTATCATCGAAGATATCCTTCGCTAGCGACAGGCGAGATAACGCGGAGGTCGATGCTCGACAGCACACCACCGCCGTAGCAACGTAGGTACCTCTCGAATGGGGGCAGCCATGACCGTATCGCGTGAGTCGCAATTCCGGCATTCGCTCGCCGGTCTCGGTGTGTCGCTCCTGTTCGCCGCGTGCGCCGGGGGGGGGTCCTCGATCGCGCCCAAACCGCTCACCCACCTTCCCCGTGCGCTGACGGCCGCCGAACAGTCCCTCGTTACCCAGAGCAACGACTTTGCGTTTTCGCTCTTTCGCCAAGTGGCGCAACAGGCGCCCGACTCCAACATCTTCCTGTCGCCGCTCAGTGCGTCGATGGCGCTCGGCATGACAATGAACGGCGCCTCGGGCAGCACACTGGACGTCATGCGGACCACGCTGGGATTCTCCACGATGTCGCTCGGCGACATCGACGCGTCGTACGAGAGCCTCATTGCTCTGCTGCGTGGGTTGGATCCGAGCGTGGATTTCCGGATTGCCAATTCGATCTGGTACCGTCAAGGC
>JANWIF010000134.1 GCA_025450035.1 Gemmatimonadaceae bacterium
GACCCGCCCTGCCTGGGACATGGTCGTTCAACTCCACCCGCCATGGGGCGAGATCGTGCTATCAGAGATGCAGAGAGGGGCCGGTCTCAGCCGGCCCCTCTGTACAACACCCCGTTTGCCTGCCGTTGTGGTCAGTAGCCGGCTGCCGGCTTTCCTGTTGTGGTGGAGGCCATTGGGGCGGAGGATAGCTGGCGGACTGCGTCGGCCAGTTTCTTGACCTTCGCACCATCGGCAGCGCCATTGGCGTCGCCGTCGACTTGCGTCGAGAGCTGCGTCAGGGCGTCGTGGCGTTGGGTGCCCGATGCTTTCTCTGCGGCGTCGAGTGCCTGGCGGATTACGGTGATCCGGTCAGCGCTCAAGCCGTTCGACCGTTCGAGCTGGTCGGCATAGGCGCGAGCCAGCGCGAACGAGGGTGGCCACACGTATTTCGGCTGTCCCTGAACGTTCAGCTCGGGGAGGTGCACCGTCTTCGCCGCGTCGATCTCGTTCTTGCTGATCAGGCCACTGGGCACGAGCTCCCAGATATCCAGGCCGCGCGCGATTTCCGAACCGACGATCACGCCGTTGTACCAGTAGGCGGACCATTCGCCGCCGTCGGCGAGACGGGTCGAGTCGACCGGGCCGCGGTCGAAGAACGCGACCTCCTTCGGGTGCGCGGCGTCGGTCCAGTCGAAGATCGAGATGCCGCCCTGGTACCAGGCCTGGACCATGATATCGCGGCCCGGGATCGGAATCAGCGATCCGTTGTGGGCGACGCAATTCTCGTTGGAGGTCTGTGGGGCCAGCATCTTGTAGTAGCTCTGGAAAACCAGCTTCTGGTCCTGGATCGCGAAGATCGCGTCCGCGCCCCAGTCGTGCGGGTCTGACGCGCGGCACTTCGGCTGTCCGCCGCCGCCCCATTCATCGGAGAAGAGGAGTTTGGTGCCGTCGTTGTTGAATGTGGCGGAGTGCCAGTACGAGAAGTTCGAATCGGATACGGCGGCCAGCCGGACCGGGTGGGCCGGGTCCTTGATGTCGAGCAGCATCCCGTAGCCTTCGCAGGCACCGCCGGCCAGGCCGATCGACGGATACACGGTGATGTCGTGGCACTGCGTTGGTGTGAATCCCTTGTCCGTGCATCCCGGGCACTCGCTCGCGAGCATCTTATGAATGATGTCCGGGATGGCCTGGCGCAGCGTGGCGCTGTCGGCACCCGTCGCCGCGCCGGTGCCGCCGCGGGCCTTCACGATCTGCTCGAGCTGCGGCTTGACGAATTCGTCGGGGAGGACCTGCTCGTCGCCGAAGATCATCGCCGTGAACTTGCCTTTGGCACGCTCCGCGGCGGCCGCATCGCGATCGGCGGATGCTTCACCGTGGGATTGGGGTGCGCCGAGTCCCGTGAAGATGTGAGCGGAGCTGACGATCGCGGCCTGTTCCGGGTGTGCGAGCGGCACCTTGATGATCTCGATGCGGAAGAGCGCCGAGTTGGGATCCTGTTGGGGCATGGCGCTGACGCAACCGGGGAGCTCGTTGGGCGAGCGGACGCCGGCCGAACCCGAGACGTAGACATACACATTGTCGTGGTCATTGGGATCGGCCAGGACGGTGTGCGTGTGCGAACCGCGGCACGTCTGGACATTGGCGACGTTCTTCGGGTGTGCGAGGTCGGTGATGTCGAAGATGCGGATCCCGCGCAGCCGTGCGGCGCTGACCGTGTCTTTGACGCCCTGGTCGCCGCAGTCGAGGCGGCCGCTCGTTCCCTCCCCCGAAACGAAGAGCAGCGTCTTGTAGACCGAGACATCGCTCTGTGAGGCGGGGCAGTAGTCCGCCGTCTTGAGTACCGGCGCGCTGGGGTTCGTGATATCCCAGACCTGGAAGCCGTTGTAGCTGCCCTCAATCGCGTATGGGCCGGAGAAAGCGAGATCGGAGTTCGTCTCGCCGAGGAACTTGCCGGTGGGGCGAGAATTGGAGAGGAGCCGCAGATTCCACTGGGCCTGGCCGGCGTTCCAGAGACCGGCTTTGAGGCCGACGCGTGGATCGGGGCTCGGGGCGTTCACCGACATGTCGGCCGCTGGAGACGCGCCGGAGCTGGACGACATGCCCGGGTGAGAGCATGCCGTGGCCGAAGCCGCGCAGACCGCGAGCGCCAGCAGCCGGGCTGCCGTTGGATGGCTGGTGGACCGGATACCGGCGGTGACTCTCGCGACTCTAGGACTTGTCATTGACGCTCCGACGTATGGAAGTGACGCGCTGCGGCGCAGTTGGGGCGGAAGTATAGCGGTGATCTACGCCGTCGGCGGCCAGTGCAGCGGGCATCGGATATCACGGAAATGGACATCCGGCCCGAAATTTCGTCGCCCACATTATCACCCTGTCCGTCCCTCCGGCAACCTCTGAACCTGGCACTGGGTCCAAGTATCCGGGATTCGAGTATCCCGGATCGTGTGCGGCGCCCATCACCACGGGGATCGCAGGTGCCAGGTTTCAAGGGATTGATCGCGGGCGTCGCCGGGGGCACGCGTGTGCTGGCGGCCGCCGGGTGCCATTCCGGGCAGGCGCCGCTTCGCGGCGGTGAGGCCCGGGATGGAGGGTTACTTGTTCCGGGCAGTCCGCTCCTCACGCCGCCGCCGCTGACCGACACCGCTGTCCATCTGGTGGTGTACGTGAAACGCGGCAGCGGCGACACGCCCGAAAAGAAGATGGCGGACACGCGCCGCGAGCTGCACGCCATGCGCGGCCGGGGTGATGACATCCTGATGATTTCGTCGTGGGACCCGCCGTATACATCGCTCGACACCATCGTGATCACGCGCCGCGGGTTGCTGCCTGTGACCGAGCATCTCGCATTCCGCGGCACGTTCGACTACCGGTACGATCGGAATCACGTGACGGGCACCATCCAGCCGCACGATTCCGCGCAGCGAGCGTACGATCAGAGCTTTCCGAACAACGTGTTTGCGTTCCAGGAGGTGGAGCTGCTCGCGCGCTCGCTGCCGTTCCGCCAAGGATTCAGCGTGGTGGTGCCGCTTTTCTCCGAAGTGGATCATGCCCTCGAAATGGACACGCTGACCGTGGTGGGACCGGATACGGCGAGAGCGGGTGCGTGGATCGTGCGGTTCGCCGATCCGGCCATCGTTAGCCACTACGAGATCGACCGGACATCGCGCGCGATGGTCATGTCGGAGACATCACCGCGCCGGAGCGATGTGCGGATGCGCTACGTCCCCTCGTAGCTGCTACGGGTAGATGCCTCTCGGCTGCCGCATCCGTCGGGGGCCGTTCCCGAACGGCCCCCACTGCCCTTCTTCGCAGGCATCCTGTGGCCGACTCGATCCAAACCGATTGCTGCGAGGCGTCTCACAACGGTCTTCACCGGACGTACGCCATCGCGCAGGGTGACACGAGCGATCCTCCCGCCACGAATACGACCGGCTTGGGCGATGAGGGGGATGTCAACTGCTTCGCGACGAATTTGAGCAGCCAGCTCGTCGTGAGATTCGACACCCAGAGATTGCCGGTGGTGTCGAACGCGAGACCGCACGGGTTGTTCAGGGCACTCTGATCACCGGCGCGCACGATGACGGCGGGAACAGGGTTACCTGATGCCGTGAGTTGGTGGTTCGAGAATCCGACCACAACGTTGCTGAAGAACACGGCGACCCAGAGGTTGCCGTTTGCGTCGAAGGTGATCCCTTCGGGTCCGTTGAGGGAGCCGAGTCCGTCGTCGCCGATCGTGACTGCGGGCACGGGCGCGCCTGACGCGGCGACCTGAGTGGCTGAGAATTCCTTCACCGCGGCGGAATCACTGACCCAGAGATTGCCCAGCGGGTCGAATGCCAGCCCCTGCGGGTTGTTGATGGAGCCGGCGTTGGAGGCCAGGCGGACGGCGGGCTTGGGGCTTCCGGTCGCGGACAGTTGGCTCTTCGTGAATTCGACGACCGTATTAGCGCCGGAACCAGCGGCGGCGCTATTCGCGACCCACAGATTGCCGTTTCCGTCGATCGCGAGTGCTTCCGGCGAGTTGAGCGAGCCGTTGGCATTGGCGGAAATGACGACATTGGGCTTGGGCTGTCCGCTCTTCTTGAGCTGAGCGGCTGCATACTCGGCGATCGAATTGTTGGACGGGTCGGTCACCCAGAGATTGCCGGCCGCGTCCAGCGCGAGGCCGGCGTTTCCGCTGTTCGTGATCAGCTTGATCGCGGGCGCGGCGGTGGTGCCGGTCGCGATCTGGCTGGCCGTGTAGCCGAGGATCGAGTTGGCGTTGGCGGCGTTGTTGGAAATGCCGGTCTTGCTGAGACCGGAGTTCGCGACCCACAGGACAACGGTGCCCGATGGCGGTGCCGTCGAATTCGACGAGCAGGCGGTGAACGCCAGCGGAAGAGCGAGCGCCAAGGCAATCGCCGTGACGATTGTCGTGCGATCCGGTACGGACGCGGTGCGCCGCGTGTTGCGCCGTGCATTACCCCACATGATCCCTAATACCCCCAAAGCACTGAGTTCGTTTGACCGCGGGGCGAGCGCTGCGTCCCCTGCCCCGGGTTCAGTGGCCGCCGAGGGTCGTGCCGCGTTTCCAATGAAAGTATCGAGTGCCCGGTCCAAATGGTGGGCTAGAGCCGTGCGATGCGGATGCGGCTCCGTCAGGCGACGGGGCCTAGGAGCACTCGCGCGTAGACATTGGTGTCCACGTTGCCGCCGGAGATGATGATGCCGGCGCGGCGACCGCGCAGGGACTCCCGCTCTTTCAGGAGGGCGGCGAGCGGGGCGGCGCCGGCGCCTTCGGCGACCGTGTGGGTATCGGCGAAAAGGGCGCGCATGGCGGATTCGACTTCGTCGTCCGTTACCCGCACGATGTGGTCGACGCCGCGGAGGATGAAGGGCAGTGCATCCGGGTTTGGCGTGCGGCAGGACATGCCGTCCGCGATGCGAGTCGATACGTCGTGTTCGACAGCGCGCCGCGCGCCGAACGACAACGCATACGCGGGTGCGGCATCCGAGACCACGCCGACCACCTTCGTGGAGAGGCCGAGGGCATCGCGGGCGGCCATGACGCCGCAGATGCCGGAGCCGAGTCCGATCGGGACGTAGACCGTATCGAGATCGGGGGCGGCGCGAAAGAGTTCCAGTCCGTACGTGCCGACGCCTCGGACGAGCAGCGTGTGAAACGACGGGACGGGATGCCAGCCGTTTTCTTGCGCGAGAGCGGCAGCCTTCTCCATCGAAGCCTGGAAATCATCGCCCGATTCGATCAACTCGGCGCCGAGCGCACGCATGGCGGCGTTCTTCTCGACACTGTTGCCGTGGGGGACGATCGCGACCACGCGAAAGCCGTTGCGGCGGGCAGCCAGTGCCACGGATTGTCCGTGGTTGCCGCGGGTGGCGCAGACCACGCACTTCGTGTCCGGCTGGGTACGGCGCAGGTGATCGAAGTACACGAGACCGCCGCGCACCTTGAAGGCGCCGAGCGGCGAGTAGTTCTCGTGCTTGGTCCAGAGCTCGAGACCCGTGCGGTGTTCGAGGAGTGGCCAGCGGAACTGCGGGGTGGCGGGCATGACCTCGTAGACCAGCGTCGCGGCGGCTTCCAGCTCGGCCAGATTCGGGAGGCGGGGCTCGGCCTGCATCGGGGCGTGGTGCGCGGGTGGCGATTGCGTTGCGGGCATGGCGGGTCGTCTCGGCTTCAGAGAGGAGTCAACGACCTAAATAAGGGGAAGTTGCCATCCCCTTTGCAAACCCCGTCCGTACGCCCGCGCAAATTGTGATAGGGCGGCCGATGGTGGTGGCCTTACTCCTCGCGCATGGCCTGCATCGGGTCCACGCCGACAGCCCGGCGGGCTGGGACGATGCACGCCACCGCGACCGCGGCGAGCAGGCCGCAGGCGACGGCCGCGAACGTGACCGCGTCGGTGGACTGGATGCCGAACAGGTAGGCGCGGAGCGAGCGGCCAGCGATGGCCGCGCCACCGACACCGACCGCGAGGCCGATGAGCGACCACCCGAGTCCCTGGCGCAGGACGAGACCGAGCACATTGTGTCTGCTGGCGCCGAGGGCCATCCGGATTCCGAACTCTCTTGTGCGCGAGGTGACCGAGTACGCCAGCACGCCGTAGACGCCGATCGCGGCGAGCGCCAGCGCGACGAACGCGAACGCCGAGATGAGCGTCATGGCGAAGCGGCGGGCGGCGAGACTCGAGCCGAGGATATCGTCCATCGGCCGGACTTCCTGCAGGGCGATCTCCGGATCGATGGCCCGTAGCGTGCTGCGCAGTGCACCTTCGGCGGTTGCCGGGTCGCCGGTTGTGCGGATGGCGATGGACAGCGAGCCTGACGGAGTCTGCGCGTCCTCCTCGACGGCCATCGGGACCGGGTCCTCGCCCATGCCGTCGTAGCGGGTGTCGCCGATGACGCCGACGACCGTTTCCCATGGGGCATCCGAGTTCGGACCCAAGCGCATGCGTTGGCCGACCGGATCTTCGCCGGGCCAGAAGCGCCGGGCCATCGTTTCGTTGATGAGGACGGCGATCCCGTGGCCGGGCACATCCGACTCGTTGAAGAACCGGCCGCGAACCAGTGGAACGCGGAGCGCCTCGAAATAGTTGCCACGGGCGCCCATGCAGCGGATTTCGGGCAGGTGGCCTGGTGGTGCCGGGTGCCGTTCGGCCATGAGGTCGCATGTCCAGGTGTTCTGGAACGGCAATCCGGTCGCCGCGCCTACCTCCTCGACACCGGGCGTGGCGCGAAGCCTGGCGAACACGCCGTTGTAGAACTGATTGATGGCGGCGACCGAATCGTACTGGTGGCCATGCACGACGAGTTGCGCAGTGAGGACGTGGCTGGAGCTGAAGCCCATACTGATGCGCTGGAGCGCGTCGAAGCTGCGGACCAGCAGGCCGGCGCCGACGAGCATCACCATGGCGAGCGCCACCTGTGCGACCACGAGGACCCGCCGGACACCGGCGCCGCTTGCGGTACTGCGAGCGCCGCTCTTAAGCGCCTCGTGCAGCTCGGCCCGTGAGCCATCGAGTGCGGGGATCAGACCGAACGCGATGCCGGTGCATAGCGACACGATCGTCCCGAAGAGCAGCACCGTGCCGCCGATGGAGACGTGCGCGAGCGGTGGCAGCGTGCCGGGGCTCAGCGACAGGAGTAACCGCGTGCCGATCGAAGCCACCGCGAAGCCGAGGATGCCGCCGGTGAGAGCGAGGAGCACGCTTTCCGTGAGGAGCTGGCGGACGAGGCGTCCGCGGCCGGCGCCCATGGCACCTCGCACCGCCATCTCGCGCCGGCGCGCCATCGTCCGCGCGAGCGTGACATTGGTGATATTCGCGCACGCAACGAGGAGGACGAGCGCGGCGGCGGCGGCGAGCAGCAGGATAGCGGGGCGGATATCGCCGGTCATCGCCGTCCGCAGCGGCATCACCGTCACGAGGTGGCCGGTGTTGGATTCCGGGTATTGCGTCTCGAGGCGGTGGGCGATGCCGAGCAAGTCAGCGCTGGCGGTGGATACCGTCGCGCCGGGGCGGAGGCGGCCGACGGCGCGGAGATTGTGGAACTTGCGGACGCGATTGGCATCCGCGAGGACTGGTGACAGATCGAGGGGGAGCCAGACATCGTCCCCGTAGCCGAGACTGAAGCCCTGGGGCATGACACCAATGACGGTGTAGGATTCGTCGTTGAGCGTGATGTTGCGGCCGACGGCGTGGCGATCCGAGCCGAACGCGCGTTGCCAAAACCCGTATGAGAGGACCGCGACGTGTTTGTTGGCAGGCGAGTCCTCGCCCGCCGCGAACGTCCGGCCGTGGAGCGCTCCGGCCTGGAGCACGGCGAAGAGATTGGCGGATGCCTGCACGCCGAGGAGGACCATCGGGTCAGCGTGGGGCTGGGTGAAGATGAACTCGCCGCCCGAGAGCACCGCGAGACCGGTGAGCGAGCGTTGCATGTCGCGGTAGTCCATGACATCGCCGGCCGAGAGGTCGTTGCGCGCGTCGTGGGTTACCGTGTTGTTGTCGTATATCGCGACGAGGCGGTCCGGCTGGCCGTATGGCGGCGGTTGCAGGAGGACCGCGTTGGTGACACTGAAGATTGCGGTGTTGGCGCCGATGGCGATGGCGAGCGTCAGCAGGGCGACGGTGGTGAAGCCCGGATTCTGGCGGAGCGTGCGGAGACTGTACGACAGATTCTGCGGCAGCTCGGCGAGCCATTCGGACATGCGCACGCGCACTCCTCGAAGTGGTGGATCAGTTGGCAGTACGAGTCTGGTGGCGCGGCGGGTTTCGGGCCGAATGGCCCCAGGTATTGAGATTGGGGGATTGCCGGGATGGTTTGCGCGGCTACGCGATCTCGATCCAGACCGGAGCGTGGTCGGACGCTTTTTCCCGCCCTCGGAACTCGCGATCGACGCCTGCGGCCTCGAGGCGTTTCGCCAGGACGGGACTCAGCAGGAAGTGATCGATGCGGAGGCCTGCGTCGCGGCCGAACGCATTCCGGAAATAGTCCCAGAACGTGTAGATCCGCTCACCCGGGTGGAGCGTGCGGATCGCGTCGGTCCAGCCTTGCGAGACGAGGCGGGCGTAGGCCTCGCGCACCTCGGGCCGGAAGAGCGCGTCATTGCCCCATTTCTCCGGCTTGTACACATCGAGATCGGTGGGCATGACATTGTAGTCGCCGGCGAGGACCACGGGCGCATCTGAGGCCAGGAGCGACTTGGCGTGCTGCTCGAGCCGTTCGAA
>JANWIF010000135.1 GCA_025450035.1 Gemmatimonadaceae bacterium
CATTCTTAGGCGAAGTGCCGTTCGATGAAGTGATCGTGGCCGAAGGCGATGTCGGCGTGCCGACCATGGTCGCGCGTCCGGACAGCGCGGCGGGCGTTGCGTTCGACGCCGTGGCCCAGGCGGTGGCCGCCGCGCTCGGCTGGCATCGCGCGGACGCCGGAGCACGCACGTGACGACGGCCGAGACCGCGACACCGGCCACCCGGCCGGCGGCGGCGATCGGCCCACGACCCGGCGGCTTCGGTGGGGGCGGGGCGATGACCCCGGCCACCAACTCGATCGGACTCGCCGCCGAGCACTTCGCCGCATCGATGCTCTACCTCGTCGCGGGAAGCGCGGGGCTGGTGTGGATCGCGCCGGAGTTGGCCGCCGGCACCTTTCTCTCGCCGCACGTCGCCGGAGTCACTCATCTGTTCACGTTAGGCTGGATCACGACCACCATCTTCGGCGCACTCTGCCAATTGCTCCCGGTCGCACTCGGCGCGCCGCTGCGTTCCGTGCGCGTGGCCCACGCCAGCTTCTGGACTTTTGCGCCCGGCGTCGGGCTGTTTGCCACCGGCATCGCATCCAGCTCGACGACGTTGCACAACGTCGGCATCTCCTTCGTGGCCGTTGGCATCGTGCTCGCCGTCGCCAACATCGGCGCATCGCTGAGGACGGCGCGGATGCGCGATGCGACGTGGGCCGCGGTGATTCTCGCGACGGGCTTCCTGTCGTCGACGCTGCTGTTCGGGATCATCCTGCTGCACAACCTGGACACGGGCTTCATCGCGCAGTGGCGGCTGCACGTGCTGGCCTCGCACCTTCACGTGGCCATCGTGGGGTGGGCGGTGATCATGATGAGCGGTGTGTCGTACCGGCTGCTGCCGATGTTTCTGCTCGCGCACGGCGCCGACACGCGTTGGATCAGAGGGGCGTTGGTACTCTTGACCGCCGGTGTGGTGGCGCTCCCGATCGGACTTCTTACCGGCGTCGCGCTCGTCGCCTGGTTAGGCGTGCTGCTGCTCGAGGGCGGAGTCGCCTGCTTCCTGTGCCAGGCCCTGGCCTTTCACCGCGTTCGGGTGCGGAAGCAGCTCGACCCCGGCCTGCGGTTCGCGGCCGCCGGACTCGCGTTCCTCGCGGCGAGTGCGGTCCTGGGCCCCGTGGTGCTGGCGCGCGGCGTCGGTCACGGACACCTGGCCGTCGCCTACGTCGCAACAGGATTACTCGGCGGCGTCGCGCTGTTCATCGTCGGGTTCTTCTACAAAATCGTGCCGTTACTGGCGTGGACCGCGCGCTATCGAAATAAGATGGGCAAGGGCAAGGTCCCGACGGTGGCGGAGACGTACTCCGCGCGCGTCGCGACCGTGCAGTTCTGGTTCATGGTGTTGGGGGTGGTGCTGCTCGCAACCGGCGCCGGCGCCGCATGGGCGCACGTCGCACGCTGTGGCGCGGTGCTCTTTCTGGGCGGCGCGCTGCTGTTCGCGAGCCAGATGGCTCGTCTCGTTCTTGGAGGACACTCATGATGACGCATGCAGCGGCGACACCCATCGCGCCGACGGACCGCGTGAGCGATGTGCTGTCACGCGACGAATCGCTGGTCGACGTGTTCGTGCGGCACGCGCCGCATTTCACGAAGCTGCGAAACAAAGCCATGCGGCGCGTGATGGCCCGGCTCCTCACGGTCGAGCAGGCGGCGCGGACGGCGGGCATTCCGGCCGATGTGCTGGTGCGCGACTTGAACGCGGCCCTGGGCGTGGCGCCCGCGGAGGGCACGGCGGCGGCGGCCACGGCGGACGACCAACATCCGCCTAACGGTAAGCCCGTCGAGACGCGCACACACCCCCCCGATGCGCCGCTGGTCGAGCTCGACGTCCGCGAGGATCTGCGATCCGGCCGCGAGCCGTTCTCGAAGGTCATGGCCGCGGCCAGCGCGCTGGCCGGTGGCGACGTGTTGCACCTGCGGGCGATCTTCGAGCCGGCGCCGTTGTTCAGCGTGCTGGGGAAGCGCGGCTTCGTGCACGAATCGCGCGAACATTCCCCTGATGACTGGTCCGTATGGTTCTGGCGCCCGGATGCGGCGAGCGCCGCGTCGACATCCGAGCGGATGCTCGCGCCAGCCGCTGCGGTCGCGGCCGCAGCGACCGACGAAGGAAACGAGCACGAAATCGTGCTCGACGTGCGCGGGCTCGAGCCGCCGGAGCCGCTCATCCGTACTTTGGCGGCGCTCGAGACGCTCCCCGCGGGGCACGTGCTCCTGCAGGTGAACGTGCGCGTCCCGCAGTTCCTTATCCCCATGCTCGGCGAGCGCGGGTACGCGTGCGAGATCGATGAATCGCCTGCGGATCGAGTGCTCGTACGAATCTGGCGAGTCGGGTGAGGCTCGCCAGCCACCACCACTTCCCACGTACGCCACATAGGAGACGTCATCATGCCCGTACAGACAGAGCTCGACGTGCGCGTCATTCCGCCGCGCGACAAGCATCCCACCATATTTCGCGCCGTCGACAAGCTCGCGAAGGGTGAGTCGTTGACGCTGGTGAACGATCACGACCCGCTCCCGCTGCGGTACCAGCTCAATGCGGAGCATCCCGATACGTTCGACTGGGCCTACGAGGCACAGGGTCCGGAGGTCTGGCGGGTGAAGATCAGCCGCCGGTAGCAGCCGGGAGCCGACACGCAAGTGGGCGGCGCCTCCGCACTCCGAGGCGCCGCCCACCTGCGCGGTAGGCTAACTCGCTGCCGTCATGACACAGGCGGCTACTTGGCAAGCTCCTTCTGGGCGGCCTGCGCGCGGTCGAGATGCTTCTGCAGTATCGGACCGGCCGCCTTGATGAGGTCCTTGAGCGCCTGATTCTGCGCCTGGGCTTCCGCCGTCCCCGCCCAACCCATGACCGCCTGATGGATGCCGATCTCGTGGTCGATGTATGTCGAATCGAAGGCGTGTCCTTTCGGCGCCGCGTCGAGCGCGGCCTGCTCGTCCTGGACCGCCTTGGTGAACGGGTCGTCCGTTGGCAGCTGCGGAGTGATGCTCTGCTTCTTCGCCAGGTCCTGCCCCATCACGCGAAGGGCATGATGTTCGCCCATCATCAATCTGGCAAAGCTCTTCACGCTCGCGCTTGTGGCCTTGGGCAGTGCCGACGCCCCAAGCGCGCTGTCGGCCATGTTCGCCTCGTCAAGCAAGGCGACGATATTCGCATCCGTTAGCGCTGTAGTGGCAGGCGCTGCCGCGCTCTGGCTGGCGGCCGAGGTATCGGCGGGAGCGGGGCTCATCGCCGCCGACGTCGTGTCCGCCGTTGCTCCGGTTTCCTTTGCCTTACATCCGCTCAGCGCCACCCACGTAACCGCCACGAGCGAAAGACCTGCAAATCTGCTTGGTACGATGTACATACTACCTCCGAATGAAATCACTCTCTGGTTCATGGCCGGCCGACAGCTGCGGCCAAACGGCTTCGGACAGTGCGCCGTGGATCACGATGCTGACGAATCTCGCCAGGTCGTCCACGTTGTAATGTCGCATAATCGAGGCCAGATGAAAGAATGTCCGCGCTGGCGGCCGAACGCTATGAGGAGGCTGTACTGCATCGGACGCCGAATGTACGCCCCGGCACCCTTCACACCGCCTCGCCCACATGGAAGCCGTGGCGCTCGAGGAGCGCGATGACCGCGGCGACGTGGTCGCGGCCGCGCGTTTCGAGATGCATCACGATCTCGACGTCCCGCACGGAAATGTCGGCGAACGCCCGGCGGTGGGCGACCTCGAGGACGTTGGCGCCGGCTTCCGCCACCAGCTGCGTTAGGCGTGCAAGCTGTCCCGGCCGATCGCGGACCGTCACCGCCAGCAGCGCCAACCGTCCGTCGGCAACAAGTCCGCGGTCGATGATGCGCTCCACGAGGTTCACGTCGATGTTGCCGCCCGACACCACGATCGCGACCACGTCGCGTTCGTCGATGGGCAGGAGCGCTGCCACCATCGCGGCGAGCGGCGCCGCACCGGCTCCTTCGGCCAGCACCTTCTGCCGCTCGAGGAGCAGGTGCACCGCGCTCGCGATCTGTTGCTCGTCCACGGCGACGATGTCGTCGACGTAGCGTTCGATGAGCGGGAACGTGCGCTCGCCGACGCGCTTCACGGCGATCCCGTCGGCGATCGTCTCCGACGTCTCGAGGGGGACGATGTGTCCCGCGCGGCGCGAGGCGAGTGCCGAAGCGGCCGCGGCGGCCTCGACACCGTAGACACGAACACCGGAGCGCTGCTCCTTGATCGCGATCGCGATTCCGGAGATGAGACCGCCGCCTCCGATCGGCACCACGACGGCGGAGAGCGCTGGAAGTTGTTCGAGCAGTTCGAGTCCGATCGTGCCCTGCCCCGCGATCACGCGTTCGTCGTCGAACGCGTGGACCAGGACGCGCCCCTCTTCGGTCTCGAGTCGGCGCGCTTCGACCATCGCATCCGACAGCGTGGCCCCGTGAAAGCGCACGCCGGCGCCGAAGCGGCGCGTGTTCGCCACCTTGATGAGCGGTGTGTGTTCCGGCATCACGACCTCCACCGGGATGCCGAGTCGCGCGCCATGGTACGCCACCGCCTGTGCGTGATTGCCGGCGCTGGCTGTCACGATGCCGCGCCGGCATTCGGCTGGCGTGAGGTCGAGCAGCCGATTCAGTGCGCCGCGGTCCTTGAACGAGCCGGTGCGCTGCAGGTTCTCGAGCTTGAGGAAAAGCGCGCTCGGTACCAGGTCGCGCAGCGCGAGCGCGGGCGTTACCGGCGTAAAGACGATGGAGTCATGAATGCGCTCAGATGCGGCGTGGATGTCGATCAAGGTCGGCATGCAGAGGCACCGTTTCCAGAGAGAAGTTGTGCTATGTTCGTACGATACTCATCCCATTGGTGCGTCGCGAGTGCCCAGCGCCCGCAAGGCCAGCTCGCGATGGACCGGCGGCATGGATCCCCGACTTCCCGGATTTCGGTTAGGCGCCAATGGCGTCATCGAGATGGAAGACGCGCCGCACATCCGCCACCACCGACGCGACCACCGGGCGGGATCGCTCGCTGCCGCGGCGCACGATGGACAACACCTCGCCCGGGTCGCGCGCCAACGCCTCGCGCCGGTCACGAATGGGCGCCACCAGCGCGTCAAGCACCTCAACCAGGCGTCGCTTGACCGCGACATCGCCTAACCCGCCCTCCCGGTACCGCGCGGCCAGTGCAGCCACCCCGTCCTGATCGGGATCGAACGCATCGAGGTAGGCGAACACGACGTTCCCCTCGGTCCGTCCCGGATCGCTCGCCCGGACGTGCGACGGATCGGTGAACATCGCCTGCACCTTGGCGCGAAGCACATCCGGTCCAGCGGAGAGCGGGATCGCGTTGCCGAGCGACTTGCTGGCCTTACGTCCATCGACTCCGGGCAGTCGCGGCGTGTCGGATAGGAGCGGCCGGCACTCTGCCAACACCGGGCGACCCGCGAGATGAGCGAGCCGGCGCACGATCTCGTTCGTCAGCTCGATCATCGGCAGCTGATCATCGCCAACCGGGACGAGCGTGGCACGGAACCCGGTGACATCCGCTGCTTGGCTGACGGGATAGCACAGGAATCCCGCGGGCACGTCGCGACGAAAACCGCGAAGCTCGACCTCGGCGCGCGTGGTCGGATTCCGCTCGAGCCGGGCAACCGTCACCAAGTTGAGGTAGAGCACGGTCAGCTCGCACAATTCCGGAATCGCCGACTGCAACGCGATCGTCGTACGCGCCGGATCGATGCCTACCGCCAGGTAGTCCAGTGCTACCTCGAGCACGTTGGCCCGCACGTCCGCCGCGCGGCCCGCGTTGTCGGTCAACCCCTGCAGATCAGCGATGAGCAGCGTCTGGTCGTGCTCGCCCTGCAGGCGGACGCGGTTGCGCAGCGACCCCGCGTAATGCCCGAGATGCAACGGCCCTGTCGGGCGATCGCCGGTGAGGATCGTACTCCTCGACGCCGGATCGTCCACCACTAGGAATGTCGCTTCGGCTGATACGTTCCCACCGGCGTGCGGAAGCCGATCGACAGTCGGTTCCATCCATTAATGGCGATCAGCGCCATGGTGAGATCCACCAGCTCCTTCTCCGAAAAGTGCGCGCGGGCCTCCGCGAAGAGTTCGTCGCTCACGCCCGCGTCGCCGATCCGCGTAACCGCTTCGGTCCACGCAAGGGCCGCCCGCTCGCGCGGCGTGTAGAACGGCGCTTCGCGCCATGCGCTCAGCACGTAGATGCGCTGTTCGGTTTCGCCCTCGGCGCGCGCATCCTTGCTGTGCATGTCGAGACAGTACGCGCAGCCGTTGAGCTGCGACGCGCGCATCTTGATCAGCTCGAGCAGTAGCGGTTCGAGTCCGGATTCGTTCGTATAGCGCTGCAAAGCCGCCATGGCCTGCACCGCCGCGGGGGCGCTGCGGCCATAGTCGATTCTCTGTGTCATGACGTCACCTCGTTGGTGTCTACCGTGCTGACTAAACGCCGATCGCGGCGTGTGCGTTCCTGTCGCTTCTCCTCGATTTCGCGGTGTCCGTGGCCCGCGGCGCCACCGGGACCAAATATGTCATCATTGTCACACGCAGCGCGCATGTCGAGCAGGGTACTGGTAGTACCACTACCTCGAGCAGGGTCTGCATGCAGAGGAACGTCTGCATTGATACGTTGCACTATGTTCTTACGATACACGGCCCGGTGGTGGTACGTCGCGACTGCCATGCTGGCGCTCTGTTGGTCACCCGTGCGCGCTCAGTCGCCTCCCGAACACCCGCGCACGGCGTCTGATTCGGCCGCAGCGGTTCAGTTGATTATCAACGTACCGGCCTACGTCTGGATGTCGTCCAGCGCGACAGCGCGACGCGCTCATTCGTCATCGCCATCGACGAGCGAGCGTTCCCGACGCCGATCGGCGCATTTCGCATGACGCTTGTGATCTGGAATCCCGAATGAAACCCGCCGCCAAGCAACTGGGCGAAGGGGAAACGGCGCGAGCCGCCGGGCCCGAACAATTCAATGGGACGCGTGAAAATGCACGTGATCGAGCTGATCTACGTGCACGGAACAGCGTTGCTGCGCAGCCTGGGCAAGGCCAGCTCGAAACTTTCCGCTCACCTTCCCGGTACCGGTCGAGATCGCGTATCGTCTCGCCGAGGTGCGGGACGGACGCTTGTTGATATATCCAAACGTGTACCTGCGACCGCGCGCGCGCGCCGCCACGGAGGCGCTCCAGGCGTTGGGCGAGTCCGGATACGACACCGCGCGCGTGGACTCCGCGCGGCTGGCACGGCTGGTGCGCCAGAGCCAGCGCGCCGCGACCAGCACGCTGGTGGATAGCCTTTTTGTCACGCTTGGCGCCGAGCAACACGAGTGACCGCTCGCCTGTTCCACTAGGGTTAGGCGAAGCGGCCACCGTGGTGCGGCTGCCTACTTCACCTTTTTGATCGCACCGCACGCGATGGGGATGGTAACCTGGGCCGGAATCCCGGGGAGCGAAGCTACCGATGCCGGCAGCTTGGTGTCCGGCGGCACACCATGGACCATGACCACGCGCTTGTCGAGCGCGAGGCCGTTCGCTGCGAACTTGGCGTTGAACGCCGTCTCCAGAGCACTCAGGGAGACCGTCTTCTCGTAGCGATACGAGCCATCTTTCGACGCCTTGGGATAGGTATCCTTCACGATCTCCAGGCCGACCGGGTCGTCGTGAAACGGCACCATCGTCGTGCCAACCGCGGGTTCGGTTTCGACCAGGTCGATGATGCCATCGCCGTTCTTGTCCGCCGTCATGGTAGGGCAGACAGCCTGGTGTCCGTCCGGGAAGCCATGAAAGTGCTGCAAGTGCATCATATTCGCAGGTACACCGCGCATCCGGATGGTGATGGTCAGGCTGTCACCTGTGATCTTGAAGGTGGCTCGCCCCATCGCCTTGTGCCCGGTGACTTTTGAATTCATCGCGACCAGACGCGCTACGTACGTCGTTGTGGACTTACTCGCACTCGATGTTTGCTGCGCTCCGGCCGCCGCGGCGGGCACCGCGATCGCAACCGCCCCCGCCAGCAGCGTGTTGAATACTGGAACTCTCACGACCACCTCCGATTTTTGATATGTCTCCCACACCCCGCTGTTCGGGGATCCCTCAGGCCCGAATGATCGCGGCCCGTAACGTGCGCCGGCCAGAGTCTCGCCGTACCAGCCGCGCGTACACGTGTTTGACTAGTGATTCAGCGTCGCGCGCGTTGGAGAAAATCCCTTAGTGCAACGGCATTGTTGTGTTCCGTATCATGAGAGCTGAAGATGAGTGTCACCGTCCCGCGCCTTACCGCCTGGCGCAGGGGTGACAGCGCATCCTCATTCTGTTTGAGTTCGGCAAAGTAGCGGGTGCGGAACTCTGCCCACCTATCCGGATCGTGGTGAAACCACTTGCGCAGGGCGGTACTGGGCGCCACGTCCTTGAGCCATCCGTCGAGCGGCAGCGTCGCCTTGGCCACACCGCGCGGCCACAACCGCTCGACCAGGAAGCGAGACCCGTCGTTGGTGGCCGGCGCATCGTACGCACGCTTCAATTTGATCATCGGTTACTCTCCTCCGCGGGTATGGGGACGCGCACCTCCGCGAGCAATTGAGTCAGGTCGTCGACCCTGCGCCATTCAAGCTCGTCGATGACGGTTACGAGGCGAGCCCGGAGGTCCGCAGTCGTGAAGGGTTCAGCGAGGATCGTGAACTTCGCGCAAGCCTGGTCCCACGACATCGGATGTGTGAAGAACCCTGGATAATCGTGCATCTCTCTTGTGAGGGTATGTCCGTTGTTGAGCACAACCGTGATGCGGCAGGGCATCTCGTCCGGGAAGCGCTTCGAGTAGTCCGCGTTCGCGTGGACGACGACTCGGCAGAGGAGTTCCTGCACATCGCGGCGTCGGATGCGCTCCGGCGCGTATTGTTCCGGCATCACCGCGCCATCCAGTACCGCGACCGCCAGGAGGTACGCAGGCTATGATCGGCCTCCTCCTTCGTGAACACCAGCGTCTTGTCACCCTCCTCGCCGCCGCCGATGATCCGATACGCGACATCGAAGATCTCGAGATCGATTCGTTCCAGTTGGGCTGCCGTTAGAGACACACCGGCCGCCGCGGCCAACGCGAGTTGGACGGTGTGATCGAAGCCGCGATTCCTCACGGGCGCCACGTCGCTGAGACGGCACCGCACGTGATATGAGGTAGCAAGCGCGGGCGGCCATGCCACCGCCGATGAGCGTGCAGCCCGTCGCGGGCGGAAACGCGCCGACGTACTTCCGCACCGGACCCACGGGCGGTCCCTCCAGGGCGCCGATGGCGCAGCCTAACGCGCCGAGCACGCGAATCCTCAACTGCGACCGCACGGTGTCCGTCAGATCCTCGTAGGTCGTGGCGGCAACGAAGGCCGCCAATTGCTCCACAACGGTCACCGGCTCTCTCGCGCTCTGGGGATATTGCAAGTGGTCACGCCGGCTGCTTGAGCGCAATCGCACGGACGTACTGCCTGTCGGGATGAACGTACGCACGGCGCGCACGTGGCGACGTGCGTAGTAGTGCATGGTACGATCAGACCATTTCGCGCTGCGCATCGTACCAGGCAGGATTCCAGTAGACATACCGATGATGAGGCCGGGTCACGCTTCGCGTCGTCTCATCTCCGCGAAGGAGGAATGCAATGCAGCCCATGATGTCGCAGCACGAATCAGGTCGAGGCCCGTGTCACCACGCTGGACACGACGGACATGCCGTTGCCCCGGGCGCACCCGCGGGCCGATTATCGTTAGGCATGGCGGGGCTTGCGCTTAGCGCGCTGATCGGTGCGTTGGTATGGGGCGCCGCGGCACAGGCGCAAGCGACGCTTGCCGTCATCGCGCCGCACAGCGTCAATGCGCGTGCCGCGACTGCCGGCCCGCCAGGCGACAGCGCGGGCACGTGGGTGTCGCCGGGGAAGGATTACGCCAACACGCGCTACAGCACGCTCGATAAGATCACGACGGCCAACGTCGGCCAACTCAAGGAAGTGTGGAACTACACCACCGGTATCCAGGATGGCCACGAGGGTCAGCCGTTAGTCGTGAATGGCACGATGTACATCGTCACGCCGTTTCCCGACAAGCTCATTGCCTTCGACCTGACTAAGCCCGGACCGGCGAAGAAGTGGGAATACGACCCCCCGGTGGATCCCGTGGCGTTCGGGAAGGCGTGCTGCGATGATGTGAACCGCGGCGCTTCGTATGCCGATGGCAAGATCGTGTTCAACACGCTGGACAACCACACCGTGGCGGTGGATGCCACGACCGGCAAGCTGGTCTGGAGCACCAAACTCGGCGATCCTAACACGGGCGAGACCATGACCATGGCGCCGCTCATCGTGAATGGGAAAGTGATCGTGGGTGACAGCGGCGGCGAGATGGCCGTGTGGGGGTGGGCGCAGGCGTTGGATCTCAAGACCGGCCGTGTGCTCTGGCGCGCACGAAATACCGGGCCCGACCGGGACGTGCTGATTGGTCCGAAATTCAAGCCGTTCTACCCATGGATGCAGGGAAAGGATCTGGGCGTGACCAGCTGGCGCGGCCAGCAATGGAAAATCGGAGGAGCCGCGTCGTGGGGTTGGGTGAGCTATGATCCGGAACTCGACCTCATCTACTTCGGCACGTCGAACCCCGGCGTCTGGAACCCCGACATGCGACCCGGCGACAACCTCTGGTCCACCACCATCTGGGCCCGCGACCCGAATACCGGTGAGGCCCGTTGGGCGTACCAGATGACGCCGCACGACCAGTGGGACTATGATGGAGTGAACGAGGATATCTTGGCCGACCTGCCGATCAACGGCACGATGCGCAAAGTGCTCGTCCACTTCGACCGGAACGGGTTCGGGTACACGATCGATCGCGCCACCGGCGAGGTGCTCGTGGCGGAGCCATTCAAGACGGTGAATTGGGCGTCGAAGGTGGACCTCACCACCGGCCGCCCGGTGCTCAACCCGGACAAAGAGACGCATCAAGGCCGCCTAACCAAGGACATCTGCCCATCGTCCTCGGGTGCAAAGGATGAACAGCCCGCGGCCTACTCACCGCAGACGAAACTCTTCTACGTGCCATCCACAAACCTGTGCATGGACTACGGCGGGATCGAGGCCAGGTACATCTCGGGCACACCCTACGTTGGCGCGGCGGTACGGATGTACGCCGGCCCGGGCGGAAACGGCGCCCGCGGTGAGTTCCTGGCGTGGGACGCCGCCACCGGGAAGAAGGTATGGGGCATCACCGAGAAGTTCCCGGTGTGGAGCGGGACGCTGGTAACGGCGGGCGGCATCGTGTTCTACGGCACGCTCGATGGCGATTTCAAGGCAGTCGACGCGAAGACCGGCGGCGTCCTCTGGAAGACGCACTTCGAATCGGGGATCGTCGGGAATCCCATCACGTACACGGGCACCGACGGAAAGCAGTACATCGCGGTGTACTCGGGCGTGGGCGGTTGGATGGGAGCGATCGTGCCCGGTCATCTGTCGATCGATGATCCCTGGGCGGCGCTCGGCGCCGTGGGCGCGGTTCCCGACCTGCCGAGCGTGACCAAGCC
Organism: Gemmatimonadaceae bacterium; assembly: GCA_025450035.1. Classification (GTDB taxonomy): domain Bacteria; phylum Gemmatimonadota; class Gemmatimonadetes; order Gemmatimonadales; family Gemmatimonadaceae; genus JADGGM01. Next base: position 11,571 of record JANWIF010000135.1, read on the forward strand.
CGGTGGGACGCTCCACGTGTTCGCCTTACAGTAGGCCTAACGGTACGAACGGCCGGAGATGACCATGCATGTCCGTGGAGGATTGGCGTTGATGGCGATGGCGGGGCTGGCATTGGCCGGTCCCCCGCTCCAGGCCCAACCGGCCGCTGCGGCCGCAGAGCCGGCCGCGGCGCCGCGTAGGTTCCGCGTCTGTGCGGATCCGAACAACATGCCCTTCTCCAACTCGCAGCGGGACGGCTTCGAGAACAAGATCGCCGAGCTCCTGGCGCACGATCTTGGCCTGCCTGTGGAATACGCGTGGCTCCCCCAAGGTCGCGGATTCGTTCGGAAAACGCTCAACGCCGGACTGTGCGATGTGATCATGGGCGTGCCGCACGAGTACGACATGGTACGCACCACGCGTCCCTACTTCCGGTCCACGTACGCATTCGTGTATCGCACGGGCAGCCCGTATGCCGTGCGAACAATGGATGACTCGGTACTTCATCGCCTGCGCATCGGCATTCACGTCATCGGCGATGACTACCAGAACACTCCGCCCGCGGAAGCACTCGCGGCGCGCGGCATCATCGACAACGTCGTCGGGTTTCCAATTTTCGGCGACTACGCCAAACCCGACCCCGCCGCCGCGATCATCCAGGCGGTCGCGCGCGACAGTATCGACGTCGCCATTGTCTGGGGCCCGTTCGCCGGCTACTTCGCGACACGCACGCAGGTGCCGCTGACGATGGTGCCGCTCGAACATGCCGTGGATGCTTCGGGCCAGCCGTTCGCATACGACATTTCGCTTGGTGTTCGGCGCGCTGATTCCGCGTTCGCCGTGCTGCTCGACTCGCTGCTGGTGCGCAATCGCTCAGCCATCACGGATATTCTGCGGACGTACGGAGTGCCGCTGCTCCCCCCCCCCGTCACATCGACGGAGTCGGCGGCCGGCCAGCGGCGTCTAACTATGCCTGCATCTCACTCATCTCCAACAAAAGAATGAGGAAGACCGCTATGTCCTCTTCAGCAAACAGAGTCATCCCTGCCTTGTGCGCCGCGACGCTGCTCGTTCTGGCTGTCGCCTGCAAAGGCAAGGAAGGCGCGGCGCCCGCGACCGAAGGCACCGCTGCCTCGACCACGGCGATGGATACGTCGCTGGGGCACGAGGCGCTGCATCCATTTAGTGGAGACACCGTGATGGCGAACGCCGGACGGCTGGTGTTTCTCCAGCATAACTGCTACAGTTGCCACGGCGGACTCGCCGGCGGCGCCATGGGACCGAGCCTACGTGACACCACGTGGAAGTACGGAGGCGCCGATTCGCTGATCTTCCGATCCATCCACGACGGACGCCCAATGGGAATGCCCGCATGGGGAAACCAGCTCTCCACGCAAGAGATCGACGACATCATCACGTACATTCACTCGTTGCGTACGCCCGCCGAGCCGCAGTTTTTCTTCTGGTCGCAGATGGCCTCCGGGAAGGCCGGCAGAACGTGATATGACGTGAACCCGCATCTCGTCCTCGCGGCCCTCCTTGCGCTCGGCACCATCTGGACCGCCGCATGGGCGACGATTCTCGTGCGGTCGAAACGGGCGATACCGTTAGACTCGCTCGAGCGATCGGAGTCTCGCGTGCGGGTCGGCTTGCTGATTGCGTTCGGCGCCGTTGGCATCGCCCTCTTTGTCCTCTCGTTCCGATGGCTGCCGTACCGGGACACGCGGGTCGCCGAATTCGGCGCGCCGAAGATCGACGTCAAGGTGGTCGGCGTGCAGTGGGGATGGTCGCTCTCGCGCGACCGCCTGCCCGCCGGCGTTCCCATCGAGTTTGCCGTCAACTCGGTCGACGTGAATCATGACTTCGGCATCTATGATCCGGAGGGCACGCTGCTCGGCCAGGTACAGGTGATGCCCGGATACACCAATCGGCTCATCTATGTATTTCGGCGACCCGGGACGTACACCATTCGATGTCTGGAGTACTGCGGCCTGGGCCATCACACGATGATCATTCCGCTCACGGTCACGGCGGCAACGACGAAATGACGACGCCGTCGCGAACGCTCGCCGCTTCGGACGGGGGCGTTCTCCGTGCCGCCATCGCCTACATGCTGGCTGGCTTCGGCGGATTCCTGCTGATGGGATTGCTCGGTCTCCTGATGCGCCTCGATCAGGGTGGACTGCTGGCGATGCCGCCGCAGTGGTTTTACCGGATCATGACGCTCCACGGCAGCGGCATGGTCGCGTCCGTGCTGCTCGCGGCGCTGGGCGGTCTGGCCGCCGCAGTGAGCGAGACCACGCGATTGAGCGCGCGCACGCTCTGGATCGCGTTGCTGATCTATCTCCTCGGTACCGGGTTCGTGGACTTGGCGACGCTAGTGGGTGGCTTTGCCGGCGGCTGGACCGTGCTGCACCCTCTCCCGTTCGATGCGCGCACATGGACGCTGGCGGCGGCGCTCCAGATGTACGTCGGATACTTGCTCGTCGCGACCGGCCTTGCCGTGTTCTGTACGCACATATTGGTCGCCACTGCGAGAACGTACGGCGGCCTCGCGAAGGTGCTTGCTTGGCGCCTCGCGTTCACCGGCCGTCAGCCTGACGGTGCGCTTCCACGGCCAGTAGAACTGATCGCCGCCGTCGTCGCGATCGATGGAATCATCTGCGCCCTGGCCGGCGCGATCTATCTGCTCCCGCTGTTCGCCCTGGCTGCCGGATTGGTGGGTAACGTCGACGCGCTGTTCGCGAAGAATTTCGTGCTGCTGTTTGGCCACACGATCGCGAATCTGAGCATCTATGTTTCAGCCGGCCTCGTGTACGCCGCGCTCCCGCTGTACACGAATCGCGAATGGAAGACCACGTGGCCCGTCGCCTTCGCGTGGAACCTGGTCATCGTGCTCATGCTGGCGAACTACTCGCATCATCTCTATGCAGATTTTGCCCAACCCCTCGCCCTCCAGCTCCTTGGTGAGATCGGATCCTACGCCGTCGGCCTGCCGTCGTTCATCGTCACGATCATCGGCGCACTCACACTGATGTACGGCTCCCGCATGCGCTGGACCGTGACGACGATTTTTATGGCGCTCGGGCTGTGGGGGTGGGTATTCGGCGGGTTGGGCGCGCTCCTGGACGCCACGATCCCGATCAACCAGGTGATGCACAACACGATGTGGGTGCCGGCGCACTTCCACACATACTTCCTGCTCGGCGCGGCGGCGTTCTGTTGGGCGTATCTGTACCACGTGGTGGCCACGCTCAGCCGTACGCCTGACAGTGGGATCAGCAGGGCGGCGGCATGGCTCTATGGTATCGGCGGCGCTGGATTCGTGCTGATGTTCTTCATCGCGGGAGCGAACAGCGTTCCACGACGCTACGCCGTCCATCCTCCGCAGTGGCAGATCTATCCCCGGATCGCGGTGCCTTTCGTCTTGTTGCTCACGGTGAGCCTCGCCTGGCTCACGTGGGACGTGCTGCGGCACATTCGGCCGGCGTGGATCGGTACGAGGGGGGGGGGGGGGGGGAGCGCGAGCGCCGAATGATCGGTCCGCCACCGGCCACATCGCTCTGGCGCTGGAACTGGGAGGCCCCGGTCGGGATCGCGATCGTGGGCGCCGAGGTTGCCTTCATTGCATGGTGGATCTCCCGACGTGCGGGAGCGCCGCACACGCGTCCACGGGTGGCAGCGCTCGCGGCGTTCACGGCCGGCCTCGCGGTGATCGGATTGGCCGTCATGTCGCCCGTGGGCGCAAACGACGAGCTGTTGCTGACGATGCACATGCTGGAGCACGATCTGCTCATCTGGCTGGCGGCGCCACTGCTGGTGGTGGGGGCGATGCCGCTATTGGATGGCGGGCGCGAGCTCCCGGCCCGCGCGCGGTCGTTCATCCATTGGGTCACGCATCCCGTTGTTGCGTTAGGCATCTCCAGCATCACGTTATGGATGTGGCACCTGCCCTTGGCGTATGACCTGGCACTGCAGAGCGAGGCCGTGCACGGGCTCGAGCACGCGTCCTTCCTGGGCGTGTACCTGCTCTATTGGTGGCCGCTCATGGCGCCCGCATCGCGCACGCCCTGGCTTCACGGCAACGCCGCGCGCTTCGGATACCTGCTGGCGGGAGCGACGCAGTCGGCGTTACTCGCGTCGCTGATTACGTTCCATCGCGATGTGCTGTACGCGTCATACGCGGTCGCGCCCCGCGTCACGGCGCTATCGCCGCTCGCGGATCAGCGCCTGGCGGGAATGCTCATGCTCATCCCCGGAGTTGTGGTCTACACCTTCGCGGCGATGTACCTGCTGCGGGAGGAGTGAGCGCGCACTGACTGCCGCGCGCTCACTGCGGCGACGGTCCAGTCAGATGAGTTTGCGCCGGGTCGCGTGAATCACCGCTTCGAGGCGGTTGTGCGTCCCCAGCTTCTGGTTCACATGATGCAGGTGGTTGCGAAACGTCTGGGCGGAGATCGCGAACGCATCAGCGATCTCGGCCGGTGCCTTACCTTCGCCGAGCGCGCGAAGGATTCGCGCTTCCTGGTCGGACAACGGAGTGACCGGGACCAGTCGCTCGTCATCCTCGTTCGCCGATGACACCTTGCGGGCGATGTCGGCGAAGCGGCGCACGAGCCGCTCGCGCCGCACGTCGCTCGTGATGTCGTGCGCCAGATGCACGATCATGGCAGGGCTCGAGCGAGTCATGTCGAACACAAGCACCGAAACGCCGATCCAGATGCGCCGCCCGGATTTTGTGTTCACCTGCATGTCCATGGCAGCGGCGTAGCCGTTTTGCACTGCGCCGGCAAAGTACGCCTCGCCAATGGACTTGCCCAGGCGGCCGCGCGGCTGCAGCACACTTTCGACTGGGCGGTGCAGCACCTCGCTGGCGGGATAGCCGAAGAGCGCTTCCGCTGCGGCGTTCCAAGTCCGGATCTCGCCGCATGCCGTGAGCGTGAAGGCGGGCTCGGCGCAGCGCTCGAGGGAGCGGAGGAGGTTGTCGCAAAGCATCGTGATAGTCCCAAAGCGTTGAAACGAACGTTGAGCATCTTGGTACGAATGCACTATTGGTGGCCCCCGAGCTTGCATGTAACGTGCCCCGGATTATTACCCGTGTCAAGCCGAGTGGCGCGCGTGCGCGACGACCACCGGCAGTTAGGCAGATGGTTCGACGATGGACGAAGCGGCCGCCGCATCCCTTCGTTCACCCGCGACGCAGCGGGACATCGCGACAGCATGCGACCCTGAGCGTGGACAACGTCTCGTGGAACTGTCTCGTCGTGATTTCCTGCGCTACGCTGCCGGCGCCGGTGCTGGAACAGCACTCGGCGGCCTCGCCGGCCTCGGCTTGGCGCTCGCGCCCGCCCGGGCCGCGGCACAGGCGCTCCGTATCAAAGAGAGCCGCGCCGTGCCCAGCATCTGCCCGTTCTGCGCGGTGGGATGCGCCACGCTCATCCACGTAAAGAACGGCGAGATCATCAATATCGAAGGTGATCCGCGCAGCCCGCACAATGAGGGGACGCTCTGCCCCAAGGGCGCGGCCATCCTGCAGCTCCACAAGAATCCGAACCGGCCCACGAAGGTGCTGCACCGGAAACCCGGCGCCGCGGACTGGGATGTCGTGTCGATGGAGTGGGCATTGGGGCGTGTCGCGGAGCTAGTCGCCACGACGCGCGATGAGACGTTCGTCGAACGCATGCCTAACGGTAAGCTCGTCAACATGACGCCGGCCATCTTCCACCTGGGCGGCGCCACCCTGGACAGCGAGTTCAACCACATCGCGCAGAAGTTCTGCCGCGGCATTGGCATGGTGGCCATCGAGAACCAGGCCCGAATATGACACAGCTCTAGCGTCCCCGGTCTGGGGGCACGGTTGGGCAGAGGCGCCGCAACGATGCATCCGCGGGACATGGTGCATTCGGATTGCATCGTGATCATGGGATCCAACATGGCGGAGTGTCATCCGGTCGCGTTTCGCTGGCCGGTGCAGGCGCGCATGAACGGCGCCACGCTCATCCACGTCGATCCGCGCTTCACGCGCACGAGCGCTAATTGCGACATCCACGCGCCCATCCGCGCGGGTAGCGACATCGCGTTCCTGGGCGGCATCATCAATCACGTGCTGAACAGCCAGCGGTGGAACGACGATCCGTTCTTCCAGACGTTCGCGTCCATGTACACCAACGCTGCGACGATCATCTCGCCGGAATTCAAGGACACCGAAGACCTCGACGGTATCTTCTCGGGGCTCACGGCGTTCACCGAAGATCCCCAATGGCCGTACAGCGGCGAGGTGGGAAACTACAACCCCGAAAGTTGGCAGTACGCGCGCACGGCGAGCGCGGGCAATGGAGAGTCGCAGCACAACCCGGTTGCCGCGCCGGCCGCGGGAGGAGTTCGTCCCGCCGCAGCACCCGCCCCAAAGAGCTGGGACGCGCTCGTACACTCGTTGCTCAAGCCGCCACCGAGAACGGATCGCACGATGCGCGATCCGCACTGCGTGCTCCAGATCTTGAAGCGCCACTTCGCCCGCTACTCACCGGAGCTCGTCGAGCAGGTCACGGGATGTCCGAGCGAGAAGTTCTTGCAGGTGGCCGAGGCGGTGCTGCGCAACTCCGGCGCCGATCGCACCACGAGCTTCGCCTACGCCGTCGCTTGGACGCAGCACACCGACGGCGTGCAGATCATCGGCTGCTGTGCGCTGCTGCAGCTCTTGCTCGGTAACATGGGACGGCCCGGCGGCGGGATCATGGCGCTGCGCGGGCACGCCGCCATTCAAGGCTCTACCGATATCCCGACGCTGTACCACTCGATACACGGCTACATGAACCACCCGTCGGCGATCCAGCCGCACGACACGCTGCACGACTACCTCGCCGCCGAAACCGTGCCCACGGGCTACTGGGCGAATCAACCCAAGTTCATGGTGTCGTACCTCAAGTCGATGTACGGCGACGCGGCGACGGCGGCGAACAATTGGGGCTACGACTGGCATCCGAAGATCATCGGCGACCACTCGCACTTGGCGACGATGTCGGCAATGGCGGAAGGGAAAATCAAGGGAATGCTCTGCGTTGGGCAAAATCCCGCGACGTCGCTCAACGGATCCGCGCAACGCGCGGCGATGCGCAAGCTGGACTGGCTGGTGGTGAAGGACAATTGGCTCACCGAGACGGCAATGCAGTGGAAGAACGGGCCGGAGATCACGGATGGTACGGTGAAGGTCGCCGACATCGCCACCGAGGTGTTCTTCTTCCCGTCCACACAGGTCGGCGAGTACGAAGGAAGCTTCACCAACACGCACCGGATGCTCCAATGGCATTCCAAGGCCGCCGACCCTCCGGGTGATTGTCGCACCGACACCTGGTTCTACTATCGGTTGGGCAAGATCCTCAAGGCCAGGTACGCGAGCAGCACGCTGCCGCGCGACGAGGGATTTCAACATCTGCTGTGGGACTTCGATCGTGACCCGGAGCCCGGCCGCGCACCGGATGTGTTGGCCGAGCCCGACGAGCACAAGATCCTGCGCGAGATCAACGGCTATCAGAGCGCCGACCCGTCCAAGCAGTTGAGCGGGTACGCGGAATTGAAAGATGACGGATCGACGTTGTGCGCGAGTTGGATCTACTGCGGGGTGTATCCGGCGTGGGATCGCAATCTCTCCGCGCGGCGCATACCCGATCCGCCAGGCGTGCCCGGCGCGGAGCTGAACTGGGGATGGAGTTGGCCCTCGAATCGGCGGCTGCTCTACAACCGTGCGTCCGCGGACCCGGCCGGCAATCCGTGGAGCGAGCGCAAGCGCTGGGTGTGGTGGGATAAGAGCGTACCGAACGGACAGAATCCCGTCACTGGCGCGGCGACTGCGCCCGGCCGCTGGGTGGGGTACGATGTGCCGGACTTCAATCTCACGCTCGCACCTAACGCAAAACCGAAACCCGGGGCGATCGGCCTCGATGCGCTTTCGGGCACCGATCCGTTCATCATGAAGCCGGACGGGAAAGGGTGGCTGTTCGTCCCCACCGGACTCGTGGATGGTCCGCTGCCCGTACACTACGAACCGGTCGAATCGCCGGTGCACAACCAGCTCTACGCGCGGCAGTCGAGCCCGGTGTTCAAGTGGTGGTCGCGCGGCAAGCCATACAACGCCATTGCGCCCGTGGGCGACCCACGATTCCCATGCGTCATCACGACGTACCGGCTCACCGAACACTATCTCTCGGGCGCGATGAGCCGCTGGCTGCCGCACCTCGCCGAGCTGCAACCGGAATTGTTCATCGAAATTGGCGCGGGGCTGGCGCAGGAGCGCGGCATCTCGAACCTGGACTTCGTGAAGATCAGCACACCGCGCCACCAGATTCGCGCGCGCGCGTTGGTCACGAACCGGGTAGGCGTGATGACCATTGGCGGCAAGCGGGTCCATCACGTCGGCATGCCCTGGCACTGGGGATGGCAGGGTTTGGCGGTGGGCGACGTGACCAACGATCTCACGAGCTGGGTGGGCGATCCGAACGTCTCGATCCACGAGGGCAAGGCCTTCGTGTGCAACGTGGAGAAGGCCTGATGCCATTCGCCCTCCCGATCGCGCAACCCGCGCCGGCATCCCCGAGACCACCGGCGCCCGCGCGCGCCGCGGCCAACGCATCGCTGGCGGCCGCCGCTCCGGAGCCAATGGGATTTTTCACCGATACTACCGTCTGCATTGGTTGCAAGGCGTGCGAGGTGGCGTGCAAGGAGTGGAACCAGCTACCCGCGCGCGGCGACGGTGGCGCGCACCTGGAGATGAGCGGGCAGAGCTACGACAACACCCTCACGTTGAGCGGCGACACGTGGCGGCACGTCAAGTTTATCGAGCAGTTCCCGGAGCCATACCACGGCCGCTGGCTCATGATGAGCGACGTCTGCAAGCACTGCGTGCAGGCTCCCTGCCTGGAGGTATGCCCAACGGGCGCCATCATCCGGACGGAGTTCGACACCGTCGCCATCCAGTCCGACACGTGCAACGGATGTCGCGACTGCATCAGCGCGTGTCCATTCGGCGTGATCGAGATCAATCACGTCTCGGGGACGGCGCAGAAGTGCACCATGTGCTACGACCGGATCAGCGTGGGCCTCGAGCCTGCGTGCTCCAAGGCCTGCCCAACCGATTCGATCCAGTTCGGCCCCATCTCCGAGCTGCGCACGCGGGCCGGCGCGCGCGTGGCCCAACTCCAAGCGCAGGGCGAGAAAGGCGCGTATCTGTACGGCGCGGATCCCACCGGTCCGTTAGGCGGCCTCAACGCGTTCTTTCTGCTCGTGGACGAGCCCGAGGTATACGGCCTGCCGCGCGAACCGAAGATGCCGACGCGCAATCTGGTGCGGGGCTCGATGCTCTCCACCATTGGCGCGTTCATGATGGCCTTCGTGGGCGCGTTGTCGCTCCGCGCGCGCCGGATCACCGAAGTGCAACAGGCGAGCGGGCCCAAGGGAGAATGAGCATGCAGACGTCCGTCCCCGACACGTTCTTCAGCTCGCCGCCGCATTTTCGCTGGCTCATCGTTCTGTACTTTTTTATCGGCGGATTAGCCGGCGGCGCGCTGGTGCTCGCATCATTGATGCGCCTCTTCGGCCGGGCGGAGGACCGTCCGTTGGTGCACCTGGCGAGCGAAGTCGCGCTCGCCGGCGCGGTGCTGAGCGCGATCATCCTCACGGTCGACCTGACTCGACCGCTTCGTTTCTGGCACATGGTGATCCAGAATCACACCGGCCTGCCGATGTTCAAGTGGTGGTCCCCGATGTCGGTGGGGGTCTGGGGCTTGTTGGTGTTCGGGGTCTTCGCACTCGTCGCATGGTTAGGCGCGCTGGCGGACCAGGGACGAACGCGGTGGGGCGTGGCGCGGGCGGCGGCCAATCCGGCCGTTGCCGCGATCGGCGCCGTGGGCGGCATGGCCGCCGGACTGTTCCTCGCCGGCTACACCGGCGTGTTGCTCGCCGTGTCCAACCGGCCGATCTGGGCGGACTCCTCGTGGCTGGGCGTGTTGTTTCTCTTCTCCGGCGTCTCCACGGCGATTGCCGCACTGCTACTCGGCGCGCGGTGGCGCGGGCTGGAGCTCCCGTCCACCATCGCATGGCTGGTGCGCTTCGATCGCATCACGCTGGCCTTGGAAGCCATCGCTCTCGTGTGCTTTGTCGTCTCGCTCGGCGCCGTGGCGCGCGCGCTGGTGAATGGGTGGGGCGCGCTACTGGTGCTGGGCGTGTTGGGGATGGGAGTGTTGCTCCCGTTAGGCATGGAATGGCGCCCGCGCATCCATGGCGCGCAGCGGATGGCGCTGGCGGCGGCGTGCGTCCTCGTGGGGGGATTCCTGCTCCGCGCCGCCGTGCTGCTCTCGTCAGAACAGGTCCGCGTGCTCGGCACGCACGTGATTCGATGATACGGGCACGGTGGCGGACCGCGCCGCTCGCCTGCGCCGTGATGGCCGCGGCGTGCACGTCGCCCGAAGCCGCGCGTCCGCGCGGCGGCGGCGCGGGCGCCGACATCGGTAATCGCCCACCGATCGTACAACTGCACGCCGGATCGCTGATGTATTCCCGTACGCCATGTCTCCTGCCCGTATCCGAATGTCCAGGACCGCTCCCGGAATCGGGACTCCCGGGCGACTTCCCGCCCCCGCGCGCGACGCGCCGTTAGACCCGGCCTGGCAGCCGTGGATCCACCTCCTCGAGCTCACGCTCGTCGAGGCGAACGACGCGTCGTGGGTGGACATGGTTCCTGCGCCGGTCGCGCGGCCCGAGGGCGCGCCGTTGCTGCACGGCACGACGCTGCGCCTCGATACCCCGCGTGCACCCGCGCACGTGCGGCGGTTAGGCGATGCGATCGGACTGCCCGGCGCCCACGACATCGATGCGTCCGAACTGATTCTCGCCGCGATCACGCGCGACGACGGGGCGATCACGCGCATCGCCGCACGGGCGGGCGTTGCCGCCGACACCATGGCCGTAATCGCGCAGCTCGCCGCAAAACCGTTGCTTCACGCGTGCGCCCGCGCGCTCGCGACGCACGTGCCGATCGCGTGGATGCACGGTTGGTGTCCGATGTGCGGCGCCTGGCCGGCGCTCGCCGAGATGCGCGGCATCGAACGCGATCGCCGCTTGCGGTGCGGATGCTGCGCCGCGGATTGGTCGCTCCCCGTGCTGCGCTGCGCGTTCTGCGGCGAAGCCGATCACCACCGGCTCGGCTTCCTGCTCATCGAGGGCGATGCCCAACACGGGCGGGTCGAGACGTGTGACAGCTGTCACGGGTATCTCAAGACCGTGATGACGTTGAGCACCCTGCAGCCGCACGTGCTGGCGCGGCACGATCTCGCCTCCGTGGCGATCGACCTCGCGGCGCAGGATCGAGGCTACGCTCGACCGTCACGTCCGGGCTGGTCGCCCGACATACGCCTGGCGAACTGATGCTTACACCGGAGATGCTGTGTCGCGGCCTACTGAGCGCCCTCGATGCCAGCGAAGGGCGCCGGCGGCGGCGTGCGCGAAACACCACCGCCGATTCGATCGGTCTCGCCATCCAACGCGAGCTGCTGGAGGCCGTCGTACTCGACGCGCCCGATGCTGAGGACTTCGAGCGGTGGCTGGTTGCCCGGTGCCTGGCCGAGGGCGAAAGTGACGGCGCCATGCGCGCGATGGCGCTGGTGATCTGGCAGCAGTGGCGTCTCGCGTCGGAGGCCACCGACTTCAGCGCGTGGCTCACGCACGGCGCGCCGTCCGACGATAGGGGAAACGTATGAGCGATGTCATGAAACCAGTTGTCGCACTCGCCATGCTTGCCGCGCTCGACGCGTGCCGCCAGAGCACACAGAATCGCCTTGCAGATGCCCATCAGCGCGCCGAGACCGAAGCGCCAGTTTCGCAGAGTGAGATCGTGCGTGAGCTTCGCACGCCAACCGACACGGGGCGTCTCATTTACGAGGCACAGCCCGACCTGTCGTACGAGACGATGTTGCGTACGCGTCCCGATCTCGCCCACCCCGACATCCCTTAGAGGACAGCGGCACTCCACTGCCCCCTTCCCGCGGACGCGCTCGCCATCGAGATTGACGCGCTCGCTCGTTACGTGTTGACGGAATGCGCACGAAACTATAACGTCGCCCACCAGATCCCTCTCGCAAAACGCGTGACGGGATCCCCGTATGTGACCACCCCACCCCCTTCCGCTTGGAGGCTACGTGCGGACACTCATTGTATTAGCGTGGGCGACGCTGCTCACCGGCCTTGCAGCTAACACGGCTGCGGCACAGCGGCCACTCAAGGGAACCGTCAGCGACGCCCAAACGACCGCGCCGATTCCCGGGGCCCAGATTCACGTAAAAGGCACTGGCATTGGCACCGTCAGCGGGGCCGACGGCAAATTCAGCTTGTCGGTGCCGTTCGGCGCAATCGCGCTCGAGGTGCGCCGCATAGCGTACCGACCGACCACCATCCCGATTGCGGCAGACCAGAGCGAGGTTGACATCAAGCTCGAGGCCGACGTCCTGCGGTTGAGCCAGGAGATCATCACCGGCCAGGCGACGACCGTGTCGCGCGCAAACAGCGCGAATGACGTTGGGTCCGTGGGAGGGGCGCAACTCAACGAAACGCACGCGCCCACCGTGGACAACGCGCTGCGAGGTAAGATTGCCGGCGTGGAGATCACACAGAATTCGGGCGCTCCCGGCGGCGGCATGCAAATTCGCATGCGTGGCGTCACGTCGATTTTTGGAAACGCCGAGCCGCTGTACATCGTGGACGGCCTCCCCGTTGCAAACACCATCACCGCAAACGGGATCAACACTATCACGCAGGCCGGCGGCGACGACCAGGACAACAGCGTCAACCGCATTGCCGACCTGAATCCGAACGACATCGAGAGCATCGAAGTGTTGAAGGGGCCGTCGGCCGCGGCGATCTACGGATCGGAAGCCGCCAACGGCGTGGTCGTGATCACCACCAAGCGCGGTGAAATTGGGAAGCCGCGGTTCTCGCTCACGCAGCAGTTCGGGACACACGCTCTCGAGCACACGCTCGGACTCCGGCATTACACCCTGGCCGATGCGCAGGCAGCCTACACCTCCATCAGCCCCGACACCATAGCGGCGTGGTTCCAGGACGCCGGTGGTTTCCACGATTTCGAGAAGGAAGTCTACGGCGACAAGAGCCTGAGTTACTCTACAAATCTCAGTGTGAGCGGCGGCAGCCAGAATACGCAGTATTTCATCTCCGGCTTGGGGATGCACGACAACGGCATCCAGTATGGCACCGGGTATGACAAGCAATCTGTTCGCGCGAACCTCACGCAGTTGGTGGGCGACAAGCTGCAGATCCAGTTCAACACGAACCTCATCCATACGCTGACGCGGCGTGGTATCAGCAACAACGACAATGTGAACGTGAGCCCGTACGTCGTGTTCTCCGCGACGCCGGCGTTCTTCGATTTCAGGCCGGTGGACGGCGTCTATCCGAAGAATCCGTTCCTGTCTAACAGCAGCAACCCGCTGCAGACGATTGCGCTGTTTCAGAATCCCGAGGATGTGTTCCGTTTCTTGGGTTCGGTGAACGCGCAGTACACCGCGTTCACGACGGCTACGCAGACCCTCAAGGCCACGCTCGACCTGTCGATCGACCACTACAACTACAACCAGAGCCTCTACTCCCCGCCGACCCTGTACTTTGAACCGGCCGACGGATTTCCGGGAACGACGCAGGATGGGAATAGCGCCGAGACCCGGGCGCCGATTGCGGTCACGGTTGCCCACACGTACACGTCGCCGTCGAACAGCATTCAAGCCACGACGTCGGCGGGTATCCGCCGCGGCTACGACGACATCAACACGGTCACGGTGACCACCACCGATCTGCTGGCCGGCCAACAGAACGTCAACCGCGGCGCAAATGTGGCGGCGGTACAGAATCGCCTGCTCGTTAGGACGTTCGCCGCATATGCACAGGAAGACCTGCTCTTGTTCGACCAGCGTCTTTTCCTCAGCGCCGGCTTCCTCGGGCAGAAGAGCACGAACAACGCGCAAGTCAACAAGTACTTCTACTATCCGAAGGTTGCCGGATCATATCGGTTCCAGAACCTCGGACCGTTCAACGAGCTCAAGCTCCGCGCGGCGTATGGTCAAACCGGCAACGAGCCGCTCTATGGCCAAAAGTTCTCGACCCTCGCGCCGTCCGTGATCGGAGGATCCAACGCCCAGCAGCTTGGCACAGTCGTCGCGTCAGCTGACCTGCACCCCGAACGGGAGAGCGAAGTCGAGGTTGGCGCGGATGCGGGCCTATTCAACTCCCGCGTTGCGCTGACCGCGACCCTGTACCAGAAGAACAACACCGACCTGTTGCTGCAGGCGGCACTTGCGCCCAGCACGGGCTTCACGACGCGCTTTTACAACGCTGGTGAGATTCGCAACCGCGGCGGCGAAGCGTCCGTGTCCATCTTCCCGATTCAGAAGAAGAGCCTGTCCTGGATGACCCGCCTGACATATGCCAGGAACGTAGGTCGGGTGACGTCGCTTCCCGTACCGGGGTTCGCGCCTCCTGGATCGTTTGCGTTGGCGTTCGGCGAGGGATTCATCGAACAGGGCAAGTCGCCGACGCAAGTGGTCGGCACCATCAAGGGCGTGCAGACCGCCTTTGGCGACTACGAGCCCAACTTCATCATGGGTTGGTCTAACGAAGTCAATGTCGGACCGTTCCGTTTCTTCGGGCTCCTCGACTGGCGCGACGGTGGCTACGCGATAAACCTCACACAGCTGCTCTTCGACGCTGGTGGAACATCGCCGGACCCGACGGCAGCCAACGCTCGCGTCAACGCGCAGTTCAGCGACGGCACCTCGCAGTACATTCAGTCCACGGCGTTCGCCAAGTTGCGCGAGCTGACGGTCTCGTATCGCCTGCCCACGGAGATCGTGCAGTCGGTGCTCGGCAAGTCGGTGAGCGGAGCGCGCCTGGAATTCAGCGGACGGAATCTGTTCACGTGGACCCACTACCAAGGGCTGGATCCCGAAGTCAGCAACTTCGGCGACCAGAACATTAACCGGAGCCAGGATGTCGCGCCGTATCCTCCCTCGCGCAGCTTCTTCCTCACGCTGGGCGTGGATTTCTGAGATGCGTACCGCGACGTCTTCCCTGGCCACCCTTCTGCTACGAGGCAGCAGCCCTATGCGAATCCGACTCCTGGCGCTTGCGCTGGGTGTGATGTTCGTTGGCGCGTGCACGGATACCACACGCCCGGACCTCAACAACCCCAGCGCCAGCGACTACAGCAACATCACCTCTCTTGGGCAGGTGCAAACGTTAGCCCTTGGCGTTCTGGTGTACGACCGCGGGGAGATCACGACCGAGATACTTCGCAACGAGATCATCGGTCGTGACGCCTACAACCTGCCGGTCTCCGAGCCGCGCTGGGTGACCGAGCTACTCGGCCCCCGCATCGATCCTGGCGGCTTCAACGGCAGCGCCACGTGGCCGTATGCGTCCATTCGCGAAACGAACATCGGCATCGACGGCGTGCAGAACGCGGCGGCGAGTGTCATGACCGATGAGCAGAAAAACGCAACCATCGGATTCCTCCGGACATGGAAGGCGATGTCGCTGCTCCGGGCGATCGAGACGCGCGACACCGCGGGCGCACCGACGCTCGTGGACATCGACCCGACCGGGCCGCTGGCGCCGATCAATTGCAAGGGCGACGTGCTCGCGTACATCTCGGCGCAACTGGACTCCGGCTACGCGGAGTTAGGCAACGGCGGCACATCGTTTCCCTTCACGCTTCCGGGCGGCTTCGAAGGCTTCGATGACCCGCCCGGATTTGCCATGTTCAATCGGGGGCTGGCGGCAAAGGTGGACATCTACCTCGCCTTCCGCGACTACGCCTCTCCGGACGGCAGCATACCCGCGACGATTGACGCGACGTGGCTCACCGCCGCATCGAACGCGCTCGACGTATCGTTCATGAATACCAGCGCCGCCGATACCACCGCGCTCAACGCTGGACCTCAGTTCGAATACAGCACCGCGTCCGGCGATCTGACCAACGGGTTGTTCGGCGACCCTGCGAGCACCACTCTTCGCGCGAATCCGCGCGTTGTGAGCGAAGCCGCCCCCGGTGATCGTCGGGTAGCGCGGAAGGTTGTTACGACCGCCGATCTCACGCTCTCAGGCGTCAGTTCCGATGAGGCATTTATTGTCTACCCGCAGCCTATCACCCCGTCCCGCATCATCACGAACAAGGAACTGATCGCGATGAAGGCGGAGGTCTTATGGGGACAGGGGCAGCTCGGTCCCGCGCTCGCGTTGGCCAACGTGCTCCGTACGGTGGATGGCGGACTGGCAGCGTCAGCCGCCAGCGGATCCGACGCCGTCCTGAACGAGATTCTCTACGAGAAGCGGTACTCGCTGCTGTTCGAGAGCCCCGACCGGTGGGTCGACGCGCGGTTGTTCGGCAAGCTCAACGGCAGCAACCCGCCCGTCGGTATCGGTACGGAAAACGGCAATGCTCCGCTATGGAGTCAGCCCATTCCCCAGGCCGAGGCGGACGCGCGCAACAAGAATCTGAGCAAGGCCGCTTGCACCGTGACCTGACCAGTTTTCGGTTAGGCTGGCGGAAAGCAAGTCTTAGACCGGCCCCGGCGAGTACCGCCGGGGCTGGTTGTTGTTCTGGGAAGTGACGTTTCGTGCGCTTTTCGCTGCTTCTGCGACGCCTCCCCGTCCACGATCAAGACCGCGTCTGGATCTACTCGTGTCGGTTGATCTCGCCGAGGTGTTTGCGGGACTCGAGTGAGCCCCACGTCCTTTACCCCGCGGAGGCGAGGCGAACCGCCTCCTGCGCAATCATCCAATTCTCGGCCGCTTGCACGACTAACACACTAACCGGAGACCCGCGCGCCGAGATCACGCGATCCGGCCCCTCGTCGACGCTGTTGGCGCCGGCGTCCAACGCAACGCCGAGAAATCCCAGTCCCTCGCACACCTCGGCGCGGATTCGCGAGGAGTGCTCGCCCACACCACCGGTGAACACCATCGCGTCGAGTCCATTCATGCTCGCCGCCATCGCCGCCGCCGACTGCTGAAGGCGATGCACGAATACGGCGATCGCCAGTTGGGCGCGCGGATTGCCGGCGTCCGCGGCACCGATCACCGCGCGCACATCGCCGGAGACGCCGGAGAGGCCTTTGAGACCAGAGTCCTGATTCAGCGTGTGCTCGAGCGCGGACGCGGTGTACATCCCGTGGCGCAGCACGTGCATCAACAGTCCGGGGTCGACGGCGCCGGACCGCGTCGCCATCGGCACGCCATCAGTGGGCGTGAAGCCCATCGTCGTGTCGACCGACCGGCCATCGTGGACCGCGGCCAGCGAGCAGCCACTGCCGAGATGGGCCGTGACCACACGAAGCCGCGGACCATCGTGGCCGAGCATTCGCGCCGCGCGATGCGACGCGTATTGATGGCTCACCCCGTGGAATCCATTGCGTCGCAGGCCTAACGAGAGCCACTCGTATGGGCCGGCGTAGGTGTACGCGCGCGGTGGGAGCGTGATGTGGAAGGCCGTGTCGAACACGGCCACCTGCGGGGTCGCACCGCCGAAGAGGCGCGCGGCCGCATCGATGCCCAACAACTCGAGTGCATTGTGGCTCGGCGCGTCCTGCGCCGCACGCGCAATAGTTTCCCGAATGAGTGGCGTGATGCGCACACTTGCCGTGAGCGTTGGGCCTCCGTACACCACGCGGTGGCCAACCACATTCACCGACTCCGGGCCGCCGATGGCGTGTGATGCGTCGCGCCACATCAAGGCCAAGAGGTCTCCGCCGCCGCCGGGCACCGAGGTGAGCGTTCTGCTCCCTTCCCACAGCGCCGGCGGCGGCGCGGCACCGGCCGCCGCGGCGTTCGCGGCGCAGACATCGTAGAGTGACGCTTTGAGGCTGCTCGACCCGGCATTCACGACGAAGGCGATCACCGCCGCGCCCAACGCCAGTCACGGATCTCGGGCATGTCCTCCCCGTGTTCCCTCACGTAGTGCCAATGTTCCTCGAGCTTCACTCGGCAGTGGTCGGCGAGCGCGGCGGCACGCGGGTCGTCGTCCAGGTCCGGCACGCGCGCGATCGCGTCGAGCACGAGGTGGAACCGGTCGAGTTCGTTGAGCACGGTCATGTCGAACGGCGTGGTGGTGGTGCCCTCCTCCTTGAACCCGTGGACGTGGAAATTGTCGTGGTTGGTCCGGCGGTACGTTAGGCGATGAACCAGCGCCGGATAGCCGTGGAATGCGAAGATCACCGGCCGGCTGGTCGTGAACAGCGCATCGAATTCCGGGTCGTCGAGTCCATGCGGATGCTGCGACCGCGGCTGCAACGCCATCAGGTCGACCACGTTGATCACGCGAACCAGAAGATGCGGGAGCTCCCGCCGCAACAGATCGACGGCAGCCAGCGCCTCCAGGGTCGGCACATCGCCGGCGCACGCGAACACGACCTGCGGCTCGACGCCGCCGTCGTTGCTCGCCCAACGCCACACGCCCAGCCCCTGGGCGCAATGCGCCGCGGCATCCGCCATGTTCAACCACTGCGGATGCTGCTGCTTGCCGGCCACGATCACGTTCACGTAATGCCGGCTGCGCAAGCAGTGATCGGCAACCGACAACAGTGTATTCGCATCCGGAGGAAGATAGACCCGCACCACATCGGCCTTCTTGTTCACCACCACATCCAGGAATCCTGGATCCTGGTGGCTGAAGCCATTGTGATCCTGCCGCCAGACGTGTGACGTGAGCAGATAATTGAGCGACGCGATCGGCCGCCGCCACGCGATGTGACGCGTGGTGTTCAGCCACTTGGCGTGCTGGTTGAACATCGAGTCGACGATGTGGATGAACGCCTCGTAGCACGAGAAGAAGCCGTGTCGGCCGGTGAGCAGGTAGCCCTCCAACCATCCCTCGCACATGTGCTCGCTCAACACCTCCAGCACGCGCCCGTTGGGCGATACGTGGTCGTCCTTGGGCAAGATCTCCGCGGCCGACATGCGATCCGTGGCTTCGAACACGGCGTCGAGGCGATTCGACGACGTCTCGTCCGGACCGAACACGCGGAAATTCGCCGGCTCGGCGTTGAGCCGTATGACGTCGCGCAGCATCGCCCCCAACACGCGCGTGGCCTCGGCGTCCACCGCGCCCGGGCCTGGAACCGACACCGCGTAGTCCCTGAAGTTAGGCAGTAGGAGATCGCGCAGTAGCATGCCGCCGTTCGCGTGCCGGTTGGCGCTCATTCGCCGATCGCCCGTGGGCGGCAGCGCCTGGAGCTCCGGCACGAGCGCGCCCCCGGCGTCGAACAACTCCTCGGGGCGATAGCTGCGCATCCATTCCTCGAGCATGCGCAAGTGCTCTGGATTTTCGGCCAGGCCGGCGAGCGGAACCTGGTGCGCGCGAAACGTTCCCTCGACCTGCTTGCCATCCACCACCTTCGGACCCGTCCATCCTTTCGGCGATTGCAGCACGATCATCGGCCAACGCGGGCGCGTCGTGAAGCCCCGCGTGCGGGCGTCGTGCTGGATCGCTTTGATGTCCGCGATGACCGCGTCCAGCGTCGCCGCCATCAACTGGTGCATGAGGCTCGGGTCGGACCCGGAGACGAAATGCGGTTCATAGCCATAGCCGCGCAGCAGTTCCGCGAGCTCGTCGTCGCCGATCCGGGCGAGCACCGTTGGGCCGTCGAACTGGTAGCCGTTGAGCTGCCGGCAAGGGAGCACCGCGCCATCGCGCTCCGGATTGAGGAACTTGTTCGAATGCCAACTCGTGGCGAGCGCACCCGTTTCGGCTTCGCCATCGCCGATCACGCAGCACACGAGGAGCCCCGGGTTGTCGAACGCGGCGCCATATGCGTGGAGCAGCGAATAGCCCAGTTCCCCTCCTTCGTTGATCGAACCCGGCGTTTCGGGCGCCGTGTGACTGGGGATGCCGCCAGGATACGAAAACTGGGTGACGAACCGAACCAGTCCCGCGACATCCCGACCGATCTCCGGGTAGCGTTCGCTGTAGGTCCCCTCGAGGTAGGTATTCGCCAGCACCCCCGGTGCGCCGTGCCCCGGGCCGGCGATGAAGATCGCGTCGAGATCGTGGGCCTTGATGACGCGGTTCATGTGGGCGTAGACGAAATTCAGGCCCGGCGTCGTTCCCCAGTGACCAAGCAGGCGCGGCTTCACGTGGGCGAGCGTGAGGGGCTCGCGCAAGAGGGGATTGGCGCGCAGGTAGATCTGCCCAACCGACAGATAGTTGGCCGCGCGCCAGTACGCGTCGATCGCATCCAACTCGCCCGGGTCGAGGGGCGCATTCGACGCGGCTGAGGTCGATTTCGTGTCGTATGTCATACAGCGAGTTCCCTCGTTCACCGGTGGAATCCATCGTCGGCGCGATCGCGGCGCCTCCGGACTCTGACTGCTAATGTCGTTCCACCGGTGCGTCCCGACAGGTGAATCATCAGCCCTTCATTCATCAAGCGAATCCGGGCTTCCTGGCCGAGCTCGGCGACGATGGCCTGGGTGGCGGGAAACGACCTACCGTGCGCAGGGGCGAACGGCTTAGGGCGTGCTAGGCTCGAGCACCCGGTCCTTGGCGCGCGTCATGGCCCGGTACACGTACGCGATGGCCGGCGCGTCCTCGCGGTCCAGCATCGCATCGATGAGCTTCCGGTTCGGCGAGAGGCTGCACACGGGGTCGGTGTTCCGGGCGTCGCCGGTCAACGCGAACGCCTGGCAGCGGCAGCCGCCGAAATCGACGTGCTTGCGCGGGCAGCTCCGGCAGGGCTCGCGCATCCACTCGTCGCCGCGGAACGCGCGGAACGCGCTCGACTCTTCCCAGATCCACGCCAGGCTGTGATCGCGCACGTTGTCGAAGGCGAGCGAGGTGATCTGCGACGCGGCGTGGCAGGGGAGCACGTTCCCGTTCGGCGCAACCATCACGTAGAGCGCGCCCCATCCGCCGTAACACGGCTTGGGGAAGTCGCTATAGTAATCGGGCAGCACGTAAATGATCTGCATCCGTCCCTTGTACTGGGCGATCTTGCGATCGGCCACGGCCGCACTCCGCTCCACCTGGTCGCGCGTGGGCATGAGCGCGTCCCGATTGGTCACGGCCCATCCATAGTACTGGGTATTCGCCAACTCCACGCGGTCGGCGCCAAGCGTGGCCGCCATGTCGATGATCTGCTCGAGATGGTCGAGATTGGCGCGGTGGAGGACGACGTTCACCGAGAACGCAAGGTCGTGCTCCTTGACCCACGCCGCAGCCTGGTGCTTGGCGTCCCAACTCCGGGTGCCCGCGATGCGCTCGGCCCCCTCCCGCTCGGAATCCTGGAAGGAAATCTGTACGTGCTCGAGGCCCGCATCGACCAGCCGCGCGAGGCGATCGCGCGTTAGGCCGATGGCCGATGTCACGAGGGTGGTGTACAGCCCTTCGCGGTGCGCGTGCGCGGCGATGTCCTCCAGATCGCGGCGAATCAACGGCTCGCCACCGGACAGCCCGAGCTGCAACACGCCCAACTGGCGGGCCTCGCTGATCACCCGCAACCAGTCGTCGGTCGACAGCTCGGCCTTGGACATAGCGAGATCGAGCGGGTTCGAACAGTAGGGACAGTGCAGCGGGCAGCGGTGGGTCAGTTCCGCCAGCAGCGTGGTGGGTCTCGACTCCATTCAGCGCACCGAATACGAAGAAGCAAAAGGGCCCGCCGCGGCGAGCCCTCTGCCTACAACCGCCGATGACTAACGGCGGGCGACATAGGCGGTCACTTCCATCGTGACCTCTACCACTTCAAACTCCGGCTTCGTCCAGGACATGACATCTACTCCGCGGTTGTTCGCGGCGGTGATTGGGGAGGAACCGTACACGGATGTATGCGCGGCCCCACCGGTTCCCGTCGCGTGTTGTCAATGACAGCCGGAAGTAGAGCACCCGCCGTGCCGCGCGCGATGGCGCTGGCAAGGCTCACATAACGTGTTGTATTACCATCGTTTACGATGTTGTCGCTCGAACGCGGTCGGGATCCCAGTGCGGGTCACGGCGAGGGATTTCACCCAATGTCGGGGGATATCACGCACTTCACGATCGCTTCGGCACTGCATCGGCGCAACGCGCAGCGGGCTTAGGCAAGTTACAACGCCGTGTTGCAGCGGATACTGCGGATACCAGCGGGTCGTGCCGATGTGGAACACGAGTGCCGGGCGGGCGAGCAACCGGCGAGTATCGATGCGCGCGCGCTTGGACGCGTCGATGCGTGGTGAGAGGATTCCATGTTCGTTTTCTTTCAACAGGCACAAGCATGCTTTGTGTTCGCCCGTCCGGCGCTCCGCCTTCGCAGTGACACGATCCGCTGGTATCCGCCGTATCCGGTTCATCCATATGTTAGGACCATCCCCAGTGCACCACGCTCGCCACCCATACGATCCGGACGCGGACGCATGTCACGAAATCCCGAATTTCTTCAAACGATATCGCAGCGTATCACGGCTGATGCCCAACCGTTGGGCCGCCTTCGTCTGATTGCCGCCCGACTCGCGCAACGCTTGCTCGATCAACGACCGCTCCCACTGCGAGAGTGCCACACCGTTCGGCGGCAGGCCCGGCGCCGAGCTGCCGCCGCCGTCGGATTGGTGCCCCTCGGCACGGCTCGTCGCGGCGTGCTCGGCCGCGGCGCTCAATGCCGCCGGGCTCATCAGCGAGAGCTGGTCCACGCCTAACTCTGGCCCGCGACTCCAGAGCACGGCTCGTTCGATCACGTGGCTTAACTCGCGGACGTTGCCCGGCCACGGATACGCGAGCAGCGCGTCGCGCGCGGCGGCGTCGAGGCTGCGCACGTCCTTCCCGTATTTGGCACTGAAGCGCGCGAGGAACCGGTCCGCGAGCAACAACGCATCCTCGCCACGCTCGCGCAGCGGCGGCAGACGCAGCAGAATGACCGCCAGCCGGAAGAACAGGTCCTTCCGGAACGTGCCTAACTGTGCCTCACGTTCCAGGTCGCGGTTGGTGGCGGCAAGGATGCGCACGTCCACCTTGCGATCGCGGAGCCCGCCAACGCGGCGCACCACGCCCTC
>JANWIF010000136.1 GCA_025450035.1 Gemmatimonadaceae bacterium
GCATCTCGAGTGCGCGTCGCGCCGACTCGAACCGGTCTTCCACGCCGCGCTTTGCCTGTTCGTAGCGGTCCACCACCGTGTCCGACAGATCTCCGGCCGCCTCGCGCGCCGCGCCGGCCGCGCGCCGAGCCCGGCGCTTCAGCTCGCGGCGGGTATCCTCGCCGGAGTGCGGGGCATAGAGCAGTGCAATGCCCGCGCCCACGGCGAGTCCCACGAGAAATGAGGAGGCGCCGTTGCTGCGACGCTCCACGAGCACGTAGGGCTCATCTTCATCATAGTCCGAGTCTTCGTCCGTCCCGTGCCTCATGTCCGCTCTCCTGGTCGGATCACCGTCGCCCCGCACCGCCAGATCCCCCGCTACGCTTCGATCTCCGTCGGGCCGCGTCCTTGTCCTTGACGGATGCCTTGCCCTTCACGTTTCGCGCCGCGGCCGCGGGCGGGGTCTCCGTTTCGTTCCCCTCCCCAACGGTCCGTAGCAACTCGGCCAGTTCCGTACGCACCTCCGCGGGTGTGGTTCCGAGAACGCGCGCCGTGCGGTCAACGTCGCCGCCCGTCATCGAGAAAGTCTTCAACACCAGCTGACGTCGCGCATCCGCGAGCGTGGACCCCACCGGAAGCGTCATCGCTACCGGTGTGTCTGGTGCATTACGCATGTGGCGCGGAACGATGTCCGCCAGCCCGATCGAACCGCTGCGCGACATGATCACCGCCCGCTCCACGGCGTTCTTGAGCTCGCGCACGTTGCCCGGCCAATGATACGACAGAACCCATTCCATCGCAGCATCGTCGAAGCCGGTAAACCGCTTCCCGTTCTGCTGTGAAAATCGAGCGAGAAACTCAGTGGCCAGCAACCGCACATCCCCCATCCGCTCGCGCAACGGCGGCAAATAAATCTCCACCACCGCCAACCGATAGTACAGATCTTCGCGCAGTTCAGATTCCGCCAGCGCCTTTTGCAGGTCCCGGTTCGTAGCCGCGACGACCCGGATGTCGACCGCAATTTCTTTTCTCCCACCCAACCGGCGCACCGAACGCGACTCCAGTGCGCGCAGCAGCTTCACTTGGATATCGGACGCCATCTCCGCCACTTCATCCAGAAACAACGTGCCGCCATCGGCCATCTCGAACGCGCCCGGCTTCTCGTTAGTCGATCCCGTGAAGGCGCCCTTTTCGTGGCCGAACAGCTCGTTCTCGAGAATGTCCTTCGGCAGCGCGGCGCAATTGAGGGCAAGGAACGGACCGCGCGAGCGCTCGCTCTTCTGATGCATCGCACGCGCCACAAGCTCCTTCCCCGTGCCCGATTCGCCAAGTATCAGGACGCTGGCCGTGGACGGCGCGACGGCATCGATGACCTGATACACGCTGCGCATCGACTCGGACTGTCCCGTTAGCTCGCCGTAGTGCGTGAGCGCCTGCAACTCCGAAGCGAGCGCACGATTGGCCCGCCGAACGTGAAATTTCTCGAGCGCCTTCGGGATGAGCGCCTTGAGACGATTCAGCTTTTCTGCCGTGAGCGGCTTCTCGATGTAGTCGTACGCGCCCTGTCGCATCGCTTGGACCGCCGAGTCGACCGTCGCCTGGCCTGTAATGATGATGCACTCGGACGTGATCTCTCGCTTCTGCATCTCGAGCAGCAGCGCGAGCCCGTCGAGCTTAGGCATCTTGAGGTCGGCGAGCACGACACCGAAGGATCCGCCCAGAAGGCACTCGAGCGCCTTCTGTCCATCGGCGGCGACCTCCACGGTGTACCCTTCCTCCTCGAGAACCGCGCTCAGTCCAGCGGCGATGCTGTGCTCATCGTCGGCGATCAGAACCTTGGATGTCTCCATTCGCTAACTTGCCGAGTCCTACCCCCTCATGGGGGGGGAAAATGATCGTGAGTTCGTTCGTCGATTCGATGATGCGCACCCCGGCCTCACTGACCGCGGCACGGACATCGTTGTCCAACCCGAACGCGGATGCCTGCTGGTCCCGGCCGCCGGACGTCGCGCGACGCACAAAAACCGACGGCCTGCCTTCCACACGAGCCACGCCACACTCTGCGTTCCACCTTCCACCCTCACCAGCGACCGTTTCCAGCGCAGACGCAACGGCGAACCGAACCGCGGCCGCGCCGAGGCCCCCCCCCGTCTCGAAGGGCGTCTCTGGCGCCGGAAGCACTACCAGCGCACCACCTCCCTCGCTTGCGATCGCTGCGCCGTAGAGCACACCCAGCACCCGCACCGTATGGTACAAATCTATCGGAGGACCTGCCGGCCGCGCCAACGCGAGCAAGGCATCTATGCGCGCGGCAAGCGTCTCGAGATCGGCGTGCGCGGCTTCAGCAAACTGGGCGAGGCCGGCCGAATCACCACCTCGGGCAAGCCTCGAGCGCACGACCTCCACGTTGAGCGCCACTCCGTTGAGTGGGTTCTTGATCTCGTGCGCGACGCGTCCGGCCAGCCGCTCCAGCGCCGCGAGCCACCGTTGCTCGATGGGCGGCGCTATTCGCCCGCCTCTGCATCATCCGGCGCGAGTGCCACGGCCGCCGCCGCACCAGGTGCACGATGCATGACGGGAGCGCGCACGGTTCGGGCCACCAGGGCGGCCGTGTCCGAGACGCGGAGCTGCTCGAACAGGAATCCGAAGGTGCGGTCGTACGCCGTTGCCAACTGGCTCTTCACCGCGGGCGGCACGTCCCAGAGCTCTCGCTTGAACGGGCCGAGCGCCTTCTTCCGGGTCTTGTAGTAGAACTGCTCGTCGGAATCCTTCGGTTTGCGCTCATCCTTCGCGTTCTCGTCGAGCCACCGATAGATCTTCTCGCGCAACGCGGTGGGAATATGGTCGTACAGGATGTTCTGAAAATTCGTCGCGAGATGGATCTCTGCGGCTTCGACGCGCGGGAAGTTGTTGAACGCGTTGTCCGGAAGCGTGGATGCACCGTGCTGCACCGCGCCGGCGAGATGATAGTCATCGCGCGCCACCTTCGAGAGCTGCTCGAGCACCGCCAGATCGAGTTTCACGGCGGCAATGGATCCGTCGGGAAGCACCACACCACCATGCGACGTCCCCGTCTGCACACTGATCTTCGATAGACCAACCAGATCGTGCCCCGCGCGCTCGGACAGCGCGCGATTGAATCCACCCATGAAGGCGCGCAGCTCCTGCACCGTACTGTTCTGCGTGCCCACTTCACCGATCTCGCCACCCACCGAGATCGTGACCCCATGCGGTTCGACTTCGCGAATGTACCGCACGATGTCGACCGCGGTATCATAGTTCAGCCGCTGCTGATCATCGAGCGTCGCGAGCGAGATGTCTACCAACGTCGATGTGTCGACGTCAATGTTGAAGAAGCCGGCGCCGATGGCCTCCTGCGCGAGTTGCTTGACCGCCGCCACTTCGCCGGTTTGATCGACGGCAAACTTCTTGGCGTTGACCTGAAAGTGATCGCCTTGAATAAAGAGGGGACCACGAAATCCCTCGCGCAGCGCGGCGGCAAGCATGACGGCGACGTATTCGCGGGGGCGCTGGTCCGTGTACGCTATCTCGGAGCGCGCGATCTCGAGAATGAACGCCCCCGCGCGCTGCCGAACGGCGATGCGAAACACGGCGCGCGCCGTGTCATACGCCATACCGCGCACGTTGATCGCCGGAACGGTGAAGCCGTGGCACTCGCCGCGTCCCCGAGCGAGGTACAGATCGTGAATCGACGCCGGACACACACCCACCGCCTGCCCGATCTCCCACAGCATCCACTGCGCGTGGTCCTTTGTCTGTCCCAGCCCGAAGACCGCCTGGCGCACGAGTTCATCCATCTTGTCCGTTGCGAGCACGGTCTGATCCGTGATCGTCACCCGGCTGTTCTCGACCTTCACCCCATCGCCAAACGGATGCACCCAACCTCCCATCGGTTATGACACGCGGTCGCAGTTTCGAAAAAGCTGACCGAGCGGAGGCGGGAGGGCAAGGGGTGGTTGGTAGTTGGTGACCACTAACTACTACCGCCATCCGCAGTTGCCAACCACCAACCACCAACCACCAACTACCAACCACCAACTACCAGCTACCAGTCACCAACTACCAGCCCGTCAAACGCAGGCATAATGCCGGTAGGTAGCTCGGCTTCAAGGTCAGCATGGCGATTGTCGTGCGTGAGATGGGTCAGGTAGGTGCGCGGCGCGCCAATTTTTCGCGCAACCTCGATCGCCTCGGGCAGGCTCAAGTGAGTGGGATGCTCGGTGCGAAAGAGCGCGTTCAGTACCAACACGCTCACGCCCCGCAGTGCTTCCACGGCGGAGTCGGGAATGCGCTTCGCGTCGGTCACATAGCCCACCGAGCCGACACGATACGCGAACACCGACAGTGCGCCGTGCGGCACGGCTATTGGCAGCACATCGGCGTCGCCAATCCGGACTGGCTCGCCATCACGCAATGGGTGGGCGCGACCTTCCGGCTTTGACGTGCCGGGAAGCGGACGCATCCGGTCATCAAAAATGTACGGAAACCGGCGCGCCAATTCCTGCAGCGTGTGCGGGGGGCCGTACACGGGCAAGGCGGCGCCGCGTCGCACCGACACGGCGCGAAGGTCGTCGATCCCATGCGTGTGATCGGCGTGCTCGTGGGTGAACAGCACGGCATCGACACGATCGACGTGGTTCGCGATGAGTTGCAAGCGCAACTCCGGCGCCGTGTCGATGAGCAAACGCGTGCCCCCATCGGTTTCGATCAACGCGCTGGTGCGGGTGCGTCGGTCGCGCGGATCGGGGGAGCGGCACACCTCGCAGCTGCAACCAATCACCGGGACGCCGAAGCTCGTGCCGGTCCCCAGGAACGTGAGCTTCACACCACTTCCACGCGCAGCAGATTCGTCGTTCCCGGCACGTCGAAGGGAACGCCCGCCGTCACGAGTACCCGATCACCGACTTTGGCAAAGCCGAGCTCCTTGGCTGCGCGGCTGCCCTGCTCGAACATCTCTTCGTAGGTGGCCGCCGTTGGAACGAGCACCGGATGGACGCCCCACACGAGCGCCAGCTGACGATACGTGCGTTCGACATCAGTGAGGGCGAAAATTGGAACGCCCGGCCGGTGCGCCGACACAATGCGCGCGGTGAATCCACTCTTGGTGAACACCATGACCACCGGCGCATCGAGCGAGGCCGCCGCAGCGGCGGTGGCGGCGGCAATCGCGTCTTCGGTCGACACGGGCTCATCGGATTCGCGCCGCGCCAACACGCGCGCGGTCTGTGGCACCGGCTGCTTCTCAATCTCGAGAATGATGCGGGTCATCGCCCGCACCGCGAGCTGCGGATACTGGCCGGCGGCCGTCTCGGCGGACAGCATCACCGCGTCCGTTCCATCGAGAATGGCGTTAGCCACATCGCTCGCTTCGGCGCGCGTTGGGCGAGGGTGCGTGATCATCGACTCGAGCATCTGCGTTGCGGTGATCACCGGCCGGCCGAGCGCATTCGCGAGTGCGATGATCCGCTTCTGGGCGATAGGGACTTCTTCGAAGGGCAGTTCCACACCGAGGTCGCCGCGCGCCACCATGACCGCATCCGATGCTTCCATGATTTCCGTGATGTTGGCCAGCGCCGTGTCTTTCTCGATCTTGGCGACCACGAGCATGCCTTTCGGAAGCATTGCCCGGAGCGATGCGATGTCATCCGCACGCCTAACGAAGCTCAACGCCAGGTAGTCGAGTCCCTGCTCCACCGCGAAGGCCACATCGGCGCGATCCTTGTCGGTGATGGACGGAGCCGAGACCGCGACGCCGGGAAGATTGATCCCCTTGTGGCTCTGCAGCTGCCCGCCGTGCACCACGCGCGCCCGAATTTGCGGCGCACGCACGTCCAGCACCACCAGGTCGATCAGGCCGTCGTCCATTAACACGCGGTCGCCAACGTGAACGTCATCGGCCAACGCGTGATACGTGACGGGGATCTCCGTCGCTCCCGCGGCCGTGTGCGCCTCGTGCTCCGGCGTGAGTACGACGTCCTCCCCTTCCGCGAGCACCAGCGGCGCGGCCAGATCGCCCACGCGAATGCGTGGACCCTGTAAATCACCCAGAACCGCGACCGGCCGTCCCATCTCGCGGGCCAACCGGCGCACGGTGGCGATGGTCTCGAGATGCTCGTCGTGCGTGCCGTGTGAGAAGTTGATGCGCGCGACATCGAGTCCGGCTTCCATGAGCGTGCGTAGCACCGCGGGAGAGCGGCTGGCCGGACCGAGCGTACAGACGATCTTGGTGCGCGGGAAAGGGCTTCGGGGCACAGTCGAGTGGGTGAGGGGAGTGGGAGAAGGGTACGTACGGGTTCAGGGAAGGGGGAAGAGGGGGGGGGGAGCGGCCATAATTGCCGAAATAAAGAGCAAGGCACCACCGCGTAACACGGTGCGACGGTGAACAATCAACGGGCCACACAATACATGGAACA
>JANWIF010000137.1 GCA_025450035.1 Gemmatimonadaceae bacterium
CCAAGGGCCACACGCCTAACGGAGCGCGGTTCAGCGAAATCGTCCCCCTGTCGTTGGGCGACGACCGGGCGGTCGTGACGCGCGTCGTGGTCGGCACCGGCGATGGCGCCGAGCACAGCTACCAGCTCGCCCTCGTCGCCCGCGCCGCCGACCCGGCCTACACCCACGCGACCGCGGCCGTGCTGGCCCACGTCGACACTGGTGCCCAACGCGGCGCGCTGATCGATGCCCTCGAAGATGCGCGGTTTCGTGCCTCACTCGGCGCCGCCTTCGCCCACGGCGCCGCTTTCGAGGGAGAGGGCGCGCGGTGGTGGATCGAACCGGTCGGCGATGGCGCGCCCGGACTCCAGTCCGAACCCTCCGAGGTGGTCCGCGCGGAACAGAGCAACACGTCGGTGCGGTACGGCGACCGCGCGATCCTCAAACTCTTTCGCCGACTCGAGCACGGCGAAAACCCCGACGTCGAGGTGTGCGCGTTCCTCACCACCAAGACCACATTCCGCCACGTGCCCAAACTCCTCGGCCTCATCCGATATAGCGACGCGACGGGCGGAACGTACGTCGCCGGCATGTTGTCGCAGCTCGTCGTCGGCGCAGAAGACGGCTGGACCGCGGCGCTCGATTCGCTGCGACGCGCGTTGACGTCCACCGGCGACCCGCCGGTGAACGAGTTCCTGGCCGCCGCCGCCAAGTTAGGCAAGGCGACCGGCGAACTGCACCAGGCCCTCGCCGCGAGCCCCGACACCCCCGGCTTTGGATCCGAGCCGGTGACGGACGCGGATCTCGATCGATGGGCGGCCGCCACCCGCACCAGCATCGACCGCGCGCTCACCCTGCTCGGCGAACGCGCCGCCACGCTCGGTCCCCGCCAGCAGCCGATGGCGCGCGCCATCGCCGCCCGCCACGCGGCAGTGATCGAACGCCTCGATGCCGTCGTCCTGGATGCGCGACGCGCACTGGACACGCAACGCGATTCCGCGCACGCGCCGCGCAAGACGCGCCATCACGGCGACTCCCACCTGGGCCAGGTGCTGCGCGACACCGCCGGCGACTGGTTCATCGTCGACTTCGAAGGCGAGCCAGCCCGGCCGCTCGCCGAGCGGCGCGCGCTGCAGAGCCCCCTCCGCGATGTCGCCGGCATGCTCCGCTCCTTCGCCTATGCCGCCGCCACCGCCGCCGCCCAACACGGTGGGGTAGGCGTGGTGGCCCGCACGGAAATCATCGCCGCCCACTGGGAGCGCGACGTCCGCGCCGCGTTCCTGAATGCGTACGGCGCCGCCGCGAATGACCCCCCCCCCCTCATTGCCCTGTTCGAGATGGAAAAGATGTTCTACGAACTGACCTATGAGTTGAACCATCGCCCCGACTGGGTGTGGATCCCGTTGAGGGCGGTGGCGAAGGGGATGTAAGCGCAGGAGGCACGAGGTAAAAGGGTAGAGATGTAAAAGCGGACAGTGGTAAGTCGGAACTGGGGCGCCCCGCCGGTAGTGGGTCAGTTTGATGTGTGACAAATCCGGCGGTTAGCGAGCCGGTGAGCTATCTCTCAATACGAGTGGCAGGTCGGCCCTCCACATGGCACCTTTGCCTGTCCCACCTGCGGTCACTACACCGTTCCTCACCGGCAACGGGAAGCTGATCAGTGAGCCCCAAGAAGAAGGGCGCCAAGTTGCGGCCAGACGTCGCCGAGACGGCCTTCCGTGTCATGCAGGAAGCCATCGGCGAAGCGCCTAAGACGCTGCCGCCTAACGAGCGGGGCGAGAAGAATCGCGAGGCCGTAAGGCGCGGGACAAAGGGCGGGAAGAAGGGCGGCCGGTCGCGGGCGTTGAGGTTGGATCCAAAGGAGCGGGCCGAGGCTGCGCGATTAGCTGCTCAAGCTCGCTGGAAGAAGCCGGAATAGGGATACGATCATCGGCAAGGTCCGCGTCAAATCGCAGCGAATACTGGACGGGCGGCTCATCCGGGTGATGGGTGTTGTAGTCGTTGACACTTAGCACCGTCGCCCGAATTTCACTGTAAGCCATCCGACGACTTGCTACGACGTTCAGCTCGAAGTGCTTGCGGGCAATGGTATCCCGCTGGTCCCACAGCCAGCCCTCTTCCGTTTCAAAAGCCAGGTTGACTCGAATTTCGTTTCCCTGAGCATCCTTGGTGGTTTCTGCCCGCATCGCGGCTGCCAGCTCCTCGGCAGCGCGGGCGAACGCCTTGCCCATGTCGATTTCAAAAAGGCCGGCCTTGATGGCCCACTCCATCATCCTCCGAGGCGAAGCCGGAGCGTTATTGTGCGCGCGGCGATACTCGTTCTTGAGTCGGAGGAGCTGGTCATGCTTGGTCATTGCTATTTCTGCCTCACACTTGAACGCGATAGCCGTAGCCGTCCGTCACGGCTACCGCAACAATGATCGACCGAATACTCACAAGGAGCGTCCGAAAGAGCTTGTAGTTCTGGGTGCGGCGCTGCAGTTGGCCGACGACAAGACCGGGGTGAACATTCATGCGCTCGGCAAAGTTGAGCACCCGATGCTTGCCGAAAAGCGGGCGATTACGGCTAACGAAATCGGCCATCTCGGCGGCTGGAACACAGAAATCGGAGGCGGCAGCATTGGCCCGAGTCTCTTCTAGTGCGCGCTGACCGGCATCTGGACCGAGTACATCCTGATCGACAATAGCTTCTTCCTTTCCATCGCCGTTCATGACGTGCTCAATCTCATGGCGGAGCACGAACCAAAAGTTGTCGATCCGATCCAGCCTCAGTGACATGCCGATGACCG
This sequence comes from Gemmatimonadaceae bacterium, assembly GCA_025450035.1. Classification (GTDB taxonomy): domain Bacteria; phylum Gemmatimonadota; class Gemmatimonadetes; order Gemmatimonadales; family Gemmatimonadaceae; genus JADGGM01. Next base: position 2,769 of record JANWIF010000137.1, read on the forward strand.
GACTTGGCCTTCCTGCCGCAAGCCAAAAACAAACCCCGTCGATCTTCGATCCTGGCACGGGTTCGACGATTACGAATCTCACGCCGCAGGCCGCCAACAGCTTCGGAATGCCAGCGATTCCCTCGGGAGACCGAAGCAAAGCCTGTAGTGGCGGAACAGCATCGCGCAGCGCCTTCTCGGAATAGGGGCGCACGCGCAGCGCCTTGGCGACCTGCTTGACACGAAAAAGCCAAGCGCGCTGTGCGCCGCTGATGTCCTCAGGATAGCCGGTCCTCTTTGCCGCATGCGCTAGTTTTGGCGTCTCATCGATGCTCGAAATGTCGAAGAACTGAAGCACTCGCTGCTCCACAACTTCCGGATTCTCGGAGGGCTCGATCCATCCGCGCTTGATCATCTCACGAACGGGGAAATGCTCGCGAACCCGGGCCGAGTGACTAATGCGGGTCGGTGCGGGACCGACTTTCCAGAGCCGATAGGCGGCCTCAAGGTTCATCCAATAAATCGCGCTTGTCCCGAGCGCAGCTCCAATCTCTCGGGCCGTCTCCGGGGAGACACCACGCTTGCCGGAAATGATCTGGTTGACGACTGCGGGAGGTCGTCCAATGATCGACGCAAATTCCTCCTGCGTCCACCCGCGCTCATCCAATTCGTCCTTCAAATACTCGCCCGGAGGAAAGGCTTCGGCTGGCACTCGCTCGCTCACGGCTCCTCCAGCGTTAGTGATAATCTTCGATTCCGACGATGCGGATTCGCTTCTGCGATGCTTCACTCTCTAACTCGACTATCAGGCGCCATTGCTTGTTGATGCGAAGGGAATGCTGATGCTTTCGCTTACCGTCGAGCTTTTCGAATCGGAGACCGCGTGAATTGTACAGATCACGCTCATCATGAGCTGCCCGGATGGCCTGCATGACCTTTCGATAGCCGCGCACGATTTCGGGTCCGTAGCCGGCCGTAAACGTTGCATCGACTTCGAGTCTGTCTAGGTCCTCGTCAGGACAGGCTACCTCCATGGAAGGAATCTAGTGGCGAGCGGCCTATTATGCAATACCGAAATTTCGATGTTCGAAAACTGGCGCTTGTTAATGCATGAGCATTTGACTAGATTGACTGTCATGAACAAACTGACCACCGAAAAGCGCGCTGCGATCGCTCGGGCCTTGGCCTAAGGGAATTCCATTCGCGCCACGGCGCGCCTCACCGACACATCCAAGGCAACGGTGCTTAAGCTGCTCGTGGAGATCGGCGAATTCTGCTCGATCTACCAAGACCACGCGCACCGGAACCTCAAGTGCACGCGCGTCGAGGCCGACGAGATTTGGTCGTTCGTCGGGACCAAGCAGAAGAACGCGACGAAGAATGGTCAGGGCGATCTCTGGACCTACACGGCCATCTGCGCGGAGTCCAAGCTGATGGTGTCGTGGCTCGTCGGTGCGCGCGACCACACGAACACGTACGCCTTCATGAAGGACGTTGCGTTCCGGCTGGCTGATCGCGCGCAACTAACGACGGATGGCCTGTCGTGGTACGTCGCCGCAGTCGAGGCGGCGTTCGGATGGAACAATGTGCACTTCGCGCAGCTCATCAAGACCTACGGCACGCCGTTAGACGAGAGTCTACGGGACAGTCAGCGCCGCTATAGTCCCGCCGTCTGCACGCGCGCGATCCGCACGCCGATCATGGGCGATCCGGACATGGAAAACGTGTCCACGTCCTACGTCGAGCGCCAAAACCTCAACATGCGGATGCAGACGCGGCGCTTCACGCGGCTCACCAACGGGTTCTCCAAGAAGGCCGAGAATCACGCGCACGCCGTGTCGCTCTACTGCATGTTCTACAACTATTGTCGCCCGCACCAGACGCTGACGAAAGCTGCAAACGGTATCAAAACGACGCCGGCGATGGCGGCGGGGCTCACCGATCATGTCTGGCAAGTCGCAGAAATTTTGGAGCGGACGGACCCCAAGCGATTGTTGCATTCAAACTGACCCACTACCCGCCCCCGCCCCGCTACTCGCCACCCCCTACTATCCCCTCTTACCTTTCCCCTCTTACCTCGTTCACTCGCACCATCCTCCTTCCGGAGCTCCCCGCCCTTGCGCGTCTGGCCCGGCCAACCATACCCGCTCGGCGCTACCTGGGACGGCGAAGGCGCCAACTTCGCCATCTTCTCCGAGAACGCCACCGGCGTCGACCTGTGCTTGTTCAGTCATACCGACGACGCGATAGAAACGTCGCGCATCGCCATCCGCGAGCGGAACGATCAGGTGTGGCACTGCTATCTCCCCGACGTGCGGCCCGGGCAGCTCTACGGGTACCGCGTGCACGGGCCCTATCGCCCCGAGCAAGGACTCCGCTTCAACCCGTCGTGCCTGCTCATCGACCCGTACACCACGGCCATCGCCGGTACCATCCAGTGGAGCGACGCGCTGTTCGGCTATCAGGTGGGAAGCCCGGCCCAGGACCTGGAGATGAACCACGCCAACAGCGCGGGCAGTGTGCCCAAGTGCGTCGTCATCGACTCGGCGTTCACCTGGAGCGGTGACCGTCCGCCGCGCGTCCCCTGGCACCGCACGGTGATCTACGAAACGCACGTCAAAGGCCTCACCCAACTGCACCCCCAGGTCCCCGAGCACGTCCGCGGCACCTACCTCGGCCTCGCCTCCGATGCCATCATCGACCACCTCCTATCGTTAGGCGTGACCGCCGTCGAACTGCTGCCCGTGCACCACTTCGCCATCGACCGGCAGCTCGCCCGGCACAAACTCACCAACTATTGGGGCTACAACTCCATCGGCTTCTTCGCGCCCGACGTCCGCTACGCCAGCGGCGTCATGGGCCAACAGGTCGGCGAATTCAAGTCGATGGTCAAGACACTCCACTCGGCGGGCATCGAAGTCATCCTCGATGTGGTGTACAACCACACCGCGGAAGGCAATCACCTTGGCCCAACGCTGTCGCTGCGCGGGATCGACAATACCACGTATTACCGGCTCGATCCCGCCAACCCGCGCCTGTACGTCGATTTCACCGGCACCGGCAACTCCCTCAACATGCGCCACCCGCGGACCATCCAGCTGATCATGGATTCGCTCCGCTACTGGGTCACCGAAAGGCACGTGGACGGTTTCCGCTTCGACCTCGCCCCGGTATTGGCCCGCGAATTGTTCGAGGTGAATCGGCTGAGTGCGTTCTTCGACATCATCCACCAGGATCCCGTGCTCAGCCGCGTGAAGCTCATCGCCGAGCCGTGGGACGTTGGGCCGGGCGGCTATCAAGTGGGCAACTTCCCCATCGGGTGGGCCGAGTGGAACGACAAATACCGCGATGGCGTGCGCCGGTTCTGGCGCGGCGATCCGGGATTGGTGAGCGATCTTGCCTCGCGACTCTCCGGAAGCAGCGACATCTACCAGTGGAGCGACCGCCCGACGTACGCGAGCATCAACTTCGTGACCGCGCATGATGGGTTCACGTTGCGCGACCTGGTGAGCTACGAGCGAAAGCACAACGAACCGAACGGGGAAGACAATCGCGACGGCAACGACGAGAACTACAGCCGCAACTGGGGCGTCGAAGGCCCAACGCACGATGCCCGCATCCTCGCGCGGCGCGAGCGCATCATGCGGAACTTCCTCGCCACACTGGCGTTCTCGGAAGGCGTTCCGATGCTTTCGCACGGCGACGAGATCGGGCGCACCCAGCAGGGAAACAACAACGCGTATGCCCAGGACAACGAAACCACGTGGGTCAACTGGTCGCTCGACGCGCGCCAGCGTGCGATGCTGGATTTCGCGCGGCGCGTCTTCGCCATCCGCCGAGAGAATCCCGTGCTGCACCGGCGCGGGTTCCTGCGCGGACAGGCCGTCGATGCGTCGGGCGCCAAGGACCTCTCGTGGTTGCACCCCGAGGGCCGCGAGATGACGGATGCCGATTGGCATGATCCGAAGGGCCACGCGCTCGGCATGCTCATCAACGGCGAGGCCGCCGACGATATCGATGATCGTGGCCGCCCGATCAAAGGCGACAGCCTGCTGCTCATCATAAACAGCGAGGAAGCCACGCGCCGTTTCGCGCTGCCCACGCTCCCGAGGGCCGGCACGTGGGTGGAGATGGTGCACACCGCCGGACGTCAGTGCGTCGGCCCGGATGACCATGAAGCGGTGGTGGCACCATTCTCGCTCGTGCTTCTCCGCTACGCGACGTCCCACGGCGCGGGCGGCCGGGCATGAAGGGCGATGCGCGCGCCGCGCGCCCGCCGGCTTTGGTCTCGGACCCCCCGATGACCGTAGCCGAGTTCACCCGCCTAACGGCAGGCGAACACAGCGACCCGCATCGCGTCCTCGGTGCCCACGGCGCCATGCGCGGCAACGCGCGCGGCGTGGTGGTGCGCGCGCTGCACCCCGACGCCAGCCGCGCCGAATGCCTTCTGGAGGATGGCCGCGCACTCGCGCTCGATCCCATCGCCCCGGGGATCTTCGAGGGATTTCTCGACGGCGCCACGCTGCCGCTGCGTTACCGCCTGCGCTTCCACTTCGCCGGCGGCGGGATCTGGGAACGCGGCGACCCCTATCGCTTTCTCCCGACCGTGGGCGATCTCGACCTTCACCTGTTCAAGGAAGGGACGCACTGGCGGCTGTGGGAGGTGCTGGGCGCCCACGTGCGCGAGGTCGATGGCGAGCGCGGCGCGTCGTTCGCCGTCTGGGCGCCCACCGCGCGACGCGTGAGCGTGACCGGCGACTTCGATCGCTGGGATGGCCGGCTCTTTCCCATGCGATCGTTAGGCAACTCTGGCGTGTTCGAGCTGTTCGTGCCCGGCGTGATGCCCGGGGCGTTGTACAAGTACGAGATTCTCGCCGCCGATGGCGCGCTGCGCGTCAAGACGGATCCGTTTGCCTTTGCCATGGAACCGCCCCCGGGCACCGCATCGCGCGTCGTGAACATCAACGACTATCGGTGGTCCGACGACGCATGGCTCGCTGCGCGCGCCCAACGCGACCTCGCGCGCGAACCGATGGCGATCTACGAGGTGCACCTGGGATCGTGGATGCGGGTGCCCGAAGAGAATCATCGCCCGCTCACCTATCGCGAAATCGCGCCCAAACTCGCGGCCCACGTGCGCGCACTCGGCTTCACACACGTCGAGCTCCTCCCGATCATGGAGCACCCCTTCACCGGGTCGTGGGGCTATCAGGTCACCGGCTACTACGCGCCCACCGCGCGCTACGGTTCGCCCGATGACTTCCGCGCGTTCGTGGACACCTTGCACGACGCCGGCATCGGCGTGCTGCTGGACTGGGTGCCGGCGCATTTTCCGCGAGATGATTTCGCGCTCCGCCGCTTCGATGGCAGCGCGCTCTTCGAGCACGACGACCCGCGCCGCGGCGAACACCCCGACTGGGGAACGCTCATCTTCAATTACGGACGCAACGAAGTCCGCAACTTCCTCATTGCCAACGCGCTGTATTGGCTGGACGAGTTTCACGCCGACGGCTTGCGCGTCGACGCCGTCGCGTCGATGCTCTATCTCGATTACAGCCGCCGGCCCGGCGAGTGGTTGCGCAACCAGTACGGCGGACGCGAGAACCTCGATGCCATCCAACTGCTGCGCACCATGAACCGTGTGGTGCGCGAGCGCGCGCCTGGATGCATCACGGTCGCCGAGGAGTCCACCGCGTGGCCCGGCGTCACCAAACCGGAGAGCGAGGGCGGCCTGGGCTTCTCGTTCAAGTGGAACATGGGTTGGATGCACGACACACTCACGTACTTCGCGCGCGACCCGATGTACCGATCATGGCACCAGAACGATCTCACCTTCGCCATGATCTACGAATACAGCGAGCGCTTCATCATGCCGCTGTCGCACGACGAGGTGGTGCACCTCAAACACTCGCTGCTCGAGAAGATGCCGCCGCCCGGCAATGTCTGGCAGCAGCTCGCGAACCTGCGCGTGCTGATGACGTACCTCTACACGCGCCCGGGCAAGAAGCTCCTGTTCATGGGCACCGAGCTGGCGCCGTCGACCGAATGGAATCACGACGAAAGCCTCGACTGGACCCTCGCCGCCCAACCTGAGCGTGCGTCGTTTGGCACGTTCCTGCAGTCGCTCGGCGCGCTCTATCGTGCGCACTCGCCGTTCTGGCGCGACGATTACGACCCACGGGGTTTCCAGTGGCTCGATGCTGCCGATGCCGCGAACTCGGTGATGTCCTACGTGCGCCGCGACGGCAACGAACACCGCGTGGTGGTGCTCAACCTCACCCCCGTTCCGCGCGAGGACTATCGCATCGGCGCGCCACAGGCCGGCGCGTACGTCGAACTGTTCTCCAGCGACGCCCAACGCTTCGGCGGCAGCGACGTGCAGACGCGCGCCCGGGTCGAGACCGATCCCCTCCCGCTCCACGGCTTCGAGCAGTCCATGAACCTGGTCCTCCCTCCGCTCGCCGCCCTGATCTTGCGGCCTGCCTAACGCAGCCCCTACGCTCGTCCCTCGTAGTCACCCATCACCAACCGCCAACCACCGATTACCGATTACCAACCACCAGCACGCCCTCGCCTCGCGGCACGGCATCCTGCCTGACTATATCGACCTGGATGGCCGCCGGCACATCACGTCGCCCGCCACGGTCCTCGCGCTCCTGGCGGGGATGGGAATCGATGCGTCCACCGATGCCAGGGCGGGCGACGCGCTCCGGCAGCTCGACGATCGCGACCAGCGCCGCATTTTCGCCGCCGTGCGCGTGGTGCTGGCCGACGAAGCGTGGGAGAGCACCCTCCGTTTCCGCATCCCCGCCGAGTTCGGGCCGCCTAACGCAAGCAAGCACGTGGAATACGAGTGCACGCTGCGCGATGAGCACGGGGAGAACACCACGTACGCCGGCGGGCTGCGGCGGACGCCGGGTGACCTGGTCGATGTGGGACTCGCGCCGCTGATCGGCGCCGGCTACTGCGATGCCCATCTCACACTGCAGGTGCGCGGCGCCCGGCGCGAGGCCGAGCAGCTGCTCATCCTCGCGCCGCCGGCGTGCGTCACGCCTACCACACCCGCATTCGGCATCGTCGCCAACCTCTACACGGTACGGAGCGCCACCAACTGGAGCGTCGGCAACCTGGGCGACCTCGCCCGCCTCGCCGAGTGGAGCGCGGCACACGGCGCGTCGTTCGTAGGCATCAACCCGCTGCACGCGCTGCGCAACACGGGGCACGACATCTCCCCGTACAGCCCCGTGAGCCGGCTCTTTCGCAGCCCGGCCTACCTCGACATCGAAGCCATCCCGGAGCTCGCCGCCAGCGACGCGGCGCGCGCACTGCTCTCATCCACCGCCGTGCGCGCCGAGCTCGCCGACCTGCGCGCCGGAACACGCGTCGAATACGAGCGCGCCACCTCGCTCGCACGTCCGATACTCGAGGCGCTGCACTCCACGTTTCGCACCCACCACGACGCCGCGGATGATCCGCGCCGCGCGGCGTACGAGCGGTACGTGACGCGCGAAGGCGACGCACTCACCGCGCACGCGACGTTCTGCGCGCTCGACGAACACTTCGCGCCCGCCGCATCGTGGCGCGAATGGCCGGCGGCCTATCGCGTGCCGTCATCTCCCGCCGTCGCCGAGTTCCGTGCGGCCCATCGCGAGCGCGTGGACTTCCACCGCTGGCTGCAGTTCGTGCTCGACGACCAGCTCGCGCACGCCGCCCAACGCGGGCGCGATGCCGGCCTGTCCATGGGCATCTATCAGGACCTCGCCATCGGCTCCGCGCCTAACGGAAGTGATGCGTGGGCGTACCAGCATCTCTTCGCCTCCGGCGTCACTGTCGGCGCGCCGCCCGACCCGCTCGCGCCCCAGGGACAGAATTGGGGCATGCCGCCCATCTCACCCCACCGGCTGCACGATGATCGCTACGCCTACTGGATCGCGCTCCTGCGCGCGTCACTCCGCCATGGCGGAGCGCTGCGCATCGATCACGTGCTCGGCCTGTTCCGGCAGTTCTGGATTCCCGAAGGCCGGCCGGTCCACGAGGGCGCGTACGTGCGCGTGCCCACGAACGATCTGCTCGGCATCCTCGCGCTGGAGAGCGCGCGGCACCGCGCCATCATTGTCGGCGAAGACCTGGGAACCGTTCCGCCGGAAGTCCCACCCATGCTCCGCGCGTGGGGGATACACGGCTCGCGCGTCCTGCTATTCGAGCGCGCGCGGAAGGGTTCCTTCCGTCGCGCCGCAGCGTACGAGCCGCTGTCGCTCGCGACCGCGAACACCCACGACCTGCCGCCGCTCGCCGGCTTCTGGCGGGGCCGCGATCTCGAGTTGCGCCACGAGCACGGACTCATCGCGACCCCCACCGAATACGCCAGGGCGCGCGCCGCGCGCGCGAGCGCACGGCGCGCGCTCTTCCGCCGCCTCGTCACCGATGGCGCGCTCGATGCGCAACGCGATCCCGTTGCGCTCACCGGTGCGGAGCTGTGCGCCGCGGTGCATCGCTTTCTCTGCGCCACGCCCGCCAACCTCGTTGGCCTTTCCCTCGACGATCTCACCGGTGAAACCGAACCGGTCAACCTCCCCGGTGTGCCTCCCGATGAGTACCCGAGCTGGACGCGGCGCATGCGCATCCCGCTCGAATCGTTGAACACGAATCCCGGCGTGGGCGCCGCACTCGAATGCAAGCGTGGCGCTGGGCGGTGACTTTCGATATTTCTTCA